>NZ_QPMJ01000004.1:0-300000 GCF_003369835.1 Halorussus rarus | reverse complement strand
GCTCGTCGGCGCGTCCGGAACTCGGTTCTCGGTCCGCCACGAAGAGTTCAGATAACTAACAACTTCCGTCAGGCGGCGTCTACGCGCCCCGCGCTTGCGACGCCATCTCGTACGTAACCCGGCGAACGGAGACGGCCGAGCCGGCCGGTCGCTCCGCGGGGCCGCCCGACGACCCCGGTCACTCGTAGCGGAGCGCGTCGATGGGGTCGGTGTGGGCGGCGTCCCAGGCCGGGTAGAGCCCGGCGAGCACCCCGACCACGACGCCGACCCCGACCGCCGCCACGAACCAGATGGGCTGGAACGCCAGCGGGAGCCCGATGGCCTCCGCGCCCGCGTACCCGCCGGCGACGCCGACCACCGCGCCGAGCGCGGACCCGAGCACGCCGAGCATCACCGCCTCGACGAGGAACAGCTGGAGGACGTCGCGGTTCTGTGCGCCGACCGCCTTCATGATGCCGATCTCGCGGGTGCGCTCGGTCACGCTCACCAGCATGATGTTGGCGATGCCGATGGAGCCGACGACGAGCGAGATGACCGCGATACCCGAGATGTAGGCGGTGAACGTGCTGGTCAGCTGCTTCACCTGGCCGACGATCTGGTCCTGGGTCGTGACCTCGAACTGGTAGGACTGGGACTTGAGCTGGCGGGCGTCGGACCGCTCGCCCAGGTAGTTGTACACCCGGCCCTGGACCGCGTCGACCCGGCTCGGCGACTGTGCCTTGACGAGCAGCCGCCCGTAGACCAGCTGGCGGGTCTGGAGCGAGGGGCTCGTCACCGTCCGCTCGTAGTAGGGCCGGGCCGGCGCGTAGATGGCGGGCTGGGCGCTGCCCTGGCTGAAGCCGAGGATGTCGCCGCCGCTCTTCGGCCTGACGATGCCGGCCACGGTGGCGTTCAGCGTCTCGCCGTTGGCCGCCCGGGTGAACGAGACGTTCTCGCCGACGGTGACGTTGTCGGCGAACATCCGGGCCGCGGGCCGGTTCAACACCACCTCGCGCTGGCCCGTCCGGAACGGTCGTCCCGACTGGAACGTAATGTTGCGCGCCCGGAAGTAGCCGGGCGAGGACACCGTTATCCACTGTCTGCCCACCGACGAGTTGTTGTGGGTCACCGACGTGGCCGCGATGCCGCTCTCCGGTGCGATGACCTCGACCCCATCGAGTTCGCGTATCTGCTCGACGTCGTGCTGGGTGAAGACGACCGACCCGCCCGCGCTCCCGAGCGACGGCACCCTGCCGTCGCCGGGCGACTGGGCGGTCACGTACATCGTGGCGGCGTTGCCGCCGGCCACGGTCCTGATGATGTCCGCCTGGAGGCTGGCTCCCAGCGTGACGAACGTGATGACCGCCGCGACGCCGATGATGACCCCGAGCGTCGTCAGCGTCGACCGAAGCTTGTGTTCCCGGATGTTGCGCCAACTGATTCTTGCCCCTTCGATGACGTTCATCGTTCCCCCGACCCCGCGTGACCGCTGTGGGTGGACCGAGTACGGGACCGAACGACAAAAACCCCCGAACCGAAACCCGGCGTTACCGGACCCGTCACCGGGACCCGCCGGGGATATCCCTCCCGTACCGCGATCAGTTCGCCAGCGTCGTGAACCGGTTGACGCCCTCGTCGGGGCCGGCGACGACGACGGCGTCGCCGCGCTGGAACCGGAAATCCGGGCCGACCTCGGTCAACACGTCGCCGTCGCGCTCGACGGCCACGACCGTGCAGCCGGTCCGGGCCCGGACGTCGGCCTCGGCGAGAGTCTGGCCGACGAACCCCTCGGCGGTCGTCCTGACGATCTCGACCTGCTTGTCCATCGAGATGACCTCCTCGCGCTCCAGGATGGTCGAGGCCAGCATCCGACCCGAGACGGTCGCCAGCGCGAGGACGTAGTCGGCGCCGGCGCGGTAGAGCTTCTGGACGTTCCCGGTCTCCTCGGCCCGGGTCAGCACCTCGACGTCGGGGTTGAGGTCTCGCGCGACCAGCGTCCCGAACCCGGTCAGGGTGTCGTCGGCGATGGTGAACACCACGGTCCGGGCCTGTTCGATGCCCGCCTCCTCGAGCGTCTCGGGGTCGGTCGTGTCGCCCACCACGTCGACGCCCGGCTTGTCCTCGATGTCGACCACCGTGTAGGAGATGTTGGCCGACGCGAGCGCGTCGGTGACCGTCGACCCGACCTCGCCGTGGCCGACGACGAGCACCGTTCCCTGCCGGGGCCGGTGGGCCTTCGAGCTCGTGAACTCCTTGAGCCGTTCGAGCTGGGACTGGCGGCCCGAGACGAGCAGTACCGTCCCGGCGTCGAGTTCGAGGTCGGGGGAGGGCGGCGTCTCGAACTCGCCGCGGACCCACGCGCCGATGACGTTCGCCCCCGACCGCTCGCGGATGCCGCTCTCGGCCAGCGTGTGGTCCGCGATCTCGCTCCCGCGCTGGACCGGGAGCTCGGCGATCTCGAAGTCGGCGCCGATCTCGACCGCGTCGCCCAGCTCGGTCGAGACCGCGGTGGTCACCTTGTCGGCCAGGCTCTCGCCGACCAGTTGCCGGGGCGAGAGCACCTCGTCGACGCCGGCGAGCTCGTGGTAGGTCCGCTGGTCGGGGTCCTCCACCACGCTGACGACCCGGACGTCCTCGGCGGCCTCGTGGGCGGTCAGCACGATGCTCACGTCGACCTCGTCGCTGGCGTCGGCGACGAGCGCGGTGGCCGCGCCGAGGTTCGCCGCCTCCAGGGTCTCGACAGACTCGGGGTCGCCGTGGATGACCGAGTAGCCCGACTCGTAGAGGCCCATCGCCCGGTCGCGGTCGGGCTCGACGATGACGTACTCGACGTCCCACGACTCCAGTTCGGAGATGAGCGTCTCGGCCCGCGGCGAGTAGGTGCAGATGACCACGTGGTCCGCCATGTGGTCGACCGCGGTGGGGAGCGTGGTCGAGAGCGCGTCCTCGAACAGCGGGACGACGAACACCGGCAGCGCCATGAAGATGAGGATGACCCCGGTCAGGTCCATGATCATCACCAGCACGTTCATCTCCGGGGTCGCCCACGGCGCGTCGGAGCCGTACCCCGTGGTCGTGAACGTCTCCACGACGACCTGCAGCGAGTGGTAGAACGGCTGGGGCCGCCCCTCGTAGACGGTCATCCCGTAGTCGTAGACCAGCGCGTAGACGACGAAGACGACCGCGAGCGTCGAGACGTAGTAGAGAGTCCGCCGCTTCCAGGAGGCCATTGGGTGGTCGTTTTCGGGGGAGGATATAAGGGATTGGGGTCGGGCGGCCCCGACCGTTCGGAAGCAGTTCCCGGGTCGGCCACCGGACCTACTCGCCCGACCGGAGCCGTCGGAGCACGCCCGCGATCCTGTCGAGCGACGAGCCCGTCAGGACGGTCACCGCCGTGTCGGCCTTCTCGTAGAGTCCCTGCAGCCTCTCGACCTTCTCGAGGTCGCGCCGGGCGCGCTCGGAGTCGGCCGCCCGGAGCGTCTCGGCCGCGTCGTCGAGCGCCCGGTTCATGATGCGGATCTCGCTGCGGACCTCCTGGGTGAGGAACTGCTGGCAGACGTGCCAGAGGTCGGTCTCGGCCTCGAAGTAGGCCCGCTTGCCCTCGCCGGGGATCGACCGGCGGTGGACGAAGTGGTACCGCTCCAGCGCGGTCATCGCGGTGCTGACCGTCGACTTGGCGTAGTCGCTCCTGTCGACGAGGTCGTCGAGCGACAGCGGTTCCTCGGCGAAGAACAGCAGGCCGTAGAGCCGGCCGTAACTCGGCTTGATGCCGTAGACGTCCGCGGCCCGCGCCAGCGCCTCGACGACCTCCTCGCGGGCCTCCCGGACGGCGTCCTCGTCGGTCCCGCTCTCGTCGCCGGGGGCGGAGTCAGCTTCGACGTCTGGCTGGGAGTCGGTGTTCGGGTCGGTCATTCGGTGTCGAGCGGAGGTAGGGCACCGAAACTAATAAATCATGTTCTACGGAATATTCGGTATATGGTGAATATAGAGAACGGCCTTCGCGACGCGGACGTCGCGACCGGCGAGGACGACGGCGAAACGAAAGCACAGAATCTCGACGACGGTCTCGTCGTCCGCGGGCGCGGCTTGACGAAGACGTACGACTCGCCGCTTCCCTTCGCCAGGACCGTCGAGGTGCTCCGGGGGGCGGACCTCGACGTCCGCGCGGGCGAGATCGTCGGCATCGTCGGGGAGAACGGGTCGGGCAAGTCCACCCTGATGAAGCTCCTCGTCGGCGCGCTCGAACCCGACGACGGCGAGGTGGTCGTCGACGGCGTCGCGGGGTGGTGCCCCCAGGACCCGCTGCTGTACGACCGGCTCACCGTCGCCGAGACGTTCCGGCTGTTCGGGACCGCCTACGGGATGAGCGACGACGCGATCCGCGAGGCCCGCGACCGACTGGCCGAGCGGCTCGGCTTCGAGGAGTTCCTCGACTACCGGGTCGACCAGCTCAGCGGCGGCAACCGCCAGAAGGTCAACCTGAGCGTCGCGGTGATGGCCGACCCCGACGTCCTCTTCCTCGACGAACCGTACACCGGGTTCGACTGGCAGACCTACCTCGCGTTCTGGGAGCTGACCGAGGAGCTGACCGACCGCGGGGTCGCCATCGCGGTCATCTCGCACTTCGTCAGCGAGCGCGAGCGGTTCGACCGCATCCTCGAACTCCGCGACGGCCGACTCGCGGACGTGACCGACGCCGACCCGGCGGACCGGCCCGGGGAGGACCCCCGGGACCCGGACGCCGGCCGCGACGCCGGCGGTGCGAACGCGACCGGCCGAGCCGACGACGCCGCGCCGGAGGCCGAGACGGATGCCTGAGAGCGCGAGCGGAGCG
This sequence comes from Halorussus rarus, assembly GCF_003369835.1. Taxonomy (NCBI): domain Archaea; kingdom Methanobacteriati; phylum Methanobacteriota; class Halobacteria; order Halobacteriales; family Haladaptataceae; genus Halorussus; species Halorussus rarus. The sequence continues at coordinate 295,187 of NZ_QPMJ01000004.1, read as the reverse complement.
AACGAGGCCGGCGGGCCGAGCGGCGCCCGGGCGCCGACGAGCGGGACCGCCGAGAGCCGCCTCCGGCGCCTCCGGGTCGGCGTGGGCTCCCACGTCCGGGCGTTCGTGCGCACCCCGCTGAACGTCGCACTGCTCGTCATCTTCCCGGTGGTCGTGGTTGAAGGGTACGGCGCCGCGATGGCGGCGTTCCCCCGGTTCCCCGGGCTCGCCGTCGAGTCGATGGCCGAGATGGGCCGGGTCAACGGCGCCGTCTACGCCGCCGCGTTCCTCGCCGGGATACTGGGATTGTTCCAGAGCATCGGCGCGGTCCAGGCCGACGAGCGCCTCCGGGTCTGCGGCTACGACCGCGCCGAACTGTTCGCCTCGCGGCTGGCGGCGGTCGGGCTCGGCGCCGCGCTCGTCGCGGCCGTCTCGACCGCCGTCCTCCAGTGGCGGGTCGAGCCCGCGGCGCCGATGGCGGCGTTCGGGGCACTGACGCTCGCGGCGCTGCTCTACGGCCTCGTCGGGATGCTCGTGGGCGCGGTGCTGCCGCGTGCGCTCGAGGGCTCGCTGGTCCTGGTCTTCCTCGTCGACTTCGACGACTTCCTCTCCAGCGGGCTGGTCGACGTCGACTCGCCGGCGCTGAAGCTGCTCCCGCTGCACTACCCCCACGACCTGTTCCGGGCGGCGGTGTTCGACGGGGCGGTCGCGACGAGCGACGCGCTGGCCGGCACCGCGTACCTCGCCGCGCTGTTCGTCGCGGCGCTGGCCGTCTACGTCGGCGTGACCGGCCAGGGAGGTGTACTGTCGTGAGCCGCGTCGAACGCGATGCGCGAGAGGCGACCGGAAGCGGCGGCGGGCACGGTGGCTCCGGCGGTCCCGGCGAGACCGGATTCGCGCGCCGGGTCGCCGCGGCGTTCGCGATGGGGCTGCGCGAGTACGCCCGGACGCCGGTGCTGCTCGCGCTGCTCGTCTTCCTCCCGGCGTACTTCGTGGGGCTGCTCGTCTACCTGCTGCCGGAGTCGTCGGTCCCGATCGAGGCCGCAGGAGCGGAGACGGTCGTGGTCCAGTCCGCGGAGCTGTACGGCATCCTGCTCGTTCCCCTGACGAGCGCGCTGGTCGGCGGCATCGCGGGGCTGTTCCTGATGCTGAACGCCCGGGACGCCGACGGCCGACTGGTCGTCGCGGGCTACCGGCCGAGTCAGTTGCTCCTCGCGCGGGTCGGCCTCCTGGCGGTCGCCGCCGGGGTCGCGGTCGGCGTCTCGCTCGTCGTCCTCTCGGTCGAGGTGGTGCCCGAGCGCCTCGGCTGGTTCGTCGCCGCGTCGGTGCTCGCGGGGCTGACCTACGGACTCTTCGGCGCGCTCGCCGGCCTCGCGCTCTCGCGGCTCGCCGGGGTCTACTTCCTGCTGTTCGCGCCGATGGTCGACGTGTTCTTCTTCCAGAACCCGATGGTCAGCGACGCTCACTGGCTGGCCGCGTGCCTCCCGGGCCGCTTCGTCACGGAGGCGGCGGTCGACGCCGGGTTCTCCGCGAGCGTGTCGCTCGAACCCCTGGGCTGGGCAGTGGCATATCTCGTCGGCGTCGGCGTCGTCACCGGTGTCGCTTACTACCGGTCGATGCGGCTGGGATAGCGCGGACCGACTGACCACTAGTTTTATTATCCAGTGGTACAACCTAGTAATTCATGACGCAGCTACAGCGCGCCCGCGAGGGCACGGTCACCGACGCGATGGCGCGAGTCGCCGAGCGCGAGCGCGTCGACCCCGAGTTCGTCCGCGAGCAGGTCGCCGAGGGACGGGCGGTCATCCCCGCGAACGTCCAGCACGGCCGGCTCGACCCGATGATAATCGGCCGGGAGTTCGCGACCAAGGTCAACGCCAACATCGGCAACAGCGAGACCGAGAGCGGCGTCGAGGAGGAGCTACGGAAACTCCACACCGCGGTCCACTACGGCGCCGACACCGTGATGGACCTCAGCACCGGCGGGGACTTGGACCGCATCCGGGAGGCCAACGTCGAGCACTCGCCGGTCCCGGTCGGCACCGTTCCCATCTACGAGGCGGTCAAGCGCGTGGACGACGTCGCGGACATCACCCACGAACTCCTGCTCGACGTCATCGAGAAGCAGGCCGAGCAGGGCGTCGACTACATGACTATCCACGCGGGCGTGCTGATGGAACACCTCCCCCTGACCGACGGCCGCAAGACCGGCATCGTCTCGCGCGGGGGTTCCATCCTCGCACAGTGGATGGAGGAGAACGGGATGCAGAACCCCCTGTACGCGAAGTTCGAGGACATCTGCGACGTCTTCGCCGAGTACGACGTGACGTTCAGCCTCGGCGACGGGCTCCGACCTGGCTGCCTGGCGGACGCGGGCGACGACGCCCAGTTCGCGGAACTCGACACGCTCGGGGAACTGACCGCGATGGCACGGGACCGGGGCGTCCAGGTGATGGTCGAGGGGCCGGGCCACGTCCCGATGGACCGGGTCGCCGACAACGTCGAGCGCCAGCAGGCGGTCTGCGACGGTGCGCCGTTCTACGTGCTCGGGCCGCTGGTCACGGACGTCGCGCCGGGGTACGATCACATCACCAGCGCCATCGGCGCGACCGAGGCGGCCCGCGCCGGCGCCGCCATGCTCTGCTACGTCACGCCCAAGGAGCACCTCGGGCTCCCCGACGCCGAGGACGTTCGCGACGGCCTCGCGGCCTACCGCATCGCAGCCCACGCCGCCGACGTGGCGACCGGCCGCGAGGGCGCGCGCGACTGGGACGACGCCCTCTCGGAGGCCAGGTACGAGTTCGACTGGCGCCGGCAGTTCGAGCTCGCGCTCGACCCCGAGCGAGCACGGTCCTACCACGACCAGACGCTCCCCGGCGACAACTACAAGGAGGCCCGCTTCTGCTCGATGTGCGGCGCGGAGTTCTGCTCGATGCGCATCGACCAGGACGTTCGAGAATCGCGGCGCGATTCTCGAAGCAGTCAGACTTCGTCTGACCCGCCGCGGGACGCCGACGGCGAGATGAGCGAGATCGACGACGAGACCGACGTCGAGGCGTCGTCCGCGGCCGAGGTCAACCGACCGCCGGTCGGGACCCACGAGGTGTCGGGCGAGCCGACGCTGGACGACGTGGACCTCGCGCGCGAGTACCCGACCACGGACGACTGACCGCGAGGGGGTTCACGGTCCGTCGAACCGGTCGCCGTCACTCCACGCGCTCGAGGACGACACCCTCCTCGAACCGGCCGCGCTCGGCGGCCTTCTCCTCGCGGAGCCGATCCAGTTCGGTCTCGTCGATACCCTCCGCGTCGCGTATCGCCGCAATCACTTCCAGCACGTCGGCGAGTTCGTCAGGGTCGGCGCTCTCGCGGAACTCCGCGGCCTCCTCGCAGAGCTTCTCGCGGAGCCGGCGGCGATACTCCTCGTCGTCTGCGGTGTGGGTCACGGGCGTCTCGTCGCTCTCGCGGATTACCGCGGGAATCCCGTCTCGGACCAGCTTGTCGTACTCGGTCACGGCCGAACGTCTCGGGGGCGGAAGGAAGCAGTTTCGGACTCTTCGGAACGCGGCGTGCCGGTTTCGCGCTTCTCCGTTCTCCACCGCAGCGCCGCGACCGTCGGCGCGGAATCAGACCGCTTCGGCGCTCTCGGCCCCGCTCTCGCCGGCCTGGAGGCACTCCTGGACCGAGTCGGTGAGCGCGTACAGCTGCTTGCGAGCGTCCGGAATGTAGACGCGCTCGTCGATGACGCTCTGGTCCTTGAGGCGCTTGATGGAGCTCCGGACGGTCCGTGGCGAGAGCCGGGTCCGGTCGCTTATCTGCTGCTGGGTCAGCGGGTCGTCGCTGTACTCGAGTACCTTCACGACCAGCTTCGCGCTCGGCGGGGCGTCGTCGTCGAGGCAGTCGGACATCGTGTTTCGAGCGTGGGTCGCCAGGGAATTATACGTTTCCTAACCCCCGTGAAAGGAGGTTACCGACCGGTAACCACCACGGGGCGCCGACCGGGGCAGACTCTCGAGCGGGGCCGGACTCCGGCGCGTTCATCTTGGGGCTTGCCGGGAAAGGACTTTACTCGCTCGCCCCCGGCCTATCGGTATGTACCTCGCCGACCGGACCTGGCCGGAGTTGAGCGACTACGTTGCCGAGGAGTCGCTGGCAGTCGTCCCGCTGGGGTCGACCGAACAGCACGGACCTCACCTTCCGCTGTCGACCGACCACATGATCGCGGAGGGGCTGGCCCGCGAGGCGGCCGACCGGACGGGCTACCTCTGCACCCCGACCGTGAACGTCGGCGTCAGCGTCCACCACAAGCAGTTCCACGGCACGATGTGGGCCGACGCGCCCGCGTTCCGCGACTACGTCGAGAGCTTCTCGCGCAACCTCGCGTACCACGGTATCGACCGCATCGTGTTCGTCAACGCCCACGGCGGCAATCAGACCCACCTCCGGGAGGTCGGTCGACGGCTCCGCGAGGACGAGGTGGCCTACGCGGTCGAGTGGATGTGGGACGAGTCCATCCCGGACCTGGTCGACGACCTCTTCGCGGTGAACGGCCCCCACGGCGGTCCGAAGGAGACCGCGATGATGATGCACCTCGACCCCGAGAACGTCCGGACCGAGAAGCTGGAGGACGCCCGCGACGGCGGGCTGGTCGACTGGGGCGGGGACACCGACGCCTACGTCCACGGCGCGCGCAACTTCTACGACTCCATCGACAACACCGACAACGGCGTCCTGGGCGACCAGACCGACGCCACACCGGAGAAGGGCGAGCGACTGTTCGAGGCCGCGACCGAGCAGCTGTCGAAGCTGGCGGAGTGGCTGGACGACCAGCAGTTCGACGACCTGATGGCGAAACCCCACGTCGATCCCCAGCCCGGCAGCCGGCAGGGTGAACGATAGGGTGTTCCAGGGTTCGACCGGAGCGGTTCACCGGGTGGCCGTGGGGCGAAGAAGGTAGCGTGGCAGTCACGTGGCCACAGCCCCTAACCGCGTGAGAGCCGAACTCTCCGGTATGCCGAACGACCCGTACACCGACGACGAGTACGACGACAGCTACGAGGAGCTCCACGGGGACGAACCCGCCCGCGACCAGTACACCGACGAGACGACCGACGACACGTTCTTCCCCTCGGGCGTCGGCAGTTCGTCGCTGTACCCGTCCGGCTGGGGGCTCTGGCCCTCGGGCGACGCCGTGGACGCCGAGCAAGACGCGTACGGTGACGAGAATCTCGAGTCCGCGGAGACAGACGATGACGACGGGTCGTGGCTCGACGAGGGCCTCATCGGTACTTTCATCGTCGTCGGCGCTATCCTGTTCTTCTTCCCCGAACCCACCACGTCCGCGGTGGGCGTCGCCATGCTCGCGATGGGCGTGATGGGCTGGATCGTCGACTGGGCGATGTCGTGAGGCGGGCGACGAGCGGCCGTTTCGGAAGCCGACGCCGTTACGGGCCGGCGCCGCTTTGACCCACACGGAATGGCAACGCTGAATCCCGACTTCTCCGACTCCACCGTCGTCGTCACGGGCGCGGCCGCCGGCATCGGCCGGGCGGTCGCGCTGGCGTTCGGCGACGCCGGCGCGACCGTCCTGGTCGCGGACGTGCGCGAGGAACCGAAGGCCGCCGACGAGGCGGCGCCGACCCACGAGCGCATCCGCGACGCCGGCGGGACGGCCGAGTACGTCGAGACCGACGTCTCGGACCCCGACCAGATACGCACCGTGGTCGAGGCCGCCCGCGAGTTCGGCGGCGTCGACGTGATGGTGAACAACGCCGGCGTCTACACCAAGCGGCGCTTCCGCGAGGTCACGCCCGAGGAGTTCGAGGAGGTCCACGCCGTCAACGCCCGCGGCACCTTCTTCGGGACCCAGATCGCCGCCAACGACATGATCGACCGGGGCGACCCCGGCGTCGTGGTCAACACCTCCTCGGACACCCAGGGAAGGGCGGCGTGGGACCACTCCCACTACGCCGCGACCAAGGGCGCCGTCCGGATGATCACCCGGAGCGCCGCGCTCGAACTCGCGTCCGAGGACGTGCGGGTCAACGCGGTCGCGCCCGGCCCGGTCGCCACGGAGATCCGCGAGGGCTGGGCCGAGGAGGCCGAGGCGATGGCGCCCGAGGGCGAGACCCCCGACCTCCCGCTCCGAGCCGCCGATCCGGCGGAACTGGCCGGCGCGTACCTCTTCCTGGCGAGCGACGACGCCTCCTTCGTCACCGGCGAGACGGTCTGGGTCGACGGCGGCGGCCACGTCTGTTGAGGGCGGCGAGGGAGCGCCGCCGAAGGGAACGACAGTATCGAAAGTAACGGAAATACCTTCACCGTCTATCGACCGCCACCTGCGGTCATGGTCGAGTGGTCGGACGTCGTCGGTCGCGCAGTTCCGTCGGTATCTCCTCACACGCGCGCCGCGCTGGAAGCCCTGTTCGTCACGTTCCTCTGGTCGTCGTCGTACGTGCTCATCCACGTCGGCCTCGACGACATCCCCGCGCTGACGTTCGCGGGCCTGCGGTACGGCCTCGCCGCGGTCGTCCTCGTGCCGTCGTTCGTCCGCCGGGGCCACCACCGGGCGGTCCGGCGGGCCGACCGGTCGGAGTGGGCGCTGCTGGTCGCGCTCGGACTGCTGCTGTACGCGGTGACACAGGGCGCGCAGTTCGTCGCGCTCGGTCACCTCCGGTCGGCCACGGTGAGCCTGGTGCTGACGTTCACGCCGGTCGCGGTCGCGCTCGCCGGGGTTTCGGTGGCCGCCGAGCGACCGACCGGCCGCCAGTGGGTCGGCCTGGCGGCGCTGCTCGGCGGCGCCGGGCTCTACTTCCGCCCGTGGGCCGGCCCGCTCGGCTCCGGGTTCGGGCTGGCGGTGATGAGCGTCGGACTGGCCGGGAACGCCGCCGGGTCGCTCGTCGGCCGCCGGGTCAACCGCGATGGGCCGCTCTCGCCGGTGGCGGTAACGACGGTTAGCATGGGCATCGGGGCCGGAGTGCTGTTGGCGGTCGGCGTCGCGGTGCAGGGTCTTCCGGCGCTCCCGATTCGGGCCTGGGGAATCGTCGCGTGGCTCGCGGTCGTCAACACGGCCGGCGCGTTCACCCTCTGGAACAGGACGCTGCGGACGCTCTCGGCGGTGGAGTCGAGCGCGATCAACAACACGATGCTCGTCCAGGTCGCCGTGCTCGGGTGGCTGTTCCTCGGCGAGCAGATCCGGGTCCACGAGGCCGGCGGTATCCTCGCCGTCGCCGCCGGCGCGTTGCTCGTCCAACTGGGCTCGGGCGACCGGTGAGCGAGTATCGACGACGCGGCCGGAATGCGGACGAAACGTCCAGGCGGAGACACGGTCGGGACCGTAACGGTGTTCCCGTACTATTTTTACCGATGTCGCGGGAGTGGGGACCATGAACGAGGACCCACCCGTCGCCGAGCGCGTGCAGGTGGTGCCGCTGGGGTTCGAGTACGAGCGACTCCGACGGCCGATATTCGAGTGGAAGGCGGACAAGGTGGTCGCGGTCGCTTACGACGACAGCGAGGCAGCGGTGCCGTATCTCGACCGACTTCTCGCGGAGCTGGAGGCCAACGAGCGGATCGAACTCGAACTGCGGGCATGCGACATCTTCGACCTCTACGACACCCTCGGGACGGTCGCGGCCGCCATCGACGACCACGGGGACGACGACGTGTACGTCAACCTCTCGGGCGGCAGCAAGATAACCGCCATCGCCGGGATGATCGCCTGCATGGCGACCGGCGCGACGCCCGTCTACGCCCGGCCCGACTACGGTCCGGCGGCCGAGCGAGTCCCGCCGGAGCCGCTCCACGACGCGGTCGAACGCATCTTCTCGCTGCCGACCTACCCTATCGAGAGCCCCTCCGCGATGCACGTCGCCGTCCTCCGGTTCATCGCCGACCGCGAGCGCGACGCCGGGGGTGACGGGGCGGGGGTTGACGGCGAGCCAGGCGGTGACGCCGGCGCCCGGGGTCGGTACCGCGGCGCGAACAAGAAGGAACTCGTCGCGTTCGCCCGGGAGGAGCAGTTCCGGTTCGTCGCCGAGTCGTCGGCCGAGACCGAGAAGGGGCTGTACCGGTTGCTCGACCGCCACGTCGTCGACCCTCTCGAATCGAAGGGGTACGTCGAGACGGCGAAGGTCGGCCGCCGGAAGTACCTCTCGCTCACCGAGGCCGGCCGCAACACCCTCCGGGCCTATCGCCACCTCGCCTGACGGTCGGGGCTCCGCCACGAACTGACCGACGTCGGGGTTTTCCGGACTGCGGTCGCACTCATCTGACAGTTCCGAAATCACTAATCCTGCGGGGGTCGACGTCTCCGCCACCCGTGACTCAGGAGTTAGGTCCCCTCGCACGGCGGCTCGCGTTGCCCTACTACGACGACGCCCTCCCGGCCCACGACGCGTTCCACGCCGAACGCGTCCGCGACGTGGCGATTCGACTTGCGGACGAGTCCGACCGCACCGTCGACAGAGGTGTGCTCGCCGCCGCGGCGTGGTTGCACGACATCGGTCGCCCGCTGGAACGGACGGGGGAGATCGCCGACCACGACGAGTGGGCCGCGCGCGAGGCCGCGGACCGCCTCGCGGCCGAAGGGGTGTCGACCGACCGGGTCGACGCCGTCGAACACTGCATCCGGGCCCACAGCATCCGGTCGAGTTCGCCGGAACCCGAGACTCCCGAAGCCAAGTTCCTCTTCGACGCGGACAAGCTCGACGCCGCCGGGGCGCGGGGCATCGTCCGGCTGGCCTGCATCGTCGGGGAGCGGTCCGGACGTTCGGGCGAGTCCTACGCGGTCATCGACGACGAGTCAGCCGCCGGCGTGGACGCGCCGGACGCCCCCGACGTCGGGCTCCTCCGGGAGTGGACGCGCGAGCGGCTCGACGCGCTGCACACGACGCCCGGCCGCCGCCTCGGCGAGTCCCGCTGGCAGTTCGTGGCGGAGTTCTTCGCGCAGTTCGACGCGGAAGCGGGAGTCGACGGGGCGCGATAGGTCGTTCCTCCCGAACCGGGCGACTCGTCGCATCGCAAGCGGGCGATTTCGGTTCTCGTTCCGGTGCGGCGTCGGTCTCGGTCTACGCTTCCGTCCGGTGACTCACCGCGATGCCCTCGCCGAGGGGAATCGCGACCGTCTCGAACGCCGGGTCGTCCCGGACCGCCAGCAGGTAGTCGGCGATGCCGCGGGTCTCCTCGTCGGCGTCGCCCGACTCGTTCCCTTCCAGAATCGACAGGATGGCATCGAAGTCCTGGGCGCCGCTCACCATCGCGTTGTCCGCGATGACCACGCCGCCCGGGGCGACCTTCTCGCTGACCGCGTCGAAGGCGTCGGGGTAGGCGCGCTTCTGGCAGTCGATCAGTACCACGTCGAAGGGGCCGTCGTAGCGCTCGACGGTTTCGAGGGCGTCGCCGTCCTCGAAGGTCGCCAGGTCGTCGTAGCCGCCGCGCGCGAGGTACTCCCGGGCCCGGTCGAGCTCGTCGGCGTCGTGTTCGGTCAGGACGATCTCCCCGTCGTCGGGCAGCGCCGCGGCGAACCAGTAGGCCGAGTAGCCGAACCCCGACCCGAACTCGAAGATCCGGTCGGCGTCGACCATCCGGGCCGCGAGTCGCAGGAAGCCGCCGACCTCGGGGCCGACCGTCGGGAAGCCGATCTCCTCGCCGTGGGCCTCCATCTCCCGGAGGGTGTCGTCGCGGTCGGGCACCATCGCGCTGACGAATCGCTCGGTCTCCTCGGGTAGTATTTCCATGGTCACACCGTCGCGCGTCGGAGAGTTAACTGTTCGCGGACTCGCGTCGTGCGCCCGTCGACGCTCGGCGGGACTCCGGCGTCGGTCGGCGCTGGGGTCCTCGGCCCGCGTTCAGCTTCACTTTCGCTCCCCACTATACGCTCGCTTATCTCCTCGCGGCGCCAACACCGGTCGATGGCAGCCACAGAGAAACTCGACACGCTCCCGGGAGTCGGACCGGCGACCGCGGAGAAGCTCGGCGACGCGGGGTACGACTCGTTCGTCTCCGTCGCGGTGGCGAGCCCGGGCGAGCTCTCGAACACCGCCGACGTCGGCGAGTCCAACGCCGCGGACATCATCCGCGCGGCCCGCGAGCGGGCCGACGTGGGCGGGTTCGAGACCGGGACAGAGGTACTGGCCCACCGCGACCGGGTCGGCAAGCTCCGGTGGAACGTTCCGGCGGTCGACGGGATGCTCGGGGGCGGGGTCGAGACCCAGTCGATCACCGAGGTGTACGGCCAGTTCGGCACGGGCAAGTCCCAGGTCACCCACCAGCTCGCGGTCAACGTCCAGCTCCCCCGAGAACACGGCGGCCTCGAGGGGTCCGCGCTGTTCGTCGACTCCGAGGACACGTTCCGTCCGGAGCGCATCGACGACATGGTCCGGGGGCTCGACGACGAGGTCAAGCATGCCGCGATGGGCCTCCACCAGGTCCGCTCGGAGGACGACCAGGTCGAATCGGTCCTCGACGGCATCCACGTCGCCAAGGCGTTCAACTCCAACCACCAGATGCTCCTCGCGGAGAAGGCCGAGGAACTGATCAGGGACAACCAGAACACCGAGTGGCCCGTCAGGCTGGTCTGCGTCGACTCGCTGACGGCCCACTTCCGCGCGGAGTACGTCGGCCGGGGCGAGCTCGCCGAGCGCCAGCAGAAGCTCAACAAGCACCTCCACGACCTCGTCCGACTCGGCAGCCTCCACAACGCCGCGGTGCTCGTCACTAACCAGGTCCAGTCGAACCCCGACTCGTTCTTCGGCGACCCCACCAAGCCCGTCGGCGGCAACATCCTGGGCCACGCCTCGACGTTCCGCATCTACCTCCGGCAGTCGAAGGGCGACAAGCGGGTCGTCCGGCTCGTCGACGCGCCGAACCTCGCCGACGGCGAGGCCGTCATGCGCGTCGAAGGCGCCGGGCTGAAACCCGAGTGACGGCCTCCCGGTAACCCACTTCGAGTCAGAGTCTCCTACGCACCCGCCAGGTCCGCCAGCGCCCCCGCCAGCACCCGGGTCGCGGTCGCGCAGTCCTCCCAGTCGGTCCACTCCCGGGGGTTGTGCGAGACGCCGTCCCGGGAGGGTGCGAACAGCAGCCCGGCGTCGGTGACTCCGGCGACGTGCATCGTGTCGTGGGCCGCACCGGAGTGGAGGTCCAGCGTCTCGATGCCGGCTGCCGCGGCTGCCTTCTTGGCGGCGCCCTGCACTCGCTCGCTCATGGGCGTGGGGTGAAGGTCGAAGGGTCGTCGGAACTCGGTCTCGACCCCCCGCTCGCGTTCCAGTCGGGCGAGACTCCGACGCGCCCGCCGGACGAGTTCCTCCATCGCGTCGCGGTCGACGTCGCGGATGTCGACCCCGGCCTCGACCGCACCGGGCACGACGTTTGTCGCGTTCGGGGAGACGTCGAGGCTGCCGACGGTGCCGACCGCGGTGTCGCTCCCCGCGGCGACGACCTCGGTGGCGGCCCGCTCGACGTCGAGGACGAACTCGCTCGCCGCCGCGAGGGCGTCGGTCCGGTCGCCCATCGGGGTCGCGCCGGCGTGGTCGGCCTCGCCGCGGATCGACGCCTCGCAGTGGGTGATGCCCGTGATCGCGGTGACGACGCCGACCGGGACGTCCGCCGCCTCCAGGCGCTCGCTCTGCTCGACGTGGAGTTCGAGCCACGCGTCCCACGCGCCGGCGTCGAGGCGACCCTCTCCCCGGAATCCGATTTCGTCGAGCGCGTCACCGAGCGTCGTTCCGTCGGGGGATTCCAGCGCGAGGGCGTCATCGACCGACCGCTCGCCCGCCGCCACCGACGACCCGAGCAGTCCCGAGGCGAACCGCTGGCCCTCCTCCTCGGTGAACGAGACGACCTCGACCGGTCGGGCCGGGTCGACGCCGGCGTCCTGCACGGTCCGGACCGCTTCGAGAGCGGCGTAGACGCCGAGCGGCCCGTCGAAGATGCCGCCCTCCGGCACGGAGTCCAGGTGACTTCCGGCCGCGACCGGGGCGGCGTCGGGGTCGGCGCTCTTGGGGGTCCACCGGCCCGCAACGTTACCCACCGCATCGGTTCGCACGTCGAGTCCGGCGTCGTCCAGTCGCTCGACGAGGTACTCGCGGGCCCGTCGGTTCGCCGCTGTGCCGGTCAGTACGGTGCGACCCCGGCCGGTGTCGGTCTCGATCTCACCGAACGCGGCGTTTCGCTCGATGTCCTCGCGAAGTCGGTCGCGGTTCACGTCCATGCCCGACCGGTCGGTCGCGGGAGTATTCAGTCGTGGGTTCGGGGCAGCACTGCGGAGCGGGTGACCGATGGCGCGGGCGGCGACCCCCCCGCGTCGAACTCCGGTCGGCGCCTCACTCGGCGGGTTCGAGGCCGAAGAGGCCGCTCGGGTGGACCGTCACGCGGTACCCCTCGTACGTGAACGAGACCTGGCCGTCCACGTCGGGGAGCGCGCCCGCGGCGACGAACTCGTCGAGTACGTCGGGGTCGACCGTTCGGAACAGCGGGTCGAGCTCGAGGGGGTCCACGCCGGCGGCGTCGGCGACCGCCCTGACGAGCAGTTCGCTCGGTCGATCGGTGGCGTCCGGGTCGTAACGGACGTGGCGTCGCTCCGTGCGCCGGTCGGCGTCGTCTCGGGATTCGTCGGTGTCTCTCATGCTTCGGTACTCGGCCCCGGTAGAACGCAGTGCGGAACCGGACACTCCCTCCCCGGGCCCCTCGCGGTCTGGACCGTTCGGTCCCTCGTGACGGGTGGCGGATTGGACCCGGACCCGCATATACTTACCGGCTTCACCGCTCGATTTTATCCCCTCGGTGCGGGCTGGACGCGTCAGCGGTTCTCCGACGCTTCGAGAAGGTCGAGCACCGTGGCCACCCGGACGTCGCCCCAGTACCGGAGGGTCCGCGACCGCGGGTCGTAGTCGAGAACCGCGACGGCGTCGAGCTTGGGGAGGTGGTTGTGGTGGAGCGCGACCGCGACGCGGTGGCAGTGCCGCTCGACGTCGACCCCCGAGCCGGCGTCGTCTCCCGACCCTTGACCGACGCTGTCGTCACTGGGGTTCGACTCGGTTTCCCGCTCGGCCGCTCGCTCGCGCTGCGCGACGTACTCCGCGACGTCTTCGAGGTCGACCACGTCCACCGAGAGCGATTCGAGGTGCGCGAGGACGTACCGGGCGCGCCGGTCCGACACGGTCTCGAAGAGGTCGCCGATGGGTCGCCCCGAACCCTCGGCGGAGTCGGCGTCGAACGGCGCCGGCGTCTCCTCGTCACCCCCGTCTGAGGTGTCGTCGGGCACGTTAACTGGTGACAGTAGAACGGTAGGCTTAGGTCTGTCGGGCGAACGCGACGACGGTGATAAATTCAAACCCGAAATCGGTAAGCGTTTACGTAAACGTAAACGAACCGGTTAACGAATGTTCAGTTCGTTCGAACGCCGACCACCGACAGCCGCGTCCACGAGTGACCAGATTCGGCGACCGGCCGCCGTCGCCGACCGCTCCCGTCCAGAACTGTCGCGCAAGCAATACGTTCCCGGGCGCCCACCTCCCGGACATGCGAGCGTACAAGTCGAAGATGGTCTCGCCGATCCGGCTCCCCGACCGCGACGAGCGCGAGGCGAACCTGGAGCGGGCGGGCTACAACGTGTTCAATCTCGACTCCGAGTCCGTGTTCGTGGATCTGCTGACAGATAGCGGAACCGGCACGATGAGCGAGGACCAGTGGGCCGCCATGCTGACCGGCGACGAGGCCTACGCCGGCAGCGAGAGCTTCGACCGGCTTCAGGGCGCGGTCGCCGACGTGATGGGCTTCGAGCGCATCATCCCGGCCCACCAGGGCCGTGGTGCCGAGAACGTCCTCTACGGCGCGCTGGTCGAGGACGGCGACTACGTCCCGAACAACACCCACTTCGACACGACCCGGGCCCACATCGCGAACAACGGCGGCGAACCGGTCGACTGCCCCCGCGAGGGCGCGCTCGACGACGACCGGCCGTTCGCGGGCGACCTCGACGTCGAGGCGGTCCGGGACCTCGCCGACGAGGTGGGCCCGGAGAACGTCCCCGCGGTCCTGCTGACCGTCACGAACAACTCCCTGGCGGGCCAGCCCGTCAGCGTCGAGAACGTCCGGGCGGCCCGCGAGGTCGCCGACGAACTCGACGCCGTCTTCGTGATCGACGCCTGCCGGTTCGCCGAGAACGCCTACTTCGTCCGGGAGCGCGAGGACGAGTTCGCCGACGCGTCGGTCGCCGAGGTCGCCCGCGAGCAGCTCTCGTACGCCGACGCCGTGGTCATGAGCGGGAAGAAGGACGGGCTGGTCAACGTCGGCGGCTTCGTCGGAATCAGCGACGACCCCGCCTTCGATGACCTCCACGCGAAGGCCCGCGAGCGGGGAATCCTCTACGAGGGGTTCACCACCTACGGCGGGATGGCGGGCCGCGACCTCGAAGCCATGGCGGTCGGTCTGCGCGAGGCGGTCGAGGAGCGGTACATCCGAGACCGGGTCGAGCAGGTCCGGCGGCTCGGCGACCTGCTGGCCGACCGCGGCGTGCCGGTCCAGCGACCGACCGGCGGCCACGCGGTGTACGTCGACGCCGCCGCTTTCCTCCAGGAGATTCCCGCCGACCGGTTCCCCGGGCAGGCGCTGGTCTGCGAGCTCTACCGCGAGGGCGCGGTCCGCGGGGTCGAACTCGGAAGCTTCGCGTTCCCCGAGACCGACCGGCCCGAACTGGTCCGGCTCTCGCTGCCCCGCCGGACCTACGGCGCCGACCACCTCGAACACGTCGCCGAGACGTTCGAGAAGGTGGCCGACCGCCGCGACGCCGGCGGAATCTCGGGGCTCGAGATCGTCGACGAGCCCGAGATGGCCGAGCTCCGCCACTTCAGCGCGGAGCTCCGGCCGGTCCGCGAGCGCGAGGCGACGACCGCGGACTGAGGGGCCGTGCTTAGACGCCCTCGACGGTCTCGCGGTACTCCCTGACGCGACCGAGCGCAGCGTCGACGGTCTCGGCCGCCTCGTCGTCGAGGTCCTCGCGCACCTCCCGCAGGTTGTGCGTCAGGCGGTCGAGGCTGCCGTGGTCGGGGCCGCGGTCTGCGTCCGCCATCGACGTGAGCCGGTCGGCGAGCCCGTCGAGGCGGTCGGCGGCGTCCTCGTTCGAGACGGTTCCGGCCAGTTCGTCGAGTTCGTCGGCCGCGGTCCTGAGGTGAGTTCTGTCGTCGGACATGCGCGGGGGTACGGCAGTGAGTGACAAAGTGGTTCCGTCGACGGCCGGTCGCGGACCGGTGGCCTCATCCGTCCGCCGTCCGTACGTTCGCCCATGGCTTCCACCCTCCGACGCGGTCTGTTCGCGCTGATCGGTCTGCTGGCCGTGGGATTCGGCGTTCACTACGCCCTGTTCGGGACGCTACCCCTCGGCAAACCGGAACTGCTGCGCGATGACGTCGATGCGGCCGACGCCGCCGATACGGCCGACACCGAGCCGTAGCGACGGCGAGCCGACCGCCTCCCGCAGTTTACTTTTCCTACACGACGCCCACGACCTTATTACGGTGAGCCGACAACGTTGTTCCGATGGGGAAGTCATCCGAACGCGCGGAGGGGTCCGGGACCGGCGCGGCGCGGGCCGCAGACCGCTTCCCGAGCGCGGCGCTGCTCGACGCCGTGGGGTACGGCGCCTTCCTCCTCGCCCCCGACGGCGACGTCGCGGCGGCGAACGACGCGCTGACCGCCCTCACGGGGTACGACGGCGACGCGTTGCGCGGCGGCAGCCTCGGCGGATTCCTCGACGCCGAGGACGTCGTCCGGGTCGAGACCGCGATCCGCGAGCAACTGCTGGCCGGGAGCCGCGAGCGCGTCGACCTCGCCCTCCCCGTCTTCACGGCGGCAGGCGACGCGGTCGCGTGCGAGGTCCGCGTCCGGAAGGTCACCGACGGCGGCGAGTTCCTGGGGACGCTCGGCGTGGTCCGGGAGGTCGAGGACGCCGGCGCCGCAGCCGAGATCCGCGACGTCGGGGAGCGCCGCCAGGCGTTCGACGCGCTCGCCGAAGCGTCGGCCGACGGCATCATCATGCTCGACGACGACAGCGTCATCCGGTACGCCAACCCCGCGGTCGAGCGCATCCTCGGCTACGCACCCGAGGAGCTGGTGGGCGGGTCGAAGATGCGAATCATCCCCGAGCGGCTGCGGGAGGTCCACGCCGAGGCGCTCCAGCGCTACCTCGAGACCAGCGAGAAGCACATCGACTGGACCTACGTCGAGCTCCCGGGCCAGCACCGGGACGGCCACGAGGTGCCGCTCGCCATCTCGCTCAACGAGTTCACCCACGACGGCGAGCACTACTTCGTCGGCACGTTCCGGGACATCTCCGACCGGAAGGCGGTCGAGGACGAACTCGAGAGACAGAACGAGCGGCTCCAGCGGTTCGCCAGCATGCTGGCCCACGAGATCCGCAATCCGCTCCAGGTGGCCCAGATATACCTCGACTTCGTCGACGACGACGAAGGGACGTCGGTCGACCGCATCGCGGAGTCGCTCGAACAGATCGACGAGATCATCGAGGTGCTGCTGATGCTCGCGCAGGGCGACGACGAGATCGAGTGCCGCGAGACGGTGGCGCTGGCCGAGGTCGCCGCCGACGCGTGGGCCAACACCGAGACCGGCTGCGCGGAGTTCGACCTGTCGACGTCCCGGCGGTTCCGGGTCAATCCGACCCACCTCCAGCAGCTGCTCGAGAATCTCTTTCGCAACGCCGTGGAGCACGGCTCCACGAGCCCTCGCTCGCAGGCTCGCGGGGACGCCGCGGACGAACCCATAACGGTCCGAGTCGGCCCCCTCGACGGCGGTTTCTTCGTCGAGGACACGGGGTCGGGCATCCCCGTGCCCGACCGCGAGCAGGTCGTCGAGGCGGGGTACACCACGGACGAGGACGGCATCGGCCTCGGCCTGACGTTCGTCGCGGAGCTCGCCGACGCCTACGGTTGGGGGTTCGCCATCGTCGAGAGCGACGAGGGCGGCGCCCGCTTCGAGTTCACCGGCGTCGAGACGGTCGCCGACGAGTGAGGCGAACGCGGGACTGCCGCTCGACGACTGCGACGTCACTCAGACCATCGCGTCCGACGAGACGTCCGGGTGCCGGCGCGCGAATCTCACCAGCGCCTCGACGTAGCTCCCGAACGGCGGACACGCCACGCCGCTGCCGCGCAGGTCGCGGATCGCGTTCTGGCTCGTGTAGCTCGTAGGGTGGACGAAGTAGTCCAGCACCGCGGGCTCGACGCCGAGCGCGTCCGCGAGGGCCGGGGCGGCCTCCAGCGACCGGCGGGCGACGCCGACGGCGTCCTCGGGTAGGGGCACCCGGAGGATGCGCCTGTCGGTGGCGCGCTCGAACGCCCGGAGCAGCTCGGCGACGGTTGGCGGGCTCGGGTCGCAGAGCTGGTACACCTCGCCCTCCGAGTCCTCGCGGGCGCTCAGGTGGTCGATGGCGTCGACCACGAAGTCCCGCGGGACGACGTTGACCTCGTAGTCGCGCGGGTCGCCGAACGTCGGCACGACCCCGACGCGGTCGCCGACGCCCGGCAGGAGGTCGGCCTGGCGCCGGAGCAGGGTCAGGAGGTAGTACGGTCCGTCGTACTTCTGGGTCCGGCCGGTCTCGCTGTCGCCGACCGCGATGGCCGGTCGGTAGACGGTCGCCGGCAGGCCCTCGGCCATCCGCTCCTGGACCTCGACCTCGGCGCGGAACTTGGTCTCCTCGTAGTGGTTGTTGAACGACTGGCCCACGTCGAGGTCCCGGTGGGTGAAGACGCCGTCGTGGCGCCCGCTGACGTAGCAGGTGCTGACGTACTGGAACCGCCGGAGGTCGGGCGAGCCCTCGGCGAAGTCGAGGACGTTGCGGGTGCCCTCGACGTTGACCGCCGTCCCCACCTCCCGGGAGACCCCGAGGTCGTACGCGGCGGCGAGGTGATAGACTTCCACGGCGTCGCGCTGGAGGTCGTCGTAGTCGTCGCCGAGACCGAGGTCCGACTCGGTGATGTCGCCGTCGTGGAGTTCGATGCGGCCCGCATCCCCCTCGTCGCCCGGTCGCTCGATTCCTCTCGCGCGCTTCTCGGCGAGGTCGCGGTACTTCGGCTGGACCAGGCACCGGATCGGCACGTCTTCGGGGTACCTGTCGAGCAGGCGCGCGACCAGTTCCGACCCCAGGAAACCCGGGAACCCCGTGAGGAAGACCGACGAGTCGCGGACGTTGGGGACCGACGAGGCGGAGGCCGCGGAATCGGCGTCGTCGGCCATCACCGGACCCCCGGAATCCGGTCCATCGCGCGGAGGACCAGCGACATCCCCTTGGCGTACCACGAGTCCGGCACGCCCCCGGGCGGCGCGATGGGAGCGCCGCGCTGCTCGGCGACCGTCCGGGACTCGGTGTACTTGTAGAACCCCTCCTCGCCGTGACGACGGCCGAGTCCGGAGTCCTTCATCCCGCCCATCGGGGCGTCGACCGAGGCCCACGCCGCGGCGTAGGCGTCGTTGACGTTGACCGTGCCGCAGTCGATTCGGCTGGCGATCTCGCGGCCTCTCGCGGCGTCTTCGGTCCAGACGCTCGCGTTCAGGCCGTACTCGGAGTCGTTGGCCCTCTCGACCGCCTCGGCCGGGTCGTCGAACGGTTCGACCGCCACGACCGGACCGAACGTCTCCTCGCGGGCCGCGACCATCCCCTCGCCGACGCCGGTCAGGATGGTCGGCTCGAAGAAGTACGGGCCGCGGTCGGGTCGGGCGCGCCCGCCCGACACCACCTCGGCGCCCTTCTCGACGGCGTCGTCGACGTGGCGCTCGACGGTCTCCAGCTGGTCCGGGCCGACGAGCGACCCCACGTCCGGGCCGTAGTCGTAGCTCCCCCGCAGGTCGAGCCCGCGGGTCCGCCGGACGAACCGGTCGAGGAACGCGTCGTAGACCCCGCGCTGGACGTACAGGCGCTCGAACGAGATGCAGAGCTGTCCGGCGTTCGTGAAGCAGCCCCGTATCGCGCTGTCGACCGCACGGTCGAGGTCGGCGTCGCCGAGCACCACCATCGGGTTCTTGCCGCCGAGTTCGAGCGAGCAGTCGGTCAGGTTCGCGCCCGCCCGTTTCGCGACTTCGCGTCCGGTCTCGGTGCTCCCGGTGAAGCAGACGTAGTCGGTCTCCTCGACGACGGCGCCGCCCGCCTCGCTCCCGCGGCCGGTCACGACCTGGAAGACGTCGTCGGGGACGCCCGCCTCCCGGAGCAGGTCCCGGAGCAGCAGCGCGGTGAACGGCGTCTCGCTGGCGGGCTTGCAGACGACGGCGTTGCCCGCCAGCAGCGCGGGGAGCGCGTCCGAAACGGCGAGCGTGAGAGGGTAGTTCCAGGGCGAGATGACGCCGACCACGCCGACCGGCTCGCGGTGGACCGTGGTCCGGGTGAGCAGGGGGAGCGCGCCCTTCCGGCGCTCGGGCGCGAGGTAGTCGGCCGCGCGGTGGGCGTAGTGGCGGGCGGTGGTCGCGACGTCGAGCACCTCCTCGAAGGCGTCGATGCGGGCCTTCCCGCTCTCGAGCTGCGCCAGGTCGAGCAGTTCGGCGCGGCGGTCGAGCACGAGGTCGTGGAACCGCCGAACCGCGGCCGCGCGCTCCTCGACGCCGCGGTCGGCCCAGGTCTGCCGAGCGTCGCGGGCGCGCCCGACGGCGGCCCGGACGTCGGCGGCCGTGCCGGCGGGAACCGCGCCGACGCGCTCGCCGGCGTACGGCGCTTCGACGCCGATGTCGTCCCGGTCGCCCTCGGTCGGCACCGAGGCCGCGAGTCGGGACAGGTCGCCGCGGTCGAACCGGTCGGGGAGGACTGTCATACCTCCGGGGTTCGGACGGCGCTCCCATCAGGGTTGCGCCGGAGCGGGGCACCGGATCGGACCGCGACCCGGCGCGCTCAGTCGTCGCGGAAGTCCACGAAGTCGGTCGCGTCGCACTGCGGACACACCTCCCGGAGCGGTCGCAGGCCCCCGTCGGCTTCGACAGCCGGGACGAAGTACCCGCACGACCGACACATCAGCAGCGGGAGGGGCATGGTCGGGAGTGCGGCGGCTGGTTCGCGGAGGGGAACTCTGACACCGGGCGGTGCGAAGCCACACTCACGCGCCCTCCCGCTCGGCCGCGAGCTCGACGAGGGATTCGAGCTCCGAACCGGCGCAGTACTCGGCGGCCCGGGCGGCGGCGTCGTACGTCACGACCCCGCTCCGGTCGAGCTTCGGGAGCGCGGCGTGGTGGAGTCGGACGGCGAGCCGGTCCCGCGAGACGTCGGGCGCGAGGCCGTCGGTCGCGGCCGCCCAGTCCGCGATGTCTGTCGGCGACGCCGCCGCGTCGGGCGCGCGCTCGAAGTAGTAGAGGGCGTACCGACACGTCGGCGCGGCGAGCAGTCCGAGGTGAGCGTCGACTCGGTCGCTGGCGCGGTCGTCGGCCGGGTCTGGAGAGGTCACGGTTCTGTCGACACTCTCCGTAACGCTGGGGCAAACCGATTCTTCCTGTCACAACAGCCCCTTTATGTGGCAGCGTCAGTCGAAGTCCGCGGCCGACGACAGCAGGACCGACCGGAGCACCTGCTCGTTGCCCCGGCGGATGCGGTCCGAGAGCGACTGCTGGCTGATGTCGAGTTCGTCCGAGAGGACGCTCAGGCTCGCCCCGCTCGGGGTGTCGAAGTAGCCCCGCTCGAGCGCGAGCACTAGGGCCTCGCGCTGCTCGGCGGACAGCCCCAGCCGGTGGCCGCCGTCGATGTCCTCGCTCAGGGTATAGGTCCGGTCGATGTGGACCGGGAAGTCGTTCTCCGTGCACCGATTGTAGAACGTCGACAGCTTGTCGTGGTCGGAGAACCGGAGCCGGAACCGCCACACGGCGCCGTCGCCCCGCGCCTCCAGGATGGTCGCCTCTGTCTCGCCGAGCACCTCGATGAGCCCCGCGTGCGGTTCCTCCCAGACGATGCGGTAGAGCGCGCGCTCCCCGACCTTGTCGAGCGCCCGGAGCTCCCGGACGCGCTCGCTCCGCTTGACGTTCGCCTCGAACGCCTCGAAGTCCCCGCCGGTCGCCCAGACGAACGGCATGACCGCGTCGCCGGTCGGGACGATGCGCTCGAGTTCGAAGTGCATCTCCTCGGGGCCCCGCAGGACGTTGCCGAGCAGGAAGTCCCCGCTGTCTATCGAGAAGTCGACCAGTACGCTCATCGGATGCGAAGTCCCACGCCGCGGACGTACGTAGGTGTTCTTGCAGGGACGACGAGAAAATGTTACGACCCCGAACGGTTCGGGCGGTGATCCGGCTTACTTCGCTCCCGGCCGTGGCGCCCGCCGGCGGTTCAGTCGTGGCCCGACACCGGGACGGGCTCGTAGGGCTCTTCGAGGTAGGCGACGTCGCTGGCCGAGAGGTCGATGTCGAGCGCCTCGACCGCATCTTCGAGGTGCTCGACGCTGGTGGTGCCGACGATGGGGGCGTCGACCCAGTCCTTGTGGAGCAGCCACGACAGCGCGATCTGGGCCATCGTGACGCCCTTGTCGGCCGCGAGCTCCTGGACGCGTTCGTTTATCTCCTTCCCGCCGCCCTCGCGGTACGGGTGCTCGTACATGTTCTCCTCGGACTCCCCGCGGGTCGTCGCGTCGATCTCCTCGTGGGGCCGGGTGAGGTATCCGCGGGCCAGCGGACTCCACGGGATTACGCCGACGTTCTCCTTCTCGCAGAGCGGCAGCATCTCGCGCTCCTCCTCGCGGTACACCAGGTTGTAGTGGTTCTGCATCGTCTGGAAGCGTTCCAGACCGAGCCGGTCGCCGGCGTGGAGCGCCTCGGCGAACTGGTGGGCCCACATCGAGGAGGCGCCGGCGTACCGTATCTGGCCGCGTCGCACCGCGTCGTCGAGCGCCCGCAGCGTCTCTTCGACGGGCGTGTCGTAATCCCACCGGTGGATCTGGTAGAGGTCGACGGTGTCCATCCCGAGTCGGTCCAGCGAGTTCTGCAACTCCTGCTCGACCGCCTTCCGCGAGAGGCCCCCGGAGTTGGGGTTCCCGTCGTCCATCTGGAAGTAGCACTTCGTGGCGACCACGCTCTCGTCGCGGCGCCCCTCGAGCGCGTCGCCGAGCACGCGCTCGCTCTCGCCGTTCGAGTACATGTTGGCGGTGTCGAAGAAGTTGATGCCGAGGTCGACGGCGCGCTCGATGATCTCCTCGCCCGTATCGGGATCGAGCACCCACGGCCGCCAGTCGCTCGACCCGAAGCTCATGCATCCGAGACAGATCCGACTGACCTCCATGCCGGTGTCGCCCAGCGTCGTGTACTCCATGCCGGAAGCCTCGCCCGGCGCGACCAAAAAGGTGCGTCCGTCGGCAGAACTGTCAATCGTCGGCGGTGGCGGCCGGTCGCTCGGCCTCCCCCCGGAACGCCGACGCCGTCTCGACCGCGGCCCTCGCCTCGTCGGGGTCGACCGACTCCGAGGCGAAGGCGGCCCGGTCGACGCGCTCGGTCAGCGCCTCCAGACGCCGGATCCGGTCGTCCGGCAGGTCGGCCGCCCGGCAGTCGTCGAGGAACTCCCAGTGGGTGTCCGCGGGCGAGGACTCCACCTCGGTCGCGAGCCGGCGCCGGACCCCGCCGTAGGCCGCCAGCACCGCCGCGTCGAACTCGCCGGCGTCGAGCGCGTCGTCGGCCGCCCCGAACAGGCCCTCGGCCGACCGGCCGGGGTTGGCCACGGGGTGGACCTCGCCCTCGTCGGTGGTCCCCGGGCCGCCGGCCGAGTCGTCCGCCCTGAACCGCCAGGCGAACACCCCGAGCACCGCGATGCCGAGCGCCCCGGCGGCGCCGACCAGCAGCGGCGAGTCGACCATCGACCCGCCCCCGGCCGGCACCCGGACGGTCGCGCTCGTCCGCGACGGCCGGAGGTTGGTGCCGACCGCTCCGTAGGTCAGGTTGACGCGCAGCGACTCGCCGGCGGCCAGTTCCGAGGAGACGTTCGCGGTGGTCGCGTAGCCGCCGGTCGCGTTCGTGAGCGCCCTGGCGACCGGCTTACCGTCGACGTGGAGCACGACGGTCTGGTTCGGCAGCGGCGCGCCCCCCGACGTGCGCAGGTAACCCGAGACGAACACCGACTTCCCGAACGTCGTCGAGTTGGTCACGCGCAGCGACGAGTCGCTCGGTTCGACGGTGAGGTCGGCCGCGGCGCTCGCGCCGGCGAGCGCGCGGTTCCCGGCCGGGACACGGACCGACACCCGCCGGTCGCCGGCCGTCACGTTCGCGGGCAGCGCCTCGGCGACCCCGAAGCTCCCGTTCGGACCGGTCGTCGTCCGGTTGAGCGGCGCGCCGGCGACCGAGACGACCACCGGGACGCCCGCGGCGCCGACGCCGTCCGCGCCGACCGTGCCGTTGACCACGACGTCCTCGCCGTAGCCGACCGCCTGCGTCCGGTTCGTTATCGTCACGTCCGGCGTGACCCGCGTGACGTTGACCCGGACGCCCGCGGTCGCCCCGGCGTACCGGGAGGTGTTGCCCGGTCGATACCGGACGACCAGCCGACGCTCGCCCGGCGGAATCAGCGTCGGCCGGTACGAGACCTCGAACCGACCCCGCCGGTCGGTGGTGGCGTTGAGGGTCTGGTTGCCGACCCGGAACCGCAGCGCCTCGCTCGCGACCGCCGACCCGTCAGCCGTCCGCAGGCGGCCGGCGAGCGTCACCGGGTCGGTGAACGACGCGACGCCGTCGGTCGGCCGGAGCCGGAGGTCGGTCCGGACGAGCGACTGCCCCCGAACCTCGCGCTGGCTCCGGGTGATGTTCGTCCGGATGTCCCCGACCGACGCGGTCGCCGATTCGAGGTCGATGTCGCGCTCGGCCGCCGCGTTCCGATAGGACCGGTTGAGCCGGTCCGCCGACCGGTTCACGTCGCGAGCCGCGTCGGCCAGCCGGTGGGCGAGCACGCGCTCGCGGGTGGCGTTCGACCCGTTCCGGGCGGTCCGATAGGTGTCGAGCGTCTGCCGGTACCGGGTCACGTTCGCGAGGAACGACCGCTGGACCAGCCCGACACGGGTGAACGCCGGGCCGGCGTCCTCGGCCGACGAATCGCCGGTGACCTCGCGGTACTTGTTCGCGAGGTCGGCGTACTCCGAGTCGTTGCCGACCAGCCGGCGCGCGCGGTCGATCTCGCCCTGGCTGGCGTTGAGGCTGCTTGAGAGCTGCTCGGCCATCTCCCGGGCCAAGTAGCCGCTCACGTCGCTCGCGTCGCCGTCACCGACTTCGTCCGGGTCGACGTGATAGACCGTCTCGGTCGCGTTCGCGTCCTTGCTTCCCGGCGGCGCGCCGCCCGCTGTCGCCGGACCGTCCGCGGTCGTCGAGTTGTTCTGCGCCTGCCGGCCGGCCGCGACGGTCGGGTCGGGACCGGTGGCACCCGAAACCGCCGCCGTCGACTGGGACCGAACCGCGTCGGCTGTGCGCTGCTGGGGCTGCTGGGCTACGTCCGCGAGGACCGCGCCGGTCGGCGCGGCCATCGAGAGGACTACCAGGACGGCGAACGCGGTACCGACGTCTCTCTCCCACCCCGTCACACGGCTCTCTACTGTCGCCTCGGTAATACCGTTGTTGGACGTTCCATCCGGCCCTGTGACGGCGTCCCACGGTCGTCTCGGGGCGCAACTACCAGTAGCTTGAACTACGAGAACCCCGTCTTGTGGCTCGATGGGGGTAACGCGACGGTACTGGGGTGAGGTCGGACTCTGCGCCGCGCTGGCCGCGCTGGCCGCGCTGCTCGGCGAACCGCTGCTCGTCCTCGGCGCCGCCGGCGTCGGCGGCGCGGCGCTCGCTCGCCAGTACGATTTCGTGCGCGACGTCTCGGCCACGGCGTCCGCTCTGGACGTCTCGCAGTCGGTGGCCGACGAGCGCGTCGGCCAGGGTGAGACGACGACGGTCGAACTCGACGCCGAGGCGTCGACGCCCGCCCGGGTCGACCTCGACGTCGAGTCGTCGCCGCCGGTGGGACTGTCGCCGACCGACGGCGACCGGCGACTGGACCTGCCGGCCGGCGCCCGGAGCGCGTCGACCGCCTACGAGGTCGAATGTCGGCTCACCGGGAGCGCGGCGTTCGACCCGCCGACCGCGACCGCGACCGACCCGACCGGTCGGTTCACCGCGGCGTTCCCGGTCGGCGACGAGGCGACCGTGACGGTCACGCCCCGGGGCGCGATCACGCCCCACGTCGGCCGAGGCGGCGACGCGATGTCGGTGATGGACGGCGACCACGAGACCGACGAGCGCGGCGAGGGCATCGAGACCGCCGAGGTCCGGGCGTACGTCCCCGGCGACCAGCTCCGGCGCATCGACTGGAACGCGACCGCCAGGCTGGGCGAGCCCTACGTCAGGGAGTCGGAGGCCGCGACCCGGCGGACCACCGCGGTGCTGCTCGACTGCCGGCCGTCGATGGCCCGCGGTCCCGACGGCGAGACCAAGTTCGACTACGCCCGGAGCGTCGCGCTCAGGCTCTTCGAGTACGCCCGCAGCCGCGACGAGCTCATCCGGAGCTACGCGGTCGGCGACGAGGGGCTGGTGGCCCGCCGGACCTTCGAGGACGGCGCCGACGCGAACGACTTCGAGGACCACCTCTGGTCGCTCGAACCCGGCGCCGGCGACCCGACCGACGAGCGCGGCCCCGACTTCTCGCTGGCCGACGCCCGGCGGCGGACCCGCGCGCTCCGGGGCGACGAGTCGGCGTACGCCGAGACGCTCGGCCCGTACTTCGCGGTCCCGGACCCGTACGTCGAGCGGGTCGCCGGCGACCCGCTCTACGGCGTCGCGCGGACGTACCTCGAGGGCGACCGGGGCGCCACGACCGCGGTCGTCGTGACCGACGACACCAACCGGACCGAGGTCCGCGAGACGGTGAAGCTGGCCCGGAGGCGGGCCGACCGCGTGGTGGCGATGCTGACGCCGACGGTGCTGTTCGACCGCGACGACGCGGCCGACGTCGAGTCGACCTACGACCGGTACGTCGACTTCGAGCGGTTCCGCCGCGAGATGGCCCGGCTCGACCGGGTGTCAGTGTTCGAGGTCGGGCCGGGCGACCGGCTCGAGTCGCTGCTGGCCCGCGGCAGGAGCCGACGCGGGCGCGCGGAGGCGGGTGGTTGACGTGGTCGATTTCTCCTCGCTGGGAACCGACCGCTCCGACGCCGCCGGCGACGGCCGCGCCTCGGCGGTCGCCCTCGTCTTCGCGCTCGTCACAGCGGGCGCATTCGTCGCCTTCGCCGGCGTTCGGGGCGGCGTCGCGGCGCTGGCCGTGCTCGTCGCGTGGTACGCCCTCGACGAGACGTACGCCTTCGCGGCGGGGCAGGTCGGCGTCGTCGCCTTCCTCGGCGACGCCTCGGCCGTCGCGCTCGGTATCGCCGAGGTCGGGCTGTTCGGCCTGCTGTTCGTCCCGCTGGCCGCCGCCGTCGGCGTCGGGCGGACGGTCGCCGTGGCGGTCGGCTGGACCGCCGTCGGCGGGCTCGCCGCGTGGGCCGGCGCCGAGCGACTGGTCGGACCCCCGGTCGCCGCGGGCGCTCTGCTCGCCGCGACGGCGCTCGCGGCGTTCGCGCTCCACCGGTACCAGCGCGTCGAACTCGGAGGTGTCGCGAGTGAGTAGCGACGCCGGCGAGTCCGAGCGCGAGGAGTCGCCGACGGCGGACGTCGACCCCGACGCGTCGGCCGAGGACCTCGCCGCGCAGGTCGAGCTCCTGACCGAGGAGAACCGCCGGCTCCGCGAGGAGTACGTGCAGGGCCGGCGGGCCAGCTACCGCCGGACCGCGCTCGGGCTGTTCGTCGTCGGCGCGCTGGCCGCGGCGGGCGCTGTCCTCTTCCCCGACGCCCGGTCGGTGCTGTTCGCGCTGGCCGGGACCGGCGTCTTCGGCGGGGTGCTCACCTACTTCCTGACGCCCGAGCGCCTGCTCGCGGCCGCGACCGGCGAGCAGGTGTACGCCGCGTTCGCCGAGACCGGCCGGCGGCTGGTGGCCGAGCTGGGCCTCCAGGACGACCGGGTGTACGCCCCCGCGGACGCCACCGGGGAGTTCGGCAACGTCCGGCTGTTCGTCCCGCAGCGCTCGTCGTACGACGTGCCCGCGCCCGCCGAACTCGGCTCGCTGTTCGTCGCGACCGAGGACGGCCGCGAGCGCGGGGTGGCGGTGCCGCCGTGCGGCGGGTCGCTGTTCCGGGAGTTCGAGCGGTCGATGACCGACAGCGCCGCCGACGACCCCGCGGTTCTGGCCGACCAGCTGGCCGACGCCGCGGTCGAGGGGTTCGAGCTCGCCACCAGCGCGACCGCCGACGCCGACCCCGACGGCGGCCGGGTCGCGTTCGAGGTCGCCGGGAGCGCGTACGGGTCGGTCGACCGGTTCGATCACCCGGTCGCGTCGCTGTTCGGCGTCGGCCTGACCGCGGGGCTCGACGCGCCCGTGACCGTCGACGTGACCGAGGGAGACGGCGACTCCGCGTTCTTCGTGACCTGCGAGTGGGACGAGACCGCGGTCGACGCCGACGAAAGCGGTGAGTCCGCCGAGACTGCGACCGATGCGGAGACGGAGTCTGATACGTCCGATGAGGTGGAGCCGGGCGGAGCACCGGGGGAGCCGGACGGAGAGGCGGAAACAGAAGTCGACGGAGAACCGGAAGCCGAAGAAGAAGAGGAGCAGACGGAAACCGGGCCGGCCGCGGAGACGAGAACTGATTGAGTTCGGGCGTCAGGACTGGCCGCGCTCGGCGTCGTCGCCGAACCCGGTCGCCTCCTCCGGAACCGTCGACTCGTTGGAGACCTCCGGGACGTCGACCGACGCCAGCACGTCGGCGACCACCTCGTCGGACGTGACGTCGCTGAGTTCGGCGTCGGCGCTCAGCGAGAGCCGGTGGGAGAGGATGGGCTCGGCCAGCGCCTTCACGTCGTCCGGGGTGACGTAGTCGCGGCCCCGGATGGCGGCCCGGGCCTTCGTCGCGTCGAGGAACGACAGGGTCGCCCGGGGCGAGGCGCCGTGGTCGGTGTCGGCGCTCTCGCGGGTCTCGGCCGCGACGTCGAGCAGGTACTGCTTGATGCTCGAATCGACGTACACGTCCGCGACGACCTCCCGGGCGTCGAGCAGTTCCCCGCGGTCGACGACCTGCGAGACGTCGTCGGGGCTCAGGTCGGGTTCGTCGTCGAACCGGTCGAGGAGCGCGCGCTGGGCGTCCTGGTCGGGTATCTCGACGTCGATCTTGAGCTGGAAGCGGTCGTACTGGGCGATGGGAAGGTCGTAGGTCCCCTGCATCTCGATGGGGTTCTGGGTCGCCACGACCAAGAACGGCTCGGGCAGCGAGAGGGTCTGGCCGCCGATGCTCACCGTCCGCTCCTGCATCGCCTCGAGCAGGGCCGACTGGGTCTTCGCCGTCGCCCGATTGATCTCGTCGGCCACGACCACGTTGGCGAAGACGGGCCCGCGCTTGAGCTCGAACTCGCCGGTCGACTCGCGGTAGACGTGGGTCCCGGTGACGTCGGCCGGCAGGATGTCGGGCGTCATCTGGATGCGGTTCGAGTCGAGCCCGGTCGCCCTCGCGAACGACGTGGCGATGGTGGTCTTGGCCACGCCGGGAACGCCCTCCATGAGGACGTGGCCCTTCGTGAGGAGCGCGACGGCGAGGCCCTCGACGGCCTCCTCGTTGCCCACCAGTACGGTCTGGATCTCCTCCCGGAGGTCCTCGTAGAGCGCGGCTGGGTCGGACATCGTCGCCACTACCTCGCGGAGCCGAATAACTCGAACGGTTAGTTCCGCCCTAACGCCGGGTCGGCGCTCGTTCGGAACACGCCTCACTCGCGTCCGCCGCCGGCGCTCTCCTCACTCGTCGTCGCGCATCGCGGAGACGACCCGTTCGATGCGCTCGCGCTCCCAGTCGGGGTGCTGGCGTTCGAGGTACGCCACCAGCTGCTCGCGGTCGACCCCGGCGGGCTCGGCGGTCGACTCGTCACCCCACCGTTGCCTGAGCGCACCGAGCGCGCCCGACCGCCGCGAGATCACGCCCACCAGGCCGACCAGCGCCGTTCCGAGCCCGAACTGGACCAGCGGCGAGTCCTGCACCGCCCAGAGCGCGGCCCGGACCGGCGGGAGCCGGGCCGCGTGCGAGGAGTCGACCAGCACGCGGCTCCGGCCGTCCACGAGCTGCCGGACGAACTGCCGATTGCCCGACCGGTCGAGCATCGCGTTGATGAAGACGCTGGCGTCGCTCACCGCGACGACCCGCCCGGCGCCGATGCGCTCGACGGTCGCCACCGGCCGGGCGGCGAGCCGCTCGTCCCCGTCGATGGTCCCGTTCCGGTTGGCGTCGAGGTAGGCGTACTCGGAGGTGTTGAGCACCACCGTCGCCCCGCGGGGTCGGACCGCGGTGCCGTAGTTGAGCGTGACCGAGTCGACGCCCGTGACCAGCGACTGGTTGGGCCCCGGCGAGACCATCGGCATCGCGGGCGTCCGGTAGTTCACCCGGGCGTCCCGGAGCGGTCGGCCGTCGAGCCGGGCGCGCGCGCCGAGACCCTGGAGCAGGTAGTTGACCGACTCGTTGTCGTCGGCGGCGACGACGAGCACGCCGCCCCGCCGGACGAACTCCCGGAGCCGGAGGATCTCCCGCGAATCGTACGTCGACGTGGGCGCGACGACGAAGGCGACCGTCCGCCGGGCCGGAACCCGGTCGTAGGCCCCGGTCTCCTGGGCCACGGTGACCTGTGCGCCTGTCCCGGACGCGGTCGACCGGAGCGCGCTGGTCCCGTCCCAGCCGGAGTTGTACGCGCCGAACGCGGCCGTCGAGACGCTCCCGTATCCGACCATCGCGACGACGACGGTCAGCGTCAGCCCGACGAGCAGCAGCCGCGGCACCGACACGTCCGGGAGTCGCGTCACGCTCGCGGCCCCCCGATCGGCACACCAACGACTCGCGCCCTTCCGTCCCCGACCCCCGTTCGGCGTGACAGCCTCATCTCGACGGTGGTACGCCGACCAGCCCATAGAATGGTTCGCATTGTTGCTCGCGGTAATCGCTCGTATCTTTCGCCTCTGGGGCGAACGGCGGACCTCGCGGAACTCCGGTTCCCGCGAACGGGCGGTACTTTCTATTGGGAGGCCGCCGTAGCACCGACGATGACCATCCGGCGCCGCCAGCGGTTCGTCCACGCCCAGATAGCCGTGATGCTGGCGGTCGTGCTCGGTCTCGCGGCGCTCGGCCGGCTGACCCTGGAGGTGTTCTTCATCGCCTCGCTGGTGGGCTTCCTCGGGCTGATCGAGCTGACGGCGCCGGTCAACGTCACCCCGGCCTGGCGCCGGCGCGTCCGGTGGCTGGTCGTCCTCGGGATGCTCGGCTTCGGGGTCATCGTCGTCCGGCGCATCGTCTCGTTCCTGCCCGAGGGACTGATCTGAGACTCCGCCTCGACGCCTGGACGCTCTCACCGTCCGCTTCGCTCCGACTCCAGACGCGTTCAAAATTACCACCTGTTTTTTATGAATAGCTAGCTTAGCGGTCGTGATGCCAAGATGGTAGACGCCAGGAAACTCTGGCTGATGGTGCCGCGCGGCGTCCGGACCGTCCCGTCGGACCTCGCGGCCGTGGTCGGGCTCGTGGCCCTGACGTGGGTGGCGGTCGAGGCGCCGGTTGTCCGGGGGACGCTCCTCCGGGCGGTGGTCGGGAGCCTCTTCGTCCTGGCGGTGCCCGGGTACGCGTTCACCGCTGCCCTGTTCCCCGAGGCGAACGACCCGGACGAGGCGCGCGCGACGCTGTTCCCGCGGCCCGGCGCGGGCATCGACATCGCCGAGCGGGCCGTCTTCTCGTTCGGGCTCAGCGTGACCACGGTGCCGCTGCTCGCGTTCGCGCTCAACTTCACGCCCTGGGGCGTGAGCCAGCGGACGATGCTGCTCGCGGTGAGCGGGCTCGCGGTCGGACTGACGGCCGTCGCGGTCGTCCGCCGACGCCGCGTGCCGGCCGAAGACCGGTTCCGCGTCCCGTACGGCGGCTGGTCGGCCCGCGCTAGGGGAGAGCTCCTCCGACCGAGCGGCCGGTTCGACGCGGTCCTGAACGCCGTCATCATCGCCTCGGTGCTGGTCGGCGCCGGCAGCGTCGCCTACGCGGTCGCCGGCCCGGGCCAGGACCAGTCGTTCACCGAGTTCTACGTCGCGACCGAGAACGAGTCCGGCGCGCTCGTCGCCGACGGCTACCCGACCCAGATCCGACGGGGCCAGACGGAGACGGTGGTCGTCGGCATCGGCAACCACGAGAACGAACCCCAGGCGTACACGGGGGTGGTCCGGTTGCAGCGGGTCCGCACGACCGGCAACGCGAGCGAGGTGGTCGCGACCCGGCGGCTCGGGACCTTCGACGCCCGGCTCGCGCCCAACGAGACGGTCGTCCGCACCCAGCGGATCCGTCCGTCGATGACGGGACGGGACCTCAAGGTCCAGTTCCTGCTCTACAGAGGGAGCCCGCCCGCGAACCCGACGGGCGCGAACGCCTATCGGCGGGCCCACTTCTGGACGAACGTCACCGCGGGCCCGAGCGCCGGCTAGCCGGAACCGCTTCCCCCGTCACCTCCGGAAACGGAGGGTTTCGACCGCGGCGAGGGCCGCCGCTGCGAGCGACGAGCCTCGGAATCACCGGACGTGGCCGACGTCCCGCACGTCTCTCGGTTCCGTCGACGAACCGCCCGAACGTATCCGGACGCGGACGTTATCGGCACGGAAACCCGGTCCGTACCGGACCGTTTCGTTCCCCATCGGCTGTTTATGGCTGATACGCGGCTTCTAACTATTAATCAGCCTCTCCCAAGTCTACGTCGATGGGGAGTATGAATGAGGACACGAAAGAAAGACACCATCCGAGGGAGATCTCGACGGAGCAGAAACGGCTCCCGGCGATAAGCATCGTCGCCTCGGAACACGACCTGGGCGCCATCGCCCGCACGATCCTGCGGGCGAACCGCCGCGGGTTCGTCACCTTCGTCGCCCTCTCGGAGTCCGGCGATTCGCTGGCCGAACCCCTCGCCGAGCAGCTCGGGGGGTTCGTGGTGGAGATGGACTCCGCCGACGCGGACGCGGTGCGGGACTCGGTCGAGCGCATCTCGAGAGCGCTCGGCTTTCCGGGGCTGCTGCACGTCGAGGCCGACGCCGGGCGCGTCGACTTCTCCCGGTGCGAGGAGGCGGCGGCCCGGACCGACGGGTTCGGGATTCCGGCGCCCGAACTCGACGGCCCGAACCGGCTCGACGTCGAGGTGCTGGCCGCGATCCCCGCCTACAACGAGGGGTCGACCGTGGGCGAGGTCGTCTCGCGGGTTCGCCGCCACGTCGACGAGGTCGTGGTCGTCGACGACGGCAGCGACGACGACACCGTCGCGGCGGCCGAGCGAGCCGGCGCGACGACCGTCTGCCACGAGACGAATCGGGGCTACGGCGCGGCGCTCCAGACGGCGTTCGCCGAGGCCGACAGGCGCAACGTCGACTCGCTCGTCATCCTCGACGGCGACGGTCAGCACGACCCCGACGACATCCCCGACCTGGTGGGCGAGCAGCGCGAGAGCGGGGCGAACGTGGTGGTCGGCAGCCGCTTTCACGGCGACTCCGGCACCGTCCCCAGGTACCGCCGGCTCGGCCTGCTGGTCATCAACGTCCTGACGAACCTCACGCTGGGGAGCACCTCCCGCGGCTCGTGGGTGTCGGACACCCAGAGCGGATTCCGGGCGTTCGACCGGGAGGCCATCCGGAGCCTGGCGGCCGACGACACGCTCGGCGAGGGAATGAGCGCCAGTACCGACATCCTCTACCACGCCCGCAACCAGGGGTACGATATCAACGAAGTGGGGACGACCATCCGGTACGAGGGAGAGGACACCAGCACCCAGAACCCGCTGGTCCACGGCCTCTCGCTCGTTCGGAATATTCTGAACACCGTCGAGCACGACCACCCGCTCACGTTCTTCGGCATCCCCGGCGTCGCCATCGTGGCGGGCGGGGTCGGCGTCGGTTACTGGGCGGTCCTGAACTACGTCGAGAGCGGGACGCTCCCGGTCGGGCTGGTACTGCTCTGCATCTTCGGCACGTTCCTCGGCTCGCTGCTCTCGTTCACCAGCGTCATCCTCCACTCGGTGAAGACCCACATGGAGCGGCTCCACGAGCGAGGGTCGAACGAATGAGGGCCGACCAGATGCGCACGACAGCCGACGAGCGACAGGTGACGCCTAACGGGGACTCGTTCCACGTCCTCGGCCTGGTCGACATGCGCGTCGACGAGATGCGCGACCCCTTCGAAGCGCTGGACGAACGCGCCTCGCTGGTAGCGGTCGACCCGGACGAGGGACCCCGTGCCTACCTCTCGGCCCTGCGACGCGCCAGCCGGCGCATTGAGTGCCGGGACGCCGACGCGGTCCTGGTCTACAACGGGTCGGGGCTGATCGGGACCGTCGGATCGCTGCTCGGCCGGTACCACGGCGTGCCGGTGCTGATTAGGCAGAACGGCGACATCTTCCGGCAGCACCGCGAGACCGCCCGCGAGCAGGTAGAAAACGGCGAGTGGCACTCGCTCGCGGCCCACCTTCCGTTCGCGCTGCTGACCCGGGCGATCTTCCGCGGGGCCGACGGCTTCGTCCCGGTGTCGGCCGCGCTCGACGACGTCGTCCGCCGGCAGACCGGCTGTCCGGCCGACCGCGTGATCTCGGTCCCGAACCCTGTCTCGGTGGACGAGTACGCCCCGCCGGCGGACGCGGACTCGGAGGCGGATTCCGATACGGCGGCCGCGTCCACCGTCGACTCCGACTCGGACGCCGTCTCTGGGGTCGGGGACATCCCCGCGGACGGATCGGAACGACGGCTGCTGACCGTCACGAACCTGAACTTCCGCGGGAAGTACGAGGGCGTCAGCGAACTGCTCGACGCCGCAGTCCCGATGCTACGCCGGCGCGAGAACCTGACGTACGTCATCGCCGGCGACGGGCGGTACCACAAGCGACTCCTGGAGGACCTCGACGCCCTGGCGGGCGACGTCCGGGACCGGATCCGCGCGCCCGGATTCGTGGAGGACGTCGCGGGGCTCTACCGGACCGCGGACGTGTTCCTGTACGTTTCGTACATCGACGGCTACCCCAACGTCATCCTGGAGGCCAAGGCGGCCGAGCTACCTATCGTTACGAACCCGGCGTACGGCATCGCCGAGCAGATCGACGACGGGACGTCCGGAATGTTCGTCGACCCAGCCGACCCGGCCGATGTCTGGGAGACCGTATCGTCACTGCTCGACGACCCGGCCGAGCGCGATCGCCTCGGCCGGAACGCCCGGCGGCAGGTGGAGGCCGAGAACGACCCCGAAGCGGTCGCGTCCCGGCTCTACGATGCGGTCCGGTGCATCGTCGACGAGGGGGTACGTGCCGTCGACTGCGAGGCGGCGTCCGGTGCGGCAGACGCGGACGTCCAGTCCGAGCAGACCGCCCGCGGGGAACCTGGGCC
This sequence comes from Halorussus rarus, assembly GCF_003369835.1. NCBI lineage: Archaea > Methanobacteriati > Methanobacteriota > Halobacteria > Halobacteriales > Haladaptataceae > Halorussus > Halorussus rarus. The sequence continues at coordinate 260,775 of NZ_QPMJ01000004.1, read as the reverse complement.
AGGTACGGGAGGTGACCGCGATGGCCGGTGACGTAGATATCCTTCAGCTCCACCGGGGCGACCTCCACCCGCCGTCGAACGGCGAGGAGGTCCGGATCTGGGAGACCGCCAAGAAGCTGGCGGAGTTCGGGTCGGTCGCGCTCGTCCACCCCGACGACGCAGACGTCGACCATCCGGGAGTCCGGGCCGTCGATACGGACAACCCGTTCCTGGACCGCAAGCTGACGCGCATCTACGCCTGGTACGCCTCGTTCGCCGCGGACGCCGACAACCGATACGACCGGTTCCAGGCCGAGCGGACCGTCCGGCGGTGCGAGCGGCTCGACCGGGAGTTCGACGTGATCTGCTGCGAGAACCCCCAGATGCTCCGGGCCGGCGTCCGGCTCGCGGACCGCTACGACGCCCGACTGCTCCTCAACAAGCACAACGCGATGTACGACCTCGTCGACCAGCAGCTCGGGCTCCGGCCGATTCCGGGGGTCGTCCGGCGACGGGCGGTCGAGAACCTCCGGCGCTTCGAGCAGTGGGGCATCGACGCCGCCGACGCGGTGGTGTTCCAGTCGCCGGACGACGCCGAGGGGTTCCGGTTGCCCGACGACACCGTCGTCAAGACCATCCCGAACGGCACCGACTTCGAGACGATCGACGCGGGCGGCGACCCCGACCGCATTCGCAAGCAGTTCCGGATTCCCGACGACGCGACCGTCTGTCTCTTCGTCGGCGCGTTCGATTACGACCCCAACGAGGTGGCGGGCGACGTCGTCCGCGACGAACTGGCGCCGGCGCTGCCCGACGTGGAGTTCCTCCTGGTCGGGCGCGACCCGCCGGACGCGGCTCGCGACAACGTCCACGCGCCGGGGTACGTCGAGGACCTCGCGGGCGCGCTCGCGGCCGCCGACGTAGCGATCTGCCCGCTCACGCTCGGCTCCGGGACGAAACTGAAGATGCTCGATTATCTCGCGGCGGGACTCCCCGTGGTCACGACCGACGTCGGAGCCCAGGGGCTCCCGCTGACGGACGGCGAGACGGCGCTGATACGCGACTCGTGGGACGAGTTCGCCGACGCCATCGAGACGCTGGCGGAGTCCAATGAACTGCGCGAGTCGCTGTCGTCGAACGGGCGAGAACTCGGCCGACAGTACTCGTGGGACTCGCTGTTCGAGGCGTACGACCCGGTCCTCGACGAACTCCTCGACCGTCCTCCCGTCCGCGTTCGAGGCGAGTGACTCGACCCGACGCGCTCGGCCGACATTTCGGCATGCGGAGGTGACTCGAAACCGAACGGAACTCTTAGGTATTCACCGTAGTATTGCGGTTATGGCATCGACCCCGAGCCGACGGGATCTGCTGAGAATCGTGGGGAGCGGAGCGGCAGTCGGGCTCGCAGGCTGTGCCGGTTCGTCGAGACGGTCCTCCGGTCAGACAACGACCGACAGTGACACGACTACCGGCGGAGCGTCGGACGCCGACCTCCCGGACACCATCGGGCTCGAACCGCTCAGCGGGGCCTTCAACACCCCGCTGGAGATCGCGTTCGCCCCCGACGCCGACCTGCGGTACATCGCCGACCAGAAGGGCTTCGTCCAGATACACGGACCGGACGGCGTCCCCGACGAGACCTTCCTCGACATGACCGACACCGTCGTCGTCGGCAACGAAAGCGGGCTGCTCGGCTTGGCGCTCCACCCGGAGTTCGCCGAGAACCGTCGGATGTTCGTCCGGTACAGCGCGCCGCCCCGGGAGGGAACGCCCGACGACTACAATCACACGTTCGTCCTCTCGGAGTTCGAGGTCAGCGACGACGGCCGCTCGGTCGACCGCGACACCGAGCGGACCATCCTCGAGATACCCGAACCCGACGGCCACCACAACGCCGGCGCGATCGAATTCGGCCCGGACGGCTACCTCTACGTCGCCGTCGGCGACGGGACGAGCGGCGACGACCAGGGGCTGGGCGCGGCGTCGGACTGGTACGACGAGGTGGAGGGCGGCAACGGCCAGGACGTCACCGAGAACCTGCTCGGGAGCATCCTGCGCATCGACGTCGACGACCAGGAAGGCGACAAGGGGTACGCGATTCCCGACGACAACCCGCTGGTCGGCGAGGAGGGGCTCGACGAGCACTGGGCGTGGGGGCTCCGGAATCCGTTCCGGATGGCGTTCGACGGCGAGACCCTCATCGCCGGTGACGTGGGCGAGAGCCGGTACGAGGAGGTCGACGTGATCGAGAAGGGCGGCAACTACGGCTGGAACGTCAAGGAGGCGACCCACTGCTTTAGGGCCGACGAGTGTCCGGACAGCACGCCCGACGACGTCCGGGGCGGCGAACCCCTCATCGACCCGGTGATTGAGTACCCCCACGAGGGCGAGGGCGAGGGCGTCAGTGGAATCTCGGTAATCGGCGGCGAGGTGTACCGCGGGTCGGCGATGCCCGAGATGGAGGGCGTCTACCTGTTCGGCGACTGGAACGCGCAGGGCGAACTGTTCGTCGCGCGACCGCAGGACGGCGAGGGGCCCTGGCCGAAAGGAGTCGTCCAGATCGCCGAAGAGGACCGCGAGTATCTCGACAACCGGTGCTTCGGATTCGGCCGCGACCCTGACGGTGAACTCTACGTCCTAGGGAGCGGATCGTGGTCCGGCGGCAGCGTCCACAAGGTCGTCCCGCCGGGTTCCGAGACGACGACGGCCGAGTAATCGGCCATTACCGCCTGCATCTGTTGCGGTAACGAGGTATTGAACCTCGACCAGAACACTTATAGTATGTAGAGAGAGCATTGAAAAACGCATGGCACGCGACACGACGGCACGCGAACGCGACGAAGAGACCTCTCTACTCGACCGGCGCGGCTACCTCCGGCTGGCCGGTGCGGCAGCGGCGTCCGTAGCCGGGGCGAGCGCTGCCGGCACCGCGAGTGCCGCTCCCTCCCCCCAGGATCTGCTCCTGTACGAGAACTTCGCGACGAAAGACTACGAGAACAACTTCACGAGCACGTGGCGGCAGGGCGAGCACGAGACCCTCGTCTCCGACCCGAGCAAGTTCGATACCCCCGCACTGCGCCTCGACCTCCCCGAGGGCAGCCACTACGGCATTTCCACCACCTACGACCCGGTCAAGGCTGGCGACGTCAACTCCCAGGTCACCGAACTGTACGCGAGTTACTGGGTCCGGTTCTCCTCCGACTTCCAGGCGGACGGCAACGTCTCGAAGCTCCCCGGTCCCTGCAACACCGAACCCGGTGGCGGCAAGGGCGGCGACCCGTCGACCGGCGAGAACGGCTGGTCGGCCCGCGGCGGGTTCACCGAGCGGAGCGGCGGCGTCGGCGTCGGCTACTACTGCTATCACATGGACATGGACGGGCAGTACGGCGACTACTTCCACGCCAAGACAGTCCCGCGCGGCGAGTGGGTGAAGATTCACCAGTACATCAAGCTGAACTCGACGAGCGGCGGGAGCGCCAACAGCGACGGCGAGTTGAAGATGTGGGTCGACGACCAGCTCGCGGTCGACAAGTCCGGAATGCGCTTCACAGAGGACCTCTCGATCGGCGTCAACTACACGTTCGACGTCCGATTCGGCGGGAACGCTCCCTCCCCGAAGGACCAGGCTATCTTCGTGGATCGGTGGGCGCTCAGCCGGACGCACAGGCCCGACATCTCCGCGTCGAGTTCGACCACGAGCCCGACCGACTCGCAGCCCGACGGGACTGTCCTCGAACTCGTCTCGGGGCAGAACATGTCGACGACCCAGTATCAGTTCACCGTCGACGGGAACGTCAGCAAACAGCTGAACGCGGGCGACATGTCCGCGGAGCGAAACAACGACAACATCACGGACAACGGCGACGGGACGATGACGGTCTCGGGCGCGACCGGAAACGGCTACGGGGACTCCTACCTCGTCGACGGGACGGTCACGTCGCTCACGGGCATCGACGAGTCGAAGTGGACGATCCGGTACGGCGACCGCGAAGTGAGCGTCGACGAACTCACCGCCGGACCGGCGGTGGACAACGTCAAGATCTCGAAGAGCGAGACGCTGGGCGACAACCGGATGTTCTCAGTCAACTGGTCGGTCTCGGACCCCGACGGCAACCTCGACACGGTCGAGGTTTCAGTCGTGGAGAACGACCTCGACATGAACTTCTCGGTTACCGACGTGAAGGGTTCGGGCGCATCCGGGTGGGACCTCTTCCAGTTCCCCGTCGGCAGCGATCTCGACGTGACCGTTCGCGCGAAGGACGGCGACGGACACGCGACGAAGACGACCAGGAACATCACGCTGTGAGCCTGTGAGGTAGCCGCCACCGACTCCCCTCCGCGCCGGACCGCGGGGCCACTGATTCACGGAGCTACAGGATCGCGGTCGTCCCAAGATGACGGCCGGTCGAGTGATGCGCCGCCAGAACGATGCCCCCGCGGCGTCAGTCGTTCATCGTGTTCCACGTCACGATGTTCTCCCCGCGGAGGAAGTTCCAGACGCCGACGACCAGGCTGTAGTGGCCCACGAGGAAGTAGTGCGGGACGTGGAAGAGGAACGGCACCGAACTCGTGCGGCGGTCGAGGTAGTAGCCCAGCGCGCCGAACGCGATGAGCGCGAGGTGGCCCGCCGCGACAGCGCCGGCCAGCAGGCTGCCGGTCAGCGCGAACAGCGCGGTCGCGCTCAGGAACGCGGTCGCGCTCAGGAACGGCGTGCTCCACCAGAGCACGGTGTCGCTGAACACCTTCAGCGAGAACCAGCCGTATCGCAGCGGATTGAGGAGGCCGAGGTGCTGGGCCATCGTGTGCCACGACCGCGTCGCCATCCGGGTCTTGCGGGACTGCTCGGCCTCGACCGACCCGGCGGTCCGCTCGCGGGCCACCGCGTCGTGGGCGTACTTGACCGTCCGGCCGTTCTCCCGGACGGCGAGCGGTTCCCCGAAGTCGCTCATCGCGTCGGCCGGCAGCGGGACGTAGTCCTCGTTCCGGACCGCGTAGATGGCGCCGTTGCCCTTGACGACCGACCCCAGCTTCGTCTCCAGCCGCTTGACGAGCCGGGTGTACCGCCAGTAGAGCGACTCGCCCTCGACGTCGTCCTCGGTCCGGGTGTGGCGGAGCTCGCCGACGACGCAGCCCACGCCGTCGTCGAACCGGGCGAGCAGCCGCCGGATGGCGTCGGGTTCGTACATGCAGTTGGCGTCCGAGAACACCAGGACGTCGCCGTCGACCATCTCGGCGACCTGGTTCTGGCACTCGGTCTTGCCGACCCGGCCCTCGATGCGTTCGAGCCGGACCCCCTCGTCGGCGTACGACCGGACGATGTCGTCTGTCCGGTCGCTGGAGGCGTCGGAGAAGACGACGATTTCGAGCTTCTCCTCGGGGTAGTCGAGTTCGAGGCTGTTCTCTACCTTCTCGGCGATGACGTCCTCCTCGTTGTACGCCGCGACGACCAGCGAGACGGTCGGCAGGTCGGCGTCGTCGGTATCGAGCGTCGGTCGCGACGACGAGACGAACCGGGTCGCGGTCCAGAGCGCGGCGGGATACAGGAAGTACGCGTACGCGATGAGGAACACTGAAACCGCGAGGACGGCGAGGAGCGCGATGGCGACCGGCGTCATGTGTTGGTGATATCGAGAGCGACCGCCAAAGACGTAGCGGCCTAACGACGGGTTACCCGGACGGTCGGCTCGCCTTATCCGGGGTTCGGCGAACCTTATGGCGAAGCGAATCCACCCCTTCTTCCGCGAGTGACACGCCTCCCGTCGGGCGTACTTGACCGCCCGCCCGTTCTCCCGGACGGCGTGGTGACAGTTCTTCCGGCACGAATGTCACGTTTACCGCACGAGTAGCGGGCTACCGTCGGTCGACCCTCCGCGTTCGGTGGTATCAGGGCTCACGGTGCCCCAGAAGAACCATTACCGAGGCGATTGGACTAGGAGGCGATGCGCGGGGGTCGGGTGTGAATCAAGCCACGAAGTTGAAATCTCTCTCGGCTGTGGGTGCGGCGTCGGTAGCGACGGCGCTCCTGTTCGTCGCCATGAACCCGGCGGCAGGCGACTACGAGATAACGGTGTACGACGCGTACACCCCGGCGTTCTGGCTCCTGCTGCTCTTCGCCATCTTCGTCGGCCAACTGGTCATCTTCGGGAGCCGTCACGACGACGACCGCCGTCGGTTCTGGAAGTACGGACTGCTCATCGTGCTCGCGGCCAATCTGGTCATCCTCGTCATCCCGGCGCTCCGGTACCACCTCTACGCCCGCGGCGACATCATCACGTTCATCGGGATGATACGGCAGATAATCGACCTCCAACACGTCCCCCGGAGCAACTACTACCCCAACATCCACCTGCTCGCGTCGACGTTCAGCTACGTGACCGGCATCGAACCCCAGAAGGTCGTGAACGTCCTGCCGCCGGTGATGTCGATATTCTACATCGTCTCGACATACGCGTTGCTGAACGTCCTGTTCGCGGACTTCCGGAAGGTGGCGTTCGTGCTGCCGTTCTCCTCGCTGCTGGTGCTGGGCTACAGCCAGGTCCAGTTCCACCCGGGCGTGTTCGCGTTCATGCTCGTCCCGTTCCTGTTCTTCCTGGTGTTCCGGGGGTACCGCGGGCGGTCGCTGTACCGATATCGGCTGCCGCTGGTGGTGTCGGTCGTCGCGGTGGCGTTCTACCACCCGGCGGTGACGGTGTTCTTCACCGGGATGCTCGTCCTGCTGAAACTGGCCCTGCTGGGCGGTCGGCGATTCTCCGTGAACGTACCGACCAACGAGACGACGTCGGTCGTCGCTGCATCCATCGCGTTCGTGCTGTTCTTCTCGTGGTACTACTCCTTCGAGTCCATCATCGGCAGCACGCTGCTCATCGTCTACACCCTCGTCGGGATGTCGGAGGGCTCCTCAACGTTCGGGCATATCGCGGGCGTGTTCGGACGGACGTCGCCCGAATTGGCCGACGTCGCCCTCGTCGGCATCTACACGTACGGGTTCGTCGGCGCCATCATCAGCATGGGCGGGGTGTTCCTGTGCTACTACGCCTACCTCGTCGTTCGGGGGCGGCGCCAATTCGACCCCATCGAGGCGTTCCTCGGCGGGACGTTCGTGGTGTTCAGCTTCGGCGGCGTCGTCGCGTTCTTCGTGGACGTGACCCTCGGGTTCAACCGGATCATCCGGTACGCGAGGTTTGCCGCGATCATCCTCATCGGGAGCGGCCTCTACACGCTGTTCGGCCGCCTCGACTCCGAGACCCTCACGCGCTACCTGCGTCCAATCGTCTTCGTCTCGTTCTTCGTGTTCGCGTTCTTCTCGGTGTTCGGCCTGTACGGGTCGCCCCTCGACAACGAGGAGAACAACCAGATAACGGAGGCCGAGGTCCAAGGGATGCAGTGGGTGTTCAACCACTGGAACCAGTCGCTCATCATCGACCAGTTGGGCGTCGAACAGTACCGGATGTACACCCTCCAGAAGGGCAAGAGCGACCCGGAAGGGACCATACGGTGGCGAGCGCCGCCCGCGCCGATGCACTTCAATTACACCAACGTCACCGCGGAGGACATGCCGCCGGAGGCGGACCCCGACCGCCGGTACCTCGTGACCACCCGTCTGAGCCGCATCAAGAATCCGCGGTTCTACCCGGCCTACCGGGAGTACTGGCGGCACACGCCGGGCGACTTCAGACGACTCGGGACCGACCCGACGTTCGCGCACGTCTACGACGACGGAACGCTGAACGCGTACATCGTCCGGAACGTCGAGTACGCCAACGAGTCGGCGGTGTCGAGTCGCACGCGACCGCTGCCCCGCGGCGGTTAGCCGACCGGTGGGTCGACAGATATGATGCCGGACACATCTTTTTTGGGACGGTACGTCGTCCGAAGATGTATGGGGGAACACACGACAACAGCGGTGTCGGGGACCGCGGGGACCTGGTCGAACACCGGGATCCGGGCGGACGCCGCGGGCGGTTGGAACGAGAGAGCACGGAGCGAGGCCGATGCCGGGTAGGCCCCGGCCGGTGCGGCGGGCGTCGTGGGCCGTCGGCGAATTCGTCCACCGCGACCTCGCGGACCGACTCGGCGCGGCTCGGAACGGACGATTCGAGACGCTGCCGCCTGCCGGCGAAAAGGCGATCCGGCCAGGCCACCTCACAGCGGACGACGGCCGCCGACCGTTCCGGCCCCGGCCCGACGAGGCTGCCGACAACCCCGTGCTGACGGCGGCCGACGTCGACGATTACGGCGACGCGGAGTTCGTGGCCGACCCCTTCCTGTTCGCCGCCGACGGGGTCTGGCACCTCTTCTTCGAGGTGTTCAACCGCGACCGGCGACCGACCGGCGTCGTCGGCCACGCGACCAGCGACGCCGGTCGGTCGTGGACCTACGACCGCGTGGTGCTCCGCGACGAGGTCCACCTGGCGTTCCCGTACGTGTTCGAGTGGGCTGGCGACTACTACATGGTTCCCGATCGCTGGGACCGCAAGGACCCGGCGTCGATTCGACTCTTCCGGACCGACTCGCTGCCCGACGGCTGGGCTCCGGTGTCGACCATCGTCGACCCGGGCCGCCAGCTCGCCGACTGCGTCGTCTTCCGGTGGGACGACCGGTGGTGGGCGCTTCTGGGCAGCGACGACGGTCGGTACGAGCTCTGCGCGTACTACGCCGACGACCTGCTCGCCGACGAGTGGACGCCTCACCGCGAGAATCCGGTGGTCTCCGGCCGTCCCGAGGGCGCGCGCCCCGGGGGCCGCCCCATCGTCGGTGACGACCGCATCCTGGTCTTCTTCCAGGACTGTGCGGCCCAGTACGGCGACAAGGTCCGGGCCTACGATGTCGAGACGCTCACGCCCGAGGCGTACGCCGACCGCGAGCGCCCCGAGTCGCCGATTCTCGAGGGCACCGGCGGACCGCTCGGCTGGAACTCCGGTCGGATGCACCACGTCGACCCCTGGTACACGGGCGAGGGCTGGCTCTGCGCGGTCGACGGCAACGTCGGATTCGGCGACTGGCTGTTCGGTCCCGATCACTGGTCGGTCGGCATCTACCGTGCCTGACGCGCCGGGGCGGCGTCGAAACCCGGTCTTAACCGCCGAAACGGCTGAATAACAAAGACAACGCACCCCACTACGTCAGGAAGAATGAAGTCAGTCGTCGTCAGCGCGGTCGACGTTCCCAGTTCCTTCGTCGCGCTCCGGTCGCTCCACAGGCGCGGCGTCCACACCGTCGCCGTCTCCGAGCGGGAGTCGCCCGAGGTGTTCTGTTCGCGGTACTGCGACGAGGCGGTGCGCGTCCCGTCGCCGTGCCGGAGCGCCGTCGCGTACAAGGACGCACTGCTGGACCTCGCCGCCCGCGACGACGTGCAGACGATTCTCCCCTTCCGGGAGGAGGACGTCTACGTCCTCTCCCGGTACAGGGACGAGTTCGCCGAGCACATCGCCACACCGTTTCCCGATTTCGAGACGCTGTGCCGGGTCCAGGACCGTATGGCGTTGTTCGACGTCGCGGCCGATATCGGCGTCGCGATACCCGAGACGGAACTGCTCACCGACTGCGACGACTGGTCCCGGCCGAGCATCGTCAAGGGGCGATACACGATACTCGCCGACGCCTTCCGGGAGTCGACGGCGGCGCCCGAGGCGAAGCCGGTCAGGAACAACGGCGACGAACCCGTCGAGGGCCTGCGCCAGCCGCCCGCGACGAGCTACCTCCCGCCGGGGAGGCGCCCGAACGTCGAGGCGCTGTGCGACGCTGCGGGCCACGTGCCGCTGATCCAGGAGTACATGCCCGACACCGACGAGTACAGCTTCTGCGCGATGTACGACTCGGGCGAGGCGCTGGCGACGTTCCAGCACCGCCAGATTCGGGGCTTCCACTACAGCGGTGGCACCAGTTCGTTCCGGAAGTCCGTCGACGAACCGGCCCTCGAAGCTGCAGGACTGGCGCTGCTCGACGAACTCGAGTGGCACGGCCCCGCCGACGTGGAGTTCAAGCGCGACCCGACCACGGGGGAGTTCAAGCTGATGGAGATCAACCCCCGGTTCTGGTCGTCAGTGCCGTTCGCGGTCCAGGCCGGAGCCGACTTCCCGCTCTACTACTGGCTAGTCGCGACCGGCCGCAGCGATCTGGTCGACCCCGGCTACGAGGTGGGCATTGGCGGCCACCTCCTGATGGGAGAGGTATCCTACCTGCTAAGCGTGCTCCGGGAGGACGTGCCCCTCGTCGACCGGCCGTCGATGCCCGAGGCGCTGGCGTCGGTGCTGACCTCGTTCGTGCGGTACCCCCGGTTCGACTATCTCGACACCTCGGACCCGTGCCCGGCCGTCCGGTACGCGTACAATACGGTCAGGGAAGCGTTTCGGCGGCGGGTCTGAAAGCCCATGATACTCCGAACGATGCGGACCGCGGGCGGGAGTAGTCGGTCGGCAACGGTCGACAACGACGGGCTAGCCGGTACTTCTATGCCTCAGACGGAAGTTACAAGCAGGAGAGATGGGACGTAGCATCCTGAGTGGCTTCCTCTCGATCTTCGGGGGGCGAGTCGGTTGGCTGGTGGTGGGGATGGTGAGCACGCCCATCGTCGTCCGCGTGCTCGGCACCTCGGACTACGGCGACTATGCGGTCATGCTCTCGACACTCAGCGTCATCTGGATCCTCGTCAACGCCGGCATCTTCGACGGCATCCGGAAGTACATCGCCGAGGACCGAGACGTTCCCGGCTGGCGGAGCGACGTGTTCGTCTTCTACCTGCGGGTCGGAATGGCCACGGCCGTCGCCGCCGCGTTGCTGCTCGCCGCCCTCGCGTACTTCGGAATCGTCCAGATGGTGTTCGGCCCGGTGTTCGAGTCGTACTTCTACATCGCGGCCGGCATCATCGTCGCGAAGCAGGTGTGGGCGGTCAGCCGCGGGGCGCTAATGGGGTTCCGGTACGAGGAGTTCTCCGAGTCCATCCGACTGTTCCGGCTCGTCCTCCTGCTGAGCATCGGGCTCTCGCTCGCTGCCGCCGGGTACGCCGTCGACGGGATGTTGCTGGGTCGGTTCGTGGCGACGGTGGTGGTCGCCGCCGGGGGCTTCATGCTCGTCCACCGGAAGATTTCGCTGGGCTCGGTGATGTCGCCCATCCAGGAGGAGTTCCCGCGGCGCGAGCTCCTCTCGTTCAACTCGCTGAGCATCGTCCTGACCTTCCTGATGGCGTCGCTGTACCATACCGACGTGCTGTTGCTCAAGACGTTCGTCGGCAGCACCAGGACGGGCTACTACAAGGCCGCGCTCGTCATGGCGGAGTTCATGTGGTTCGCTCCCCGGTCGCTCCAGATGGTGCTGCTGCACTCGACCTCCCAACTCTGGTCGAACGACCGGCACGAGCGCATTACGGAACTCGCCTCGCGGACGACGCGGTACTGCCTGCTGTTCGCGCTCCTGCTCGCCACCGGGCTGGCGTCGCTCGCGGACGTCGTCGTCCCGCTGTACTTCGGCGACGAGTTCGCGCCCGCGGTCGGACCGCTGCTGGTGCTGCTGCCCGGCGCGATCGGTTTCGCGGTCTCGCGGCCCATCTTCGCAATCGGCCAGGGCGAGGGGTCACTTCGCGTCCTCATCTACGCGACGGGGGTCGCAGCGACGCTGAACGTCGTGCTGAACCTCGTGCTGATACCCCAGTACGGCATGATCGGGGCGGCCGTCGCGACCAGCGTCGGGTACGGGTCGATGGTGTTGCTGCACATCTGGAGCGCCCGACAGATCGGGTTCGACCCGGCGGGCGATCTCCGACTCGGTCGCGTAGCGCTGACTGCGGTCCCGTCGGCGGCGGTGATATTCCTCCTCGCCGACGCCATCCGGTCGGACCTCCTCTCGCTGGTGGTTGTCCCGCCAGCGGGCTTTCTTGCGTTCGCGGCGGTCACTTACGCGACCGGCGCCGTCGACCGGAGCGAAGTGGACGAACTGATGGAACAGCTTCCACTCGCCCGGTTTCCCTTCGTATCCGCCGAGTGAAGCCGCCTGAAAGCCACTACGTTTATCTTGCCGACCGTGATATCGTCGAGATGATGGGGGCGTCTCAGAGTCCGGTAGTCAGCGTTGTCATACCCACATATAACCGAGCTCACCGTCTGGCCGACGCGATCGAAACCGTCGCCGACCAGACCTATGACCCGATCGAACTCGTCGTCGTCGACGACTGCTCCGAGGTACCCGTCGCGGACCAACTGGACGACGACTACGCCCGACACTTCGATAAGTTCGAGGTCCTCCGCCACGACGAGAACAGGGGCGGCGCCGCCGCCAGGAACACGGGGATGCGGGAGGCGACCGGCGACTACATCGCGCTGCTGGATGACGACGACCGGTGGGAACCCGAGAAGGTGGCCCGCCACGTCGAACGGTTCCGTGAGGACGACGTCGGACTGGTGACCTCCGGGTCCAAAGTCGTCGACGACGAGGGGAACAAGATACAGCAGAAGACCAGGTTCGACATGCCCCGGAAGCGGTCCGCGCTGACCAAGACGCTGCTCTGCCGGAACGTCGTCGGTTCCTGTTCAGCCGTGATGGTCGACGCGGACGTGGTCGAAGCGACCGGCGGATTCGACGAGCGATTTCCGAGTTGGCAGGACCTGGAGTGGTACGTCCGCCTGTCGCGCCACTGCCGGTTCGGTGCCGTGCCCGAACCGCTACTCCGGTACACGAGACACTCCGGCGACAGGCTCACCGACGACCTGGACGCAGTGAAGGACGAGTCGTACCCTCTCTTCGTCGAGAAGTACGGGTCGCTCGCCGCCGAGTTCGGCCCGGTGTTCGAGCGGAAGATGCGCGCGTGGACCGCCTACCGGGTCGGGAAGGAACTGGTCATGGCCGATCGGGTGTGGGAGGGCCGACCGTTCCTGAAGCGTGCGGTGAGACTGTATCCGGTCGAACCCAAGTTCTTCAAGCACTTCCTGCCGTCGGTCGGCGGACCGCCGACGTACCAGGCCGCGCGGTGGACGAAGCGGACGCTCAACCGACTCCAGTAACCACCTCGTTGAGGCCGCACACCACGCGGCAGTTGTGAAACGAGCGCCACAGCCGACGGTTCACCGACGTCAGCGACGGGCGTGCCTACGCATCGGTCCCCGTCAGATCGCCACGAACAACGGCGTAGGCACCCGCGATGACGACGACGCCGAGTCCGAGGAACCACGCGAGTCGGATAAGCGAGACGGCGCGCTCGCCCGTGCTCTCGAACAGCGTAACGCTGTGGAGGACGACGAACCCCGCCATACCCGCCCACAGCACCGCGAACAGCACGCCGTCCGCGGACGGGAGGAGTCGGTCAGCCACGGGCGGTCACACCTCCGGCCCCCGTCGGTCGCGCTGGTCCGTCGAACGAGGACCGGGTCTTGCGGTCGAACGGCGAGTCTGCCTCCCCGGAAGTTGATGCGGTCGATGCGGCGCCATGGAACGTCGAACGTGCGTCTCGCATATACGTATTCGGTCCGGAGCGGAGTCGGTCGCTACGACTTCATCCGGTGGCGGAGCCCCGACAGGACCCCCTCGGCGAACGGCCGCGGATCGTCGAACCGGAGCGTGTCGAACCGCGGGTCGAGCACGGTCGAGACGACCATCTCGCCGACCGTCGCGTAGAGGTTCGGCCGCTCGACCCTGTCGGACTCGGCCTCGACGATGCTCTGGAGGTGGTTGACCTCGCCGCGTATCAGGTGGCTGCCGACCCCGGCCCGGGGCTCGGGCTCGATGCGGTCGCGCCGGCCCGTCGCCAGCAGCCAGTAGTAGTACGGGAAGTCCACGCCCGCCCGGACCGCCGGCACGAGCGACTGCCACATCCGGGGGTTGATCTCGGCGAGCTTGTACTCGCCGGTCTCCTCGTCCTCCATGTACTCGATACAGGCCAGCCCGTGCCAGTCGAGTTCGTCGAGCAGGTCGCGGGCCACCCGTTCGAGCTCCGGGTCGTACATCGACTTGCGGTAGACCCCGCCGCCGCCCATGTACGAGTCCTCGCGGATCTGGCGTATCTGGAGCGTGGCGACCGGTTCGCCGTGGTCGTAGAGCGCGCCCACCATGTACTCGCCCGCCCGTTGCACGCACTCCTGGACGATGGGGACGTGGCACATCCGGTCGACGACCGCCTCGCGGTCGGGAACCTCGCCGGGTTCGAGGTAAGTCACGTCCTTGACGATCTCGACCTCGTCTCGCGGACACGACTCGTCGTAGTCGTGCGCGAGCAGGTTGTACCGCGACTTGATTATCAGCTCCCGGTCCCAGTCGTCGACCTGGTCGAACGTCCGGGTCTCGGGCACCGGCACGCCCGCCGCCTCGGCCGCCGCCGCGAGCTGGATCCGGTCGTGGACGGTGCGCAGCGACTCGAACGGCGGCACCGGCAGCGACACCTCGCCCGCGAACGCGTCGTCGAACTTCGAGAGGACGTAGGCGTCGTACTCGTTCGTCGGAACGATGGTCCGCACGTCCGGCCGGCGCGCGATCTCGACCAGTCGGTCGCGGTAGGCGAGGATGTCCTCGTCGGGATCCGGGAGCGAGACGGCCTCGTCGCAGTAGCGCGACGCCGGTATCGTGTCGCTGTCGTACTTCTTCCCGTAGATCGTGTGGACGCCCGCCCGGCCCAGCGACCGCAGGCACTGGTACCCCGGCGGTTCGCGCGCGCCGCTCGGTACCAACGCCGCTCCGCGACCGTTCCGCGTCTCCCCCATGGGTGACGTATCCGCGCGCTTCGTAATGAAGCTACCTGCCAGTTCGCGCACCTCCCGGGCGCGACGGCGTTCCGCGGCGACCGCGGGCGTGCGGTGCGTTACCGGGACCGCCGAACCACTTTTCCCCGCGCCCGCCGTCAGAGGCAGGTAATCAGGGGGAACGAGTCGGATGTCTCTAGACGTTCGCGGAGTCGACACCATCGAGTCCGTGAACCGGAACCAGTGGAACCAGGTCGTCGAGAACGCGGCGGTGGGAAGAGTGTACCACCGGTACGGCTGGCAGCGCGCGATCGAACGGGGGACCAGGTACGAGCCGCGCCACCTGGTCGTCGAGAAGAAGGGCAACCCGGTCGGCCTCTTCCCGAACTTCGTGACGGAGAGCGACGGGCTGCCGGTCAAGCACCTCTCGTCGCCCAAGCCCGGCCCCGCGGGCCCGATCGCGATGACCGACGAGGAGGCGGTGATCGACGCGCTGCTCGACGCGGTGCCCGCGGTCTGCGACGACGACGTCATCTCGAACCAGGTCCAGACCTCCGGACCGGAGTTCAGCCGCTACCACGAGCTGTTCCGCGAGCACGGCTACCGCCAGCGGCTGATCTACGGCGACTTCACGCTCGACATCGGCCGGGACTGGGAGGAGATCCTCGCCGGGATGGACAAGTCGCGCCGGCAGGCCATCAGGCGGGCCAACGACCGGGAGTACGAGATCGTCGACCGGGAGGTGACCGAGGAGACGATGGCCGAGTTCTACGAGGGGTTCTCGTCGGTGATGGACCGGGTCGGCGGCAGGAAGACGCCCCGCCGGTTCTGGCTCGAACTCGCCGATTTCGACGACCGGCTGAAGCTGCTGACGCTCCGGGCCGACGGCGGCGACCGCGGCACGATACTGCTCACGCTCGACGACGAGCGCTCGACCCTCCACTACGAGTCGTCGGCCATCACCGAGGAGCACTTCGAGTACAACCCCTCGGAACTGCTCCACGAGCACGCCATCAAGTGGGGTCAGGAGCACGGCTACGACACGTACAACTTCGGCGGGACCGACCTGGACTTCCGGGACGGCGTGTTCCGGTTCAAGGAGCAGTTCGGCGCGCGCCCGATGCCGGCGCTGGCGTGGGAGCGCGGCGTCTCGCCGCTGAAGTGGCCCGCCTACAGGCTCGGCCGGCGGCTCTCGGGGCCGGTCAGCTCGCTCAAGTCGGAGCTGGCGGCCGCGCTGAGCCTCTGACCCGCGGCGAGGCGCGACCGAAGCGGACGTTCTGCCCTTGATCGCTTCAGGGAGTGCGGAGAGTATAACTCGGCCGCCGAATCAACGACACGCATGAACAACGAGAAAGAGAAGATGCTGAACGGGGAACTGTACGACGCAGACGACCCCGAGCTGGTGGCCGAGCGGGAACGTGCACGCGACCTCACGGGACAGTAGAGACCGAACTGAGAACGTTTTGCCGACTGTCGGCGGAAGCACGCGGGCGGACCGACCTACCAGATCACGTCCAGCACCTGCCTGCGGACCGAGTGGACCAGCGGCGAGGCCGGGAGCTGCCGGGTGAGCTTGTACGCCCGGAACCCGGACGTGTTCGTCGGGTCCTCGAATCGGTCGACGTCGACCTCGGCCAGCCACTCGAAGAACGCGCGAGCGTCGGAGTAGTAGGACGCGTCCGCGTCGAGTCGCTCGTCGAGGTCCAGTCGGGCGTGATCCCGGAGGTCCCGCCACATGACCGCCTTCGCCGGCCCGAGGTGCCAGTCGCCGGCGACGAGCCTGTCGCGGGCGTACTCGAAGCTGTCCCCGTCGACGTCGTAGCCGTGTCGGTTGGGGTCGAATCCGGCGAGCACCAGCCCGAACGCGGTCCGCAGGCACTTCTCGCACTCGCTACAGTTGCCCGCCCCGGACTTGAGGCAGGTGTGCGGGGAGATGTCCTCGTCTTCGAGGAACCCGGCCATCTGCTCGATCTTCTCCTGGCGGGTGAACTCGTACCCGTCGCTGCGCACCGCGGTCCCGCTCCACGCGATGTTGTCGACGACGCGCGGGTGGTTCCCGACCTTGATGTCGTAGGTCTCGGAGGCGCCGTCGGCCATGTAGATGGTGTCGAATCCCTCCGCGTACGCCAGCGGCGCGCAGAGCCCCGTGATTCCGAGCCCCTGCTGGACCGCGTCGTACCAGTCGCTCTGGAGGAATCGCCGGAAGTGGGCGTTGAGCATGAAGTCCTCCAGGAACGACATCATGTTCGTCCGCATGGAGACCGAGTCGAGGCCGCGCTTCCGGGCGAACGCGTCGACCCGCTCCTTCTTGTCGCGCCACGCGGTCCCGTCGTCGAGGTCCACGTCGAAGCCGTGGATGCTGACGAGCGTCGGGTCCTCGTCCCGGTGTCGGCGATAGGTGTGGAGCGCGTCGATGCCGCCGCTGAACAGCACGGCGCTGTTCCGAGCGGTCCCGGCGTCCGGGTCGTTGTCGACCAGTTCACGGCATCGCACCTCGCTCCCCTGGACGACCTGGGGGTACATCTCCCGCAGGTTCCGCCGGACGGCGGTCAGCGACTCGTGGAACCGGTCGTCGAGCCGCGGGAGTTCGACGTCGACCCCGGTCGCCCACGCGAGCGGGCAGACGTTCGCCACCCACGGAATCGCGAGGACGCTCTCGGGGACGTCGCCGACGTCGACGCCGTACTCCGCCTCGAACGTCGTGTCGAGGAAGAACCCGCTGAGCGCCTCCGGGTAGTCGAACTCGTAGCGCACCGACGACTCAGTCGGCTCCGTACGTGTCAGCTTGAGCGTGGTCATTTCCCCACCGTGTACGTGGAGGTGACGGCTCCACGGGCATGAGTATGTCGGGCAGCCGTCGGCCGGCCACGGGCCAGCAGACCTTTCGGTTCGGACCGACTCGATGCAATTATGGACTCCGGATCCGACGAACGCGGCCAGCCGATCGAGGTCTCGGTCGAGGACGAACCGCCCGCGATGGAGCGCGTCCGCACGGTCGCGCGACTGCTCGACGAGGCCATCGAGCTCCCGGTGATCAACTACAAGATCGGGCTCGACCCCATCCTCGGCATCCTGCCGGTGGGCGGCGACGCGGTGTCGGCGGCCATCTCGCTGTACATCGTGGCCGAGGGCGCCCAGATGGGGGCCTCGCGGGACACCCTGCTCAAGATGCTGTTCAACGTCGGTGTCGACGCGGTCGTCGGCTCGGTGCCGGTGCTCGGGACCGTCATCGACGCGGTGTGGAAGGCCAACGAGCGCAACGTCGCGCTGCTCGAAGAGGAGTTAGGTATCGACGAGTAACCCGCGTCCCGAACCGCATCGCTACTTCTTCTTTCCGTCGCGGTTCCGGAGCAGCCACCGACCGGCCCGGTAGGCGTGCCACCTGACCGCCGAGCCGCCGCGCTCCCAGAGGAGGATGGGTCGTATCTCGGCGCCGAGCTCGTCCTTGTAGGTGAACGAGCCGTCGGTGAAGTCCGGGGTCGTGCTGCCGAGGTCGTACTCGTCGTACCCCCGCTCGATGGCCCACTTCATGGCGCGTTCGCCGAGCAGTTCGGTCGGGTTGTACTCGAAGTAGTCGGCGTCGATGCCCCGGAAGAACTCGTGGACGGTCGATCGGTCGTCGTCGACCAGGTAGAGCTGGCCGCCCGCGAACTCGCCGTCGATCCGCGCCGCGAACAGCTCCACGCGGTCGGCGAAGCCGTCGGCCAGCGACTCGAAGAACTCGAAGGGGTAGGTCGTCCCGTCGATCCGCTCCATCGCCGCTCGGTAGGTGTCGTAGAACGACGACAGTACCGACCCGTCGAGCGGCGCGTTCTCGACGGTCATCGCGTTCTCGCGGGCGCTGTCGAGGTTCGACCGCTTCGACCGGTCCATCCCGGCCTCGACCGCGTCCCACCCCTGCCGGAGGTCGATGACGAACCGACAGCTCCGGACGGTCGGCCGGTACCCCCGATCGGCGAGGTGCGTGGTGTAGCGCGCGAAGTCCGCGTCGGAGGGCTTCAGCAGGTGGTGGACGGCGTCGGTCGCGGCCAGCAGCTTCTCGGCGGAGTCGAAGGCCACCTCGAAGTTCGCCGCCTCGTCGCCGACGAACAGCGGACCGCCGAACCCCGGGTCGCTGGAGGCGAGCCGCTGCAGCCCGAGGCCGTCGGGCGACATCGGCACGACGTCCGAGACGCCGACGTCCACGAGGAAGTTCGGGAAGACGCTTATCGGGTTGCCGCCCTTCTTCACCACGAGGTGGCGCGCAGGCCGGCCGAGTCCCCGCTCGACGGCCCGGAGCCACCCGGTCCTGTGGAAGACGCTCCCCCGCTCGGACTGGTCGACCAGGGTGTTCCACTGATTCTCGTTGACGTCGTCGATGCTTCGGTAAATCTGGACGGTTTTCTCACTCATGTAGAGTTGTCCGATGTCTTTCGTTTGATCCGAGCAGATGCCGCGAACAGGTACGACGGTCGGTTACATAAATTACGGGCCTAAGCCCTTTTCGCGACGCGAGACGCGGTCGAGCCGGCACCCCGTCACGAGCCGGGTCGCTCCGCGACGTAGTAGGGCCACGGGTCGAGCCAGACCGAAGGTGCGCTCTCCTTCGCGACCACCTCGCAGACGCGGAACCCGCAGCGCGAGAGCTGGCGGCGCTGGCCCCGCGGCGAGATGAAGTAGGTGTCGAGCGTCCTGTCGCCGAGCACGTCGGTTTTGTACGCCGCAGTCGCGGTCCCGTCGCGGAGGTTCCGGAGCCAGAACCGGGCCACGAGGTAGTAGCCGTACGGGCTCGTCGGGTCGGCCGGGAGGACGTAGAACGGGTTGTGCGAACTGAAGGCGAACGTCCCGCCGGGCCTGAGCACGCGGTGGATCTCCCGGAGCGCGACGTACCTGTCGCCCTCGGGCCGGACGTAGTCGAGGCCGTTGAACGAGAACAGGACGTACTCGAAGCGCTCGTCGGCGAACGACAGGTCCGCAGCGTCGCCGGTCCTGAAGTCGATAGCCGGGAACAGCGACCGGGCGCGTCGTATCATCGGTTCGCTGACGTCGACGCCCACGACGTCGAACCCCAGCCGGTCGAGCGCGGCGGTCGTCCTGCCGGTCCCGCAGCCCAGGTCCAGCACCGCTGCGTCGCGGTCGGTGAAGTGCGATTCGACCACCCGGCGCTCGACGTCGAACAGACCGTCGTCTGTCGAGGCGGCGGCCGACTCTACCACGCGGGACTGCTCGAACGGTGACAGCGGCTCTGGCATAGTTATCGGATCGGGGACCTCGGCGGGGACCGGGCGGTCTCCCGATTCGGATGACTCTGCGGCGCCGACAGTAATCACTCTTGTCGCCGGTCCGGTCAGCGCGTCGGGGGAACCGAATATGTAGGTGGACGGCGTGGCCGGTCGGTATGCGCACCCTCTTGATCGGGCTGGACGGGGCGAGCTGGGGCGTGCTCGACCGGCTGTTCGAGCGCGGGAGCGCGCCGACCGTCCGGTCGATAGCGACCGAGGGCGTCCGCGCGCCCCTGGTCTCCCAGGTTCCGCCGTGGACCCCGAGCGCGTGGCCCTCGCTGTACACCGGAACGAATCCGGGCAAGCACGGGGTCTTCGACTTCCTGACCTACGACGGCTACGAGTGGGACCTCGCGAACGCGACCAGCGTCCGGGAGCCGTCGCTGTGGGAGGTGCTCGACCGCCGCGACCGGTCGAGCGTCGTCGTCAACGTGCCCGCCACCCACCCGTCCACGTCGTTCGACGGCGCGCTCGTGCCGGGGTACATGGCACCGGCCGAGCCGACGTGCCATCCCGACGGCATCCTAGAGGAGCTCCGCGACGAACTCGGCGAGTACGAGGTCTACCCTCAGGAGGACGTCACCGGGGCCGAGGGGACCGACCTCGACCGTCGGCTCGACGCGGTCCGGAGCCGGCGCGCGGCGTTCGACCTGCTGGCCGGCCGGGTCGACCCCGCGTTCGGCTTCGTGGAGTTCCAGCAGACCGACTCCATCATTCACGCCCGACCCGGCGACTGGGAGGCGCTCGACGCGGTCTACTCCTGCGTCGACGACCAGATCGACCGGCTGCTCGACCGGTGGGACCCGGAGAACGTGTTCCTGGTGAGCGACCACGGCACGGGCCCGTACGCCGGCTACGAGTTCCGGGTCAACGAGTTCCTCCGTCGAGAGGGCTGGACCGAGACGACGACCGGCGGCGTCGGCCGACCGCGCTGGAAGTCGACCCTCGGAGGTTCGGACGGAGCCGACGGCGGTTCATTACCCGGCGCGGCCGCGACGGACGCTGTGACCGCGCTGGCGACCCGCGCCGCCGGCCTCTTGGCGCGGTACGACGTGACGCCCCAGCGGGTCGTTCCCCTGCTGCGGAAGGTGGGGCTGAACCGCGTCCTGGGCCAAATAGTCCCCGAGGAGGTGGTCGCCACCACCGAGGCGAGCGTGGACTTTCCGAACTCGGTCGCCTACGCCCGGACCCGCAGCGAGTGCGGCGTCCGGCTGAACGTCGAGGGGCGCGAACCGAACGGAACGGTCCCCCGCGAGGAGTACGAGGCGGTCCGCGAGGAGCTCGTCGGCCTGCTGTCGTCGGCCACGACCCCGGACGGCGAGCCGGTGTTCGAGCGCGTCGCGCCTCGCGAGGAGTACTTCGAAGGCCCGCACGTCGAGCGGGGCCCCGACGTCGTGACGGTGCCGGCCGACTTCGAGAACCTGCTGTCGGTGGCGGTCGGCGGCGACGTCTTCGCGGGACTGTCGGGGAGGTGGAACCACAAGCGCGACGGCATCTTCGCGGCCCGCGGCGCGGCCGTCGACCGCGAGGACACGCTCGACCGGCCGCACCTCTTCGACGTCTGCCCGACGGTGCTGGCGACGTTCGGCGTGCCGGCGAGCGAGCGGATGGACGGCGAGGCTCTCGACGTCGTCTCGCCGGCCGGCGTCGCGTCCTACCCGCCGTACGACCCCCGACGAGAGACGGCGACGACCGACGAGGGCGTCGAGCGCCGACTTGAGGACATGGGCTACCTGGAGTGAGTTGCGGCGAGGTTGGGGCCCGTCCCGCCGCCTCAGACGTGCTGCTCCACCCGGACCCAGCAGAAGCCGTATCGGCCCAGTTCGAACCGCCACGCGCCCGCGTCGGCGCCCCCGGAAGCGTCGGCGCCGGAAGCGTCGCCGCCGTTCCCGTCTGCGACCGCTGTGTCACCGCTGTCGGGACTGACCCGCTCGAACGCCGCCTCGCCGAACAGCCGGTCGGGTTCGGCCACCAGGTCGAGCGTCACCTCGGCCGGGCGGTCGTCGAGGTTGTGGACCGCGACGACCCGGCCGTGGTCGCTGACCATGCGGTGGGCGAACACCGAGGGGTCGTCGACGTCCAGGACCTCGCAGTCGCCGCTCCCGATCTCGGGGCACTCGCTTCGGAGTCGGTTGAGCCGCGAGAACCACTGGAGCAGCGAGTCGGGGTCGCCGCGCTGGGCGGCGACGTTGACCGACTCGTAGCCGTACGGACCGCCCGAGACGACCGGCCGGACCAGGTCCTCGGGGTCGGCCGTCGAGAACCCGGCGTTGCGCTCGCCCGACCACTGCATCGGGGTCCGGACCGCGGTCCGGCCGGGCAGGTCGAGGTCGTCGCCCATTCCGATCTCGTCGCCGTACACCAGCAGCGGCGTGCCCGGCAGCGAGTACAGGAGGCTGTAGGCCAGCCGGATTCGGTCGGGGTCGCCGTCGGACGAGTCCAACGAGCCTCCAGTCGCATCGTCTTCTCGCGGGCCTTGCCCGCTCGAATGGTCCGAGGGACGTCGTCCCTCGCTGCTCCCGGAGACCGCGCCGAGCATCGGCGCGAGCCGTCGCCGGATGCCCCGGCCGTAGATGCGCATGTCCTCGTCGGGCGCGAACGCCTCGAACACCTTCCGCTGGTCGGCCTCCGGCAGCCGGCCGACGTTGAGCTCGTCGTAGTTCCGGAGGAAGTTGGCCCACTGGCCGCCCTCGGGCGTGGGCGGCAGGAGGTCGAGCACCTCCCGGATGGGCCCGGCCTCCCGCTCGGCCAGCGCCAGCACCAGGTAGGCGTCGAGCAGGAAGTTCAGGAGGACGTTCATCTCGTCGCCCTCGCCGAGTTCGGCCTCGGTCGCGGCGTCGGAGGGCTGGCGGCCGGTCGTGCTGCCGAAGTAGTCGCCGAGGTGCTCGGGCGCGTCGTCGGCCTCGGCGAACAGGATGGCGTCGTCGCCTCGGCGTTCGACGAAACTGCGCATGTCCCGGAGCACGCCGTGGGGGTCGTCGAGCCGTGTGGACTCGAGCCCGCCCTTGTTGTCGATCATGAGGGTGGCGGCGTCGACCCGGAAGCCCGAGACGCCGAGTTCGAGCCAGAACCCCATTACCTTGCGGATCTCCTCGCGCACGTCCTCGTTGGCGATATTGAGGTCGGGCTGGAAGTGGTAGAACCGGTGGTAGTAGAACGCCTCGGCCCGCTCGTCGTAGCTCCAGACGCTGTCCTCCTCGCCGGGGAACACCGGGCCCCGGTGGGGGTCCGGGTCCTCCGGCAGGTCGTCGCGCCAGACGTAGTAGTCCCGGTACCGGGAGTCGGGGTCCTCGCGCGCCCGCTGGAACCAGGGGTGCTGGTCCGAGGTGTGGTTGACCACCAGGTCGACGATGACCCGGATGCCGCGGCGGTCGGCCTCCCGGGCGAACTCCACGAAGTCCCCGAGCGTGCCGTGGCGGTCGTCGACGCCGTAGTAGTCCATCACGTCGTAGCCGTTGTCCCGGTTCGGGGACGGGTAGAACGGCAGCAGCCAGATGCAGTCGATGCCGAGGCTCTCCAGGTAGTCGAGCCGGTCGGTCAGTCCCTCGAAGTCGCCCACGCCGTCGCCGTCGCCGTCCGCGAACGCCTCGACGTCGATGGCGTAGAACGTCGCGTTCTCGTACCACCGGTCTTTGGTTCCCATTGAACACACCTCTCCATCGTCGTCGACGAGTTCGAGCAGAAAAAGTAGTGCGGCGCTCGCGCCGTCGGCCGAGCCTTGGCCGGCGCCTGCGTCGATGGCGAGACGCCGTTACGCCGAACGATTACACCCGGTAGTATTACCGTTGTTACTCGAATAATTAACCGAGTACTGTCGGATGACGAGTCGGTACGGGAACGGCGCAGCGGACAACTCCGACGTTACGACCCTTAATTTCGACGTTAACTGGTGGGAGGAACGGCACGGAGTCGCTTCTTCAATACGGTTGGCTGTGTACGTCGTCTGCATGGACGTCGACGACTCAAAGCAGATACTCTCGGCCGACCCGGACGCCGGCACGTACCGCGTGACGTACTCCTACCCGTCGAATCCTCCGAGCATCGCCGTCCCGCTCGCGGTGGCCGAGACGACCGGTCGGAACGTGACCGACCTGCCGCCGCTGTACGAGACGGGGTCGGTCGACCCGGACTCGCTCGACGACCTGTTCCGCCCCGACGCCGGCGGCGGGGTCCCGGAGTGCCGGGTCGCGTTCGACTACTACGGCTACGAGGTCACGGTCAAGAGCTACGGCCGCATGGTCCTGCGGTCGCGCAGCCCGACCGAATCGGTGTTCCGGCGAAACTGAGTCGAGTCGTGGTGCGGTCGCCGACTCGGGACAGTCGTCGCGCCCGCCAGAACGCGGTTCCGAAGCGACAGCGACCCGGACCTCGTCGGGGTTCAACGGCGACGTAACGCCGCCAATCGTTGATTTAATCGGGTCCCCGGGGTGAACGGCCTGAAACGCTAAGTGCGTCGGCGTCCTCTAACCTTCCATTCTGGTGGGGGAGATGGACGCGACCACACGAGCAGCGACGGAGGAATCGGGCCGGAGAGAAGCGGTCGTGGAGTGTTCGAGGGTGAGTCGGACGTACGAGCGCGGCGGCGACGGCGGGTGGTTCTCGTTCGGGAGCGACGACTCCGACGACCGGAGGCCGACCGTGACCGCGCTCGACGAGGTGTCGCTGACCATCGAACGCGGCGAGTTCGTCGGGCTCTCGGGGCCGAGCGGGAGCGGCAAGTCCACGCTCATCCACCTGCTGTCAGGACTGGACGCGCCGACCGACGGCACCGTGACGCTGGCTGGCGAGGACGTCTCGGCGCTCTCTCAGAAGGAGCTGACCCGGCTCCGCCTGGAGCAGGTCGGCATCGTCTTCCAGCGGTTCCACCTGCTGCCCTCGCTGTCGGCGCGGGCCAACGTCGCGCTCCCGCTGGTCGAGCGCGGGATGGGCAAGTCCGAGCGCCGCGAGGAGGCCGCAGAGCTGCTCGACCGCGTGGGGCTGGGCGACCGGCAGGACCACCGGCCGGGCGAGCTCTCGGGCGGCGAGCAGCAGCGGGTCGCGGTGGCCCGCGCGCTCGCCGGCGACCCGCTGGTCGTGTTCGCCGACGAGCCGACCGGCGAGCTCGACACCGAGACCGGCGCGGTCATCCTCGACCTGCTCGCGGACCTCGCGGAGGACCGCGCGGTCGTGCTCGCGTCCCACGACGAGCAGGCGCTCGACCGGACCGACCGGGTCATCCGGCTGCTCGACGGACAGGTGAAGAATGCCTGAACTGAGAGCGCATCCGCTGCCGGAGGTGAGGCGGTGTCGGCGGTGACCCGCTGGCTCGGGCTAATCGGGGTCGCGCTCCGCCGAACCGCGACCAAGGCGACCAGCACCGCGCCGCGCCAGACCGCGGTCAGCGTGCTCGGGGTCGCCGTCGCGGTGGCGCTGATGCTGGTCGTGACCGCGACCGGCCTCGGTCTGGTCCAGGGAACCACCGTCCGGGGCGACTCCGTCGACTACTGGGTCGTCCCCGAGGGCGGCGGCGCCTCGACGATGGTGGTCTCGACCGAGTCGGTCCAGCTCGGCGGGGTCCACGACAAGGCCGCCGCGCTCAACGACGACCGGCGCGTCGAGTACGCCTCTCCGGTCCAGATATCGGTGTTGCAGGTCCAGTCCGGCGGCAAGAGCAACTACGTGCTCGGCGTCGGCGTCGTGCCCGACCCCAAGCTCGACAGGGTGGCCGGGCTCCCGACCGCGCCGCTGTCGCCGGGCGACCCCTACTACGCGAACGGGAGCTACAACGGAACCTGGACCGGCGAGACGGTGCTCTCCCAGGGCGCGGCCAATCAGCTCGGTGTCAACGAGACTGCGAACCTCTCGGTCAGCGGCGCCATCTCGGGATCGTCGAATCGCGGCCTCGAGGTCACGGCTGTCAGGAGCGCCGACGTCTCCTCGGGGCTGTCGGGGATGCCCGTGATGCTGGTCCACCTGAGCGAGCTCCAGACCATCACCGGCGCGCAGTCGGGCGACCTCGCGGACCAGATACTCGTCCAGTCGAACGAGGGCGGGCTCGAGTCGACGCTCGAGGACCGGTTCGAGGGCGCGAGCGCGGTCACCCGCTCGGGGTTCACCGCCCAGAAGTCGGTCGACGCCGAGCTCCCGCTGGCGATGGGGGTGGCGGCGCTACTCATCGCCGTCGTGGTCGGCACGCTGTTCGTCGCGACCACGCAGGGCCTCCAGGTCGAGGCTGACAGCGAGCAGCTGGCGACGCTGACCGCCATCGGGTTCTCGCGGCAGGCCCGCACGGTGCTGCTCGTCGTGCAGGCGCTCGCGCTCACCGTCGTCGGCGGCGCGGTCGGGATCGTCCTGGCGTACCTCACGACGGCGGTCACCAACTGGGCCGCCATGCAGGCCATCGCGCCGATACCCATCGCGACCTTCCACCCGCTGCTGATCGCCTACGGACTGGGCGTCTCGGTGGTCATCGGGCTGCTGGTCGCGCCGTACCTGATGGCGATGGAAGGTCGAACGCAGGGCGTCACGGAGGTAATTCGATGAGCAGACTCCGGATGGCAGCGTCGGTCGCGGCCGCCCAGTTACGCCACGACCGCGCTCGCACGGTGCTCGCGGTGGTCGGCATCGCAGTGGCGGTGCTCTCGACCACGCTGCTGGCCAGCCTCGGCTACGGAGTCATCGAGACCGGCCAGCAGAAGTTCGACGCGTCGGGCCGGGACCTCTGGGCGACCGGCGGCTCCATCTCGCAGGGACCGAGCGGCTTCGGCACCTCCATCGTCAACTCCCACGAGCTGGCCCGCGACATCCAGTCGCGCGAGAACGTGAAGTCCGCGGTCCCGATGGCCTTCAGGGCGGTGTACGTCGGCAACGGCTCGGGCGAGTTCAAGACCCTCGTCGGGGTCGGCATCACCAACGGCGGCAGCTCCATCTCCTACGAGAAGGGCGACCTGCCACACGGGGACGCCCACTACGAGAACGGGACCTACGAGGGTGTGATGTTCCACGAGATCGTGATCGACCCGCGGACCGCCGAGATGCTCGACGTGGGCGTCGGCGACACCATCTACGTCGGCGGGTCGGTCCAGAGCGCCAAGGGCAACGAGTTCAAGGTGACCGGCATCTCCTCGACGTTCTCGAGCTTCCTGGGCGCGCCGACCGTGACCACCTACCTGAGCGAGCTCCAGGAGGTGACCGGGACGACAGGCACGGACAAGGCGACGTTCATCACCATCGACGCGAAGGACGGCGCGGACATCGGCGCGCTGGAGCAGCAACTCCAGCAGGCCTATCCCCAGCTGGAGATCCGGACCAACCAGGAGCAGATGCGGTCGGTGCTCCAGCAGAACGCGGTCGTCATCGCGGTCGGCGGGGCGCTGGTCGTGCTCGCGGTCGTCGCCGGGTTCGCGCTGACGCTCAACGTCCTCTCCATCGTCATCTTCCAGCAGAAGGAGGAGCTGACGGCGCTGACCGCGCTCGGAGTCTCCTCGCGGACGCTCGTGGCGATGGTCGCCGCACAGGGCGTCCTGCTCGGCGCGGTCGGAGGCGTGATCGGCGTCGCGGTAACGCCGCCGTTCGTGGCCGCACTGAACTTCGTGGCCGCGCAGATCGTCGGGTTCGAGGGGCTGGTCCAGGCCCCGGGGTCGGTCCTCGCGGTCGGCGCGGCCATCGCGCTGGTCATCGGGACGCTGGCGGCCGCGGTCGCGGGCTGGCGGACGGTCCGGACGGTCGGCATCGACCAGCTCTCGCGGTAGGTCGCCGCTCGGTCGCTCGACAAGGACCGTCTCTCAGTCGCTGGGACCCTCCTCACCCTTTCGGTATCGAGCGCGAGTCGATACGTCCGACACTTCGCGACGACGCGCAAATGACCAGTCGCTCTTCTCGAAAGGACCGGACGCTCCCCGGCGGCCTCCATCACGGATGTGCTTCCTCGGTCGACCCGGGTCTGACAGTTACACCTCCGACTGCTCCGGTCTCCGGCCGACCCTCCGATAGATATGGCAACTCAGCTGCGGGCGGTGACATCCACCGACCGCACGAATAGACGGCTGTCACCGTTGGCGTGAGCGTGAATTGTCGTCCGAGAACGCCGCAGTCGGCGCGTCAATCGGAGGAGGGCCAGACTATCGGCGTGGTCGACCAGAACCGCGTGCCGGGCCGCACGAGCGGGTAGCATGGAACCGTGTTCTACAAGCTCGATTCGCACCCGTATCGGCGGATTCCGAACGCGGGCCGAGACGCGAACGCGCGAAAAATAATCGCCCCGACCGAACGGGGCCCTCGAAACGCGGTGCTGCCCGACCGGAGTGGACCTCCGGCGGTCAGCCCTCTGCGGTCGTCGTCTCCTCGTCAGCAGCCTCGACCTCGACCGTGATCGACTGGCCGAAGTTATCGGTCAGCACTTCGACGAACGCCTCCCCGGGCTCGACGCCCAGGTCGTCCTTGTCGACCTCGAACTCGACGTCGACGGTCTCGCCCGGTCCGACCTCGACCTGCTGGGTCTCGATGACGGTGCCGTTCACCCTGAGTTCGACCCGCTCGGTCGTGGCCTCGTCGCCGGGGTTATCGACCTGCGCCGACACGGTCAGCGTTTCGTCGTCCAGGACGATCGGGTCGGACACGTCGAGTCCCGACACCTGGAGCAGCGGCGCCTGCTCGGTCTCGGTCGTGGTCTCTTCCGCAGGCGCCTCCGTCGTGGTCTCCTCGGGCGCCTCCGTCGTCTCTTCAGGTTCCTCGACCGTGGTCTCTTCGGGCGCCTCCGTCGTCTCCTCGTCCTCTATCTGGATAGTGAGGAGGGTGACGCGACCGAAGTCGGCGGTCAGCACGCTGATGAACTTCTGGCCCGGCGTGGCCTGGGTCTCGAACCGGACCTCCTGGGTCTCGCCGGGAGCGACCTCGACCTCCTGGGTGTCCGCGACGCTCCCGT
The DNA here is from genome assembly GCF_003369835.1 of Halorussus rarus. NCBI lineage: Archaea > Methanobacteriati > Methanobacteriota > Halobacteria > Halobacteriales > Haladaptataceae > Halorussus > Halorussus rarus. The sequence continues at coordinate 231,973 of NZ_QPMJ01000004.1, read as the reverse complement.
TGGTCCGGAGTTCGACCGTCTCGGTCACGGTCTCCTCGCCGGGGTTCTCGACCGTCGCGGTCACGACCAGCCGGTCGTCCTCCAGCTGGACGACGACGTCGCCGGCCACGCCGAGGTCCGTGACTCGGAGTCCGGGCGCCTCCACGGGCTCGGCTGTCGTGGTCTCGGCCGGGGCGGCCGTCGTGGTCTCTTCGGGCGCTTCAGTGGTCGTCTCCTCTGGCGCCGCGGTGGTGGTCTCTTCGAGTTCTTCGGTCGTCGTCTCTGCGGGTGCCGTGGTCGTCTCCTCGACCTCCATGGTCGTGGTCTCCTCGGGCGCCGCGGTGGTCGTCTCTTCCGCGGGCGCCTCGGTCGTGGTTTCCTCAGGAGCCGCAGTCGTGGTCTGCTCGGGTGCCACGGTCGTCGTCACCGGCAGATCGACCTGTTCGGCGAGCTGCGGAATCACGCCCTCGGGCGCGGTCACGACCAGCACGGAGTCCTCGACGCTCACGTTCCGGAAGACGACCCGGACCGTCTGCAGTTCGCCCTCCGGTGCGCCTTCGCGCATCAGCGCCGTGACGTCGAGCTGGACCGTCTCGTCGGACACCGTCTCGTCCTCGACCACGACGGTCCGGTCGATCTCGCCCTGGCCCACGACGACCGCGAAGTTAGACACCTGGACGCTGTCGAGGGGGAAGCTAATCGTCCGCTCCGGGATTTCCGCCTCGACGTCGGTGGTCGTCTCCTCGGTGGTCGTGGTCTCTGCAGGCTCCTCAGTTGTTTCTTCGGTGGTCGTCGTCTCTTCGGTCGTTGTAGTCTCCTCGGTGATCGTGGTCTCTACGAGCTCCTCAGTGGTTGTCGTTGTCTCCTCCGTAGTCGTCGTCTCCTCCGTAGTCGTCGTCTCCTCAGTGGTCGTCGTTTCCTCGGTCGTCGTTTCCTCGGTCGTCGTGGTCTCGACAGCCGGAACCGTCGTTTCCTCCGGCGTGATCGTCTCCTCGGTCGTCTCGTCCGCCGTGGTCGTCGTTGTCTCTTCGGTCGTAGTCGTCTGCTCGGTCGTGGTCGGTTCGGCCTCCGCTTCGACCGTCACCAGTGCGGCGTCGGCTACGATCTGGTTCTCGACCGTGTACGCGCCGTCGGCCTGGCCCTGCGACGTGACGAAGTCGAACTCCTCGTTGGCGTTCGTGTCGCGGTAGGCCAGCGAGAGCAGGCGCTGGGACTCCTCGATCGGCTGGTCGAGCCGGACCGTCACGTTCTCGTGGGTGCCGGCCTCGAGGTACTCCGAGCTACCCAGGACGCTGTTGAGCACCGACCCGTTCAGGAGACTCTCGTTGTGGATCACCACGAAGCCCCCTTCGGCGAGCGTCACCTCCGAGACGGTGACGACGGTGCCGTTGCTCGTCTGGTTCTCGAACGCGACAGTCGTGTTCTGAGTCTGGTTCTGCGCTGCCAGAGTCACCCCGTTCGACGCCGACTGTGTCCGGTCGGCGTCCGGGGCCGTGGCCGCGAGCGAGGACGCTACGCCCCCGAAAACCGTCGCGGTCACGAGCATGATAGCCAAGGTTGCGTGCTTGCGACTCATCGAATTTCTCCCCCACCGGACAATCTACGACGAGGGCCATAAATCCGCTGGCGACCGAAACGGGTCGTCTCGACCGGTGAGCACCCATTAACTGTCCGTGATCAGATAGAAAATTTCCGGGAGAGCCACCGGGGCACGGCCGCGAGTACGCCGGCGCCGGGCGCACCGTCGGCGAGCCACACGACGAATACTAGTGCGCCGAGTCCGGCCTCGAACGTCACGAACGAGTCCAGCGACAGCTGCGCGAGGTGGGCGGCGAAACTGGGCTCGGTCTCGTACTCGACCGGCGGGGCGACCGGCCACGCCAGGAAGGCGAGGCTCGAGAAGTCCCGCGAGAGCAGCGGGTAGAGCGCGTCGCCGAAGAGGTGCGAGAGGTACCCGACGGCGAACGCGGTCGCCACGCGGCCGTACTGCCGCCTGCGGAGGAGCCACTCCACCGCCGCGACGACGAGGACGGCGGTGAGCAGCGAGTGGGTCAGCGACCGGCCGTTCGGGATGACGCCGAACGTCCACGCCAGCGGCTTGTCCACCAGGTCGGGGAACTGCGTGCCGAACGCCAGCGCGACGGTCGCGAAGCCGTCCGGCGCCCGGCGCTCCCGCAGGTGGACGGCGGCGGTGTACGCCAGGTAACCCACTGCCAGATGCCCCCAGGGCCACATGGGAGCGGCTTCGAAGGCCGCCGGGAAAGTCCTTCGGATAGACGGGCGCGGCTGCTCGCCAGTCACCGGTCGAGCGGGCACGGGATATTTATCTCGCGCGGTAGACGTACCGGTAGAGAAGGGAGATGAAGGCAGTCATCCTAGCCGCGGGGAAGGGAACCCGCCTACGACCGCTGACCGAAGACAAGCCCAAGGGGATGGTGGAGGTGGCCGGCAAGCCGATCCTCACCCACTGCTTCGAGCAACTGGCCGCGCTCGACGCCGACGAGTTCGTCGTGGTGGTGGGCTACCGCAAACAGGACATCATCGAGCACTACGACGACGAGTTCCGGGACATCCCCATCACGTACGCCCACCAGCGCGAGCAGAAGGGGCTGGCTCACGCCCTGCTGACCGTCGAGGACCACATCGACGACGACTTCATGCTGATTCTCGGTGACAACATCTTCGACGCCAACCTCGGCGACGTGGTGAACCGCCAGCAGGAGGACCGGGCCGACGCCGCGTTCCTCACCGAGGAGGTCCCCTACGAAGATGCCGACCGGTACGGCGTCTGCGACACCAACGACTACGGCGAGATCACCGACGTGGTCGAGAAGCCCGACGAGCCGCCGTCGAACCTGGTGATGACCGGCTTCTACACGTTCACGCCGGCTATCTTCCACGCCTGCCACCTGGTCCAGCCGTCGAACCGCGGCGAGTACGAGATCAGCGAGGCCATCGACCTGCTCATCCAGAGCGGCCGGACCATCGACGCCATCCGGATGGACGGCTGGCGCGTCGACGTGGGCTACCCCGAGGACCGCGAGAAGGCCGAGCGCCTGCTCGAGGGCGACGGGGAGCCCGAGGCCGACGGGACCGAGGCGACCGCCGAGAGCGACTGACCGCAACCTGTTCCGCTGCCGACCTGTCGGGGCGCGGTTGCGCCGCATTTATGGACGCCCCGCGGACCCACCAACGCATGGGTCGCTGGGGCGAACTCGCACGACGGCGACGCGGCGAGCGCGACGAGCGACCGCCCTCGATGGAGGCGTTCCTCGAGGCCAACCACCAGCTGTTCACGGTCATCGGCATCTTCGGGGCGCTCTCGGTGTACCTGATGAAGTTCCAGCGCTCGACGACCGCGAGCACCGGGGCGGTCGGGGCGGTGCTGCTGCTGTTCCTGCTCACGTCGGCCGTCGCGGTCAGGAACTCCTACTGGTGCTCCGAGCGGGCGCGTCGGCACGGCGACTACCTGCTCGTGTTCGGCTACGCCGTCTTCATGTACGCCTTCGTCACCCTGGTGGTCTCGGTCGTGCTGGTCATCCTGAGCCGGTACGCGGAGGGCGCCGAGAGCGTCCTCGGATCGAGCTTCGTCTACGCGCTGGCGCTCGTCTACGTCCCGTTCGCGTTCCGGGCCGACGTCCTCCGGTCGTTCGAGGGAGCCACGCCGCTGGCGGCCGGGGTCCGGCACGCGCCGCACGTCGCGGCACTCGCGCTGGCGGCGTGGCACGCGACGAAGTGGGACGGCTGGTCGGCGCCCGCCGTTGGGTTCGACAGCGCGGCCTACTCCATCGGCATCGCGCTCGGACTCGTCGGCAACCACCTCGTCATGACGGCGGGGGTGGCCGCCGCGCTGTGGTTCGCCGACCGCGGTCTGGCTGCGGTTGTGGAGTAGCCGTCGGCAGCTCGGTCGTCGGTCGGCCGAGCGAGAGACGAGTAGACCGCCGTCGGAGGCGAGCAACCACCGTCAGTCCCCGTCCCGCTCGATGTCGGCGAGTTTCTTCAGCGAGACGTTCCCGCTCTGGTCGATGCGAATCCGGTAGCCGAAGTACGAGAACTCGAGTTCCGTCTGGGCCTCGGGAGAGGGCGGACTGTCGAACAGATGCTCGACCATGTGGTCGATGCAGTCGTAGAGCGGCGGGAGGTCGGTCACCTCGCAGTTCTCCAGGTTTGCAACGAGCCTGAGGAGACTCCGTGTGGCCTCCTCGACGTCAGGCGTCACCTTCCGGTGGTAGATTTCGGTTCCAGCGTTGCCGTCGGTTCGGCTTCCGTTCTCGTTTCCCATCGACATGACCAGCAATGTCGGACCGCGGCGCCGAAAGTTTCACTTCGAGTTTCCTGTCATAATATGTCGTAATGAAAAACCGGCGGTGGCCGATACTTCGACGACGCTGCTTCGACGGACACCGGTGTGGACTGGCCCGCCGTCGATTTTACCGGTACGTCCTCTCGCCGGCCTCGATGCGGACGTCGAGCCAGTTCTCCGTCGGCGGGAGCGGGCACTCGTACCGGTCGGAGTACGCGCAGGTCGGGTTGTACGCCTCGTTGAAGTTGACCACCCACTCGCCGTCGTCGGTCCGGTGGTCGTCGGGTTCGAGGTCGAGGTACCGGCCGGCGCCGTACGTCTCGTCGCCGCTGGTCGCGTCGCGGAACGGGACCCAGAGCCGGTCGTCGTCGAGGTCGGCCTTGTACGCCTGCAGGGTGATCTCCTCGCCGTCGACCTCGAACCGGAACTCGCCGATACGGTGGTACTCCTGATCGCCCTCGGTGCTCGTGGCCACGGTGATTCGCTCGACGTCGTCGTGCTCGTGGAGCGGAAGGACGAAGCGGAAGTCCTCGTCGAGAGGGAAGTAGTCGAGTCCCTCGAACGCGTCGCGCTCGCCGTCCGGGATGGGCGACCGGGGATGCTCGCCGAAGTAGTCGTCCTTTTCGGACCGACGCCGTCTGATGGTCTCTCTCCAGTCCGTGCTCATGAACGAGCGTACGGCGAGAACCGACACGTGTCTTTGGGTAGTTCACGCCGGTGAACGAGCGCGGGCGAGAGACACAGCGAGACGACCGGCGTATCGCCCCTCGTTACCGTCGAGATATTTCGGCTGGATTGACACCGATACCAACCTGAACTGACAGCGTCAGCTCCTACTTCGATTATTTACATCTAGGTTCGAGCTATCGACACAGGCCAGTGTTAATACGACGTTATCGTTGTAGGATTCGGGTGATCCCCGAGGACCACCGGGGACTGAGAGAAAACTATAGCAGAACTGGCCAGTGAATTAAAGCTCGGCCTAACGAGACCAGTCGCGGAAATATGATAGTGAATTGGTATTTATGTCGATACCACACTCGCAGTACATGATGTAGCATCGGAGATTGGCGGAGATCGGGAACGGAGGTGGCTGGATAAGAGTATCGCCGATCGGTTTCCTAGGTTTGCGTGATCGCGTTTCTGGTAGTAATCGGCCGTTTCCAGTCGCATACGGTCGGCACGGAACGGCTCAAACCGAGGACTCGGCGCCACATTCGCGCCCGTTCGCCCTCAGCGTGGCCTACGCCGGTCTTTCGGGCAACCATAATCGAAACCGAACCGTTATCCGGACGATACTACCGGTCGGCATCTGTTCTACCAGTCGGGGAACATCACCGACAACTGATCCGGTAGTAGTCCGTGAACTTCACGTAGACGTCGTCTCCGCGGTCGCTCTCCGGCGCCGCCGCTTCGAACGGAGCGCGTTCTACCAACGACGGAAAACAGTGTCGGAAGTTGTCGTCGAGTTCGTCGTAGTGCAGGACGACCGCGTCCTCGGGGATGGTTCCGCTCGCTTCGATCTGGGTCACTCGTCCCATGCTCACAGTACTACGTTATTCGCTACCAAGGTAAAAGGTTACGACTGACAACGGTCGCGTCTGGGCAGCCCCCTACAGGTCGAAGAGCGACGCCGCGGTCGAGTGCATGAGCCGCTCCCGGTCGGTCTCCGACTCGACGACGGCCTCGACGTCGGCGACGATGGTACGGGTGTCCTCCTCGTCGAACGGGAAGTCCGTCCCGAACACGAACTGCTCGATGCCGACCGTGTCGATCGCGGCCGCGAGCGCGGGGCGGTGGAACGAGATGCAGTCGTAGTAGAACTCCCGAAGGTACTCGACGACCGGCCTGTCGGGCCGCGCGTCGGGGTCGTCGATCTCGTCGCGACCCCTGTTCAGCCGCCCGGCGAGCTGGAGGAGGGCGCCGCCCATGTGCGAGAGCACGACGTCGAAGTCGTGGTCGTCGAAGAACCCGTCGTAGATGAGCCGAGCGATCTGAAACGTCGTCTCGGTGGGGAAGACGACCAGCGGGTTGAGAAACGACTCGTCGGGGCCGAGTTCGTCGCTGAGGGCGTTCCCGTGCGGGTGGACGAACGCGGTCAGTCCGCGGTCGTCGACCCGGTCGAAGACGGGCGCGAGTTCCGGCGCGGACAGCTTCCGGCCGTTGACCGACGTCGGCAGCGCGATACCGGCGAGGCCCAGGTCCGTCGCGATGCGGTCGACCTCGGCGACCGCCGCCTCCGGCTCGCGGAGCGGGAGCATGCCGAGGCCGGCGATCCGGTCCGGGTACGCCGACTGGAGGTCGGCGAAACCGTCGTTGATGGCGCGGATCAGCTCCGTCGACTGCTCGGGCGCGAACGCGTCGTGGAGCGGGTTCGGCGTGGACACGGAGACGAGCGTCCGCTCGACGTCGTGTTCGTCCATCCACTCGAACCTGGCTTCGACGTCGGTGAACCCCTCGTTGACGGGGATCCGGTTGCCCGCCGCGACGCTGGCGGTCCCGGAGCGCTGATGAATCATGTACAACTGGTCGCCCTCCGCCTCCAGGCCGACGGGCGCGTCGAGTTCCAGGAGGCGGTCGACGTACGGCTCGGGCAGGAGGTGACTGTGGACGTCTATCCGCATAGGAATACTACCTCGCGCGGCAACGATAAAGGTACCGCGGCGGTCCCGGTGTCAGTCCGTCGACCCACCGACAAACCCCGGTCGGGCTCATCGCTCGGGCACCACGAACACCCGGAGGTCGTTGACGTTCGTCCCGGTCGGGCCGGTTACTATCAGACCGTCGCGGCGCTCGAGGAAGCTCCCGGCGTCGTTGTCCGCGAGCGCCGCCCGGGCCTCGTCGACGGGATCGGCGGTCGCCCGGGTCGCGATTCCGCCGGCGGCCTCGGAACTGCCGTCGATGCCGTCGGTGTCGACGCTGGCGACGACCACCTCCGGTTCGCCGAGTTCGAGGGCCGCGCTCAGCGCGAACTCCTGGTTCGGGCCGCCGACGCCGTCGCCCCTGATGGTCACGGTCGTCTCGCCGCCCGACAGCAGGACCGCCGGGGGCTCGACCGGCGTCCCGGTGGCGGCGCACTCCTCCGCGACGCCGGTCAGGACCTTCGCCGCCTCCCGGGCCTCACCGCGAATCCGCGAACTCAGCGCCAGCGGTTCGTAGCCGGCCTCGCGCGCCGCCGCGGCGGCCGCGTCGAGCGCGGTGGTCCCGTCCGCGAGCACGTGCTGGGACACGGTCGCGAAGGCCTCGTCGTCCGGACCGGGCGTCTCGGGGTAGCCCCCCTCGCTGCCCCGGCGGAGTCGCGTCGAAACCGCTTCGGGGACGTCGACGTCGTAGCGTTCTAGAACCTCCATGGCGTCGGCGAAGGTCGACTCGTCGGGCGTCAGCGGACCGCTGGCGACGACGTCGAGCCGGTTGCCCACGACGTCGCTGAACACCAGGCCGAGCACCGTCGCCGGCGAGGCCGCCTCGGCGAGCTGACCGCCTTTGAGGTCCGAGCAGTGCTTGCGGACCGCGTTGATCTCCCCGATGGTCGCGCCGCTCGCCAGCAGCCCCTCGGTGGTCGCCTGGAGGTCCGCGAGGCCGATACCGTCGGCCGGCGCGGGCATGAGCGCGCTCCCGCCGCCGGTGACGATTCCGACGACCAGGTCGTCCGCGCCGGCCGACGCCGCGATATCGATCATCGCCCGCGTACTCCGGACGCCGCGCTCGCTCGGCACGGGGTGATCGCCGGGCAGGACCTCGACGCGGTCGGTCTCCGCCGGGTTGTCGGTGACCACCGCACCGCGGTCGAGCCGTTCGCCCAGGAGGGCTTCGAGCGCGCTCGCGGCGGTGGCGGCCGCGTTGCCGCCGCCGACGACGATCACCTCGTCGTAGTCGTCGAGGTCGTATCGCTCGCCGCCGACGACGAGGGTCGGCCCGTCCAGCGACAACTGCTCGGCGACGACGGTCGCGGGCTCCGCGGCCTCGATGCCGGCGACCACGCACTCGAGGGCGAGGCGTCGCGCCGGGTCGTCGACCGCGTCGACGTCTGGTATCATGGCCGTGTCATTGGTGCACTCGTACATAGTTGTCCCGGGTAATCCGTCGTAGCTGTCGGCGGAATCGAGTTCGAGCCGAGGGGGAAGCGTCAGACCGAGCCCGGCGGCGTCACGGTCTTCAGCGCCCACACGACCGTCTGGTAGAAGATGTAGGAGCCGACCATGATGACCAGGACCACGCCGAACATGTACCCGAGGTCGGCGTTCTTCCAGGCCAGCACGATCTGGTAGCCGATGCCCTGCGAGGAGGCGATGAACTCGGCGACGATGACGCCCACGATGGAGAGCTGGACGGTCGACTTCATGCTGCTCGCGATGTTGGGCAGCGCCCGCCAGAACCGGAAGTACTTGACCATCTGCCACCGCGTGGCTCCGAGCACGGTGCCGAGGTGCTCGAACCGCTCCTCGAGCTCGTTCATCCCGGTGATGGTGTTGATGAACACCGGGAAGAACCCGACCCAGGCCCCGAACGTCGTGACGCCGTTTATCGCCACGACCTGCTGGGCCTGCTCGACGGTGACCGAGCCGAAGAGGTACGCGGAGGGGCCCGTGAAGGTGAACAGCACGACGTCGCTGCCCACCAGGAACCAGATGACGAACATCGGCGCGAGCACCGGGTGGGGCACCGCGTACGCGAAGATGATGAGCGGCATCGACATCTGGCGGATCGTGAACACCTCGGCGATCACGACGCCGAGCAGGACGCCCGCGATGGCCGCGAGGACGAACGCGACGACCACCGAGGTGAACGTCTCGGTGACCTTGATGCTGACCGTGTCGAGTTCGGCCATCAGTTGCCGCTGGGTGTACGGGATGCTGGCGACGATGCGGTTGTTGTCGATGTACCGGGCGATGCCCTCCCAGAGGAGGAGCATCACGACGCCCGCGACGACGGTCGGTAGCTGTCGCTTGATCCACCGCCGGGCCTGCCAGAGCCGTCGGTTCGATCTCATCGACATCAGTTATCACCCATGATGGAGGACTCCCGCCAGAAGATGACCCTGCTCTCAATCAGGTAGATGGCGAACACCACGCCGGTGCTGATGAACCCCAGCACGAGGACGATGGCGAACGCCCGCGAGATGCTCGTCCGGCCGATCGCCGAGGAGGCCATCGACCCGATGCCGGGCGTCCCGCTGACGAACTCGCCCACGACCGCCCCGATCATCGCCAGGATGAACCCGATCTTCATCCCGTCGAAGATGAACGGGAGCCCCTTCCGGAGCCGGACGTACTTGAACTCCTGCCAGGTCGTCGCGCCGTATATCTCGAGCATGTTCTCCGTCGACTCGTCGACGTCGCTGAAGCCGTCGATGGCGGCGATCAGCATGGGGAAGAAGGCGACCCACACCGCCATGACGTAGTTCGCCATGGCCAGTCCGGAGACGGTGACGAAGCTCACCCAGTAGATGACCAGCGGGGTCAGCGCGATTCGGGGAACGGTGTTGATGCCCACGATGAACGGCATGAGGGCGTTCAGCAGCCGCTCGTTCGCGACCAGCGGTATCGCGACGGCGACGGACAGCGCCAGGGCGATGAAGTACCCGACGAAGGCCGCCGAGAGCGTGTTCGGCAGCACGAACGTGATCGCTCCCCAGATGCGGGCGAGTTCGTCGACGACGTCGACCGGTCCGGGGAAGTACTGCGGGTTGAGCGCCAGCATCGTCGTCGCCCCCTCCCAGAACGCGAGCAGGAGGACGATACCCAGCGCCGACAGCCCCCACCGAGTCGCCCGCGTGTTGTCGACCGTGTACCACTCCCCGCCCGAGGAGCCGAGTCCCAGTTTCCGCGCGACGCTCCCGATCATTTCAGACTCTTGAAGTGCTGGTGAAGTCTGGTGGACAGTTCGACGAAGCGCTCGGACCCCCTCGTCTCCTCGTCGCGCGGTCGGTCGAGGTCGATCTCGATGTCGTCGACTACCTGGCCCGGACGCGGCGAGAGGACGACGACGCGGTCGGAGAGGAAGACCGCCTCGTCGAGGTCGTGGGTGATGAACAGGATGGTCTTCTCGGTCTCCCGCCAGATCCGCAGCAGTTCGAGGTTCAGCTCGTCCTTCGTCATCGCGTCGAGCGACCCGAAGGGCTCGTCCATCAGGAGCACGGACGGGTTGTAGATCAGCGCCTGGCTGATCGTCACGCGCTGTTGCATCCCGCCCGAGAGCTCGTTCGGGTAGGAGTCGCCGAACCCGTCGAGTCCCACGAGCGAGATGAGTTCGTCGGCGCGCTCGCGGTACTCGTCCATGTCGCCGTCGATCGCTCCGTTCTCCCGGAGTATCTGGACCGGGAGCAGGACGTTCTTCCGCACCGTCCGCCACTCCAGCGCGACGGGGTGCTGGAACACGAGCCCGACCTCCTTGCGCTCGTGGTCGGCGCTGTGGACGCTCGCACCGTTTATCTCCACGGAACCGTTCGTCGGTCCCAGGATTCCGGCGGCGAGGTGCAGCAGCGTCGTCTTCCCGCAGCCCGAGGGCCCGACGACGGAGACGAACTCCCCGCGCTCGATGTCGAGGTCGATGTCCTCGAGCGCGGTCACCGACTCTTCGGCCGGGTCGGTCCCGTACACCTTGTCGACGCCGTCGTACGTTATCATCCGGTCCGAGGAGCTGACCCCCGAATCGTGGGGCTCTCCCGCAATCTCGTTACTCATTCTCTACCATTGCCGTCGGATTCTGAATTATTAAACGTAACTGTTGTTGTCATATTTGTGGTATTTTGTCGGGGGACGACCATTTCATCGGCTGCCATCGGCCGATTGTGAATATCTAGCACTGCATCGAAGGGTGGCCCCGCGAGGACTGGCAGTGCGGGACCCGAAGTCGCTTAGTTACCGGACTCGGCCTGTTCGAAGATGCCCCAGATCTCGCCCGCGTTCTCGGCCAACTGGTTCCACTCCTGGTCGGTGAACGTGACCTTCTCGGACTGCTCGTAGGCGCGCCGGTCGACGAGATCGCTCGCGGACGGGAGCGCGTCCGGATTGTCGACCAGTGCGGACGCGGCGTTGTCGAGGACGAAGGAGATGTCGTCCTCGGTGAAGTAGCCGAGCCCGTTGTCCTGCATGGCCAGCGTGACCGCCTGGGCGCAGTTCACGGAGTGCTGGCCCACCAGCTCCCCCTCTGTCCAGGTCCGGAGGTTGGGGTTGACCTCGGACTTGAGGTAGTCGAGGTACTCCGACTGGTTCAGCAGCCCCCACTTCATGGCCTTGAAGTACCCGGTCAGCACGTGGGACATGAACTCGACGTTGTTCTCCTTGTTCTCGTACCAGTTGTCGTTGACCCAGATCGGGAAGCCGGGGAACGCGCCGAAGGCCGTGAGCGGGGTCACGCCGAGTTCGGCGTCGACCTGCTCCTGGTAGGTGGGGTAGAGGTCGATGGAGCCCCAGATGGCCTGGACTTCGTTGTTGGCGAGTCGGGGCGCGGCCACCTCCTCGGTCCCCTCCTCGATTGTCACCTCGCTCGGGTCGACGCCGACCAGATTGGGGTACACCTCCGAGGTCGCCGCCGCGAATCCCGAGGCCGCCAGGATCGTCTTGCCGGCGATGTCGGACCGGTCCTGCATCTGGTCCTTGCGCCAGATGAGCGACAGGAGCGGTCGCCCCCGGGCCAGTCCCACGATGCTCATGTCCAGCGCCTCGGTGTCCTGGGTCTCCGGGTAGACGCTCAGCGCCGTCGTCAGCGAACTGATGCCCATCGGCTTGTTGCCGACGCCGATGTTCTGGGCCTCCGTGTCCGAACCGTTCCCGCGCACCCCGTCGATGTTGGGGACGCCCTCGTCCGCCCAGTAGCCCCGGCCCTCGGCGACGTGCGCGTGTCCCCACGACGGCTCCTTCTTCCAGGGCGTCGTGAAGACGGCGTTCGTTTCGTCCGTGAACGACCCGCCTCCGGCGGTGGTGGTTCCCCCGCCGCCCGCCGTCGTTCCCTCGTCGGTCGTCGTGGTCTCCTGGCTCCCCCCGCCGCCGGTACAGCCGGCCAGCATCATCGCGCCGAGCGAACTCAGCGAGCCGTGCAGGAACTTCCGTCGGTCGATACCCCCCGGGAGAACGTTGTCCAGGTCGTCCACTATCTGCTCTTCCGCCGCACTCGGTTCTCGGTCGGACATACAACAAGCGTATTCATGCTCCTTGTATAAAAATGGTTGTGTATATTTAGTGGTACTTATCGGGGCTCGGTTGACTGCCGCGTCAGCGCCGTTACGGCGCTCCGTGGACGACTATCGAGATCGGTATAAAGAGTTCGACACTGACGAACGGATATCTACTGCGGCCCGACTTGGTACGTCAATGATACCCACTATATAACAACTCTAATCCTGTTATTCTAACGGAGGTAGTAATAAAGTTCGGATGCATCGAACGGCTAGTCGGAGTTCCAACCCCGACCGAACGCTACGCGAGCGCGAGTTCCAGTTCGAACTCGTTGACGATCTCCTTGACCGCGTCCGCGAGCCGGCGCTCCCGGCCCTCGTCGGTGATGGAGTGCTCCGGTCCGGTGACGCTGAACCCCCCGATGACGTCGCCCGACTGTCTGGTCGCCGCGACGCCGATAGCGTGGAGCTCCCGGAAGTTCTCGGCGTTGTTGACCGCGTACCCCTGGTCGCGGATCTCCTCGAGTTCGGCGAACAGCGCCTCGCGGTCCGTGATCGTGTTCGCAGTCTCCTCGGGGAGCCCCCACTCGTCGAGGACCTGGTCGACCCGCGAGTCCGGGAACTCGGCGAGTATCGCCTTGCCGACCGCCGTGTTGTGGAGATAGAGCCGGTTGCCGAGCCGCTCGTGGGTCCAGCCCATCTTGTTCCCGGACGCCGTGTGGACGAACACCGCCTTCCCGCCCATCTCGACGGCGAAGATGGACCGGAGTCCGACCTCCTCGAACAACCGTTCGGTGAACTCGCGCGCGAGCACGAAGCCGTCCTCGCGCGTCCGGACGTGGTTTCCCAGTCGAAGGAGCTCCGGCCCCAGCGAGTAGAAGTCCCCCTCCTGGACCACGAACTCCTTGTCATTGAGCGTCGCCAGGTGGCCGTGTATCGTGCTCTTCGGCCGGTCCATCCGGTCGGCGATCTCGGAGATCCTGGCGCCGTTGAACTCCTCCAGGAGTTCGAGTACCTCTATCGACGTCGCGGTCGTCTGGAGCGTCTTCGACTCGTCCGTCCCCGTCATATGCGGTACCCACGCTCTAAACGTATATAAAGTTCAGGATAGTCGAACGCACCGACATCGATGACCCTGACGGACCGAAATCAGAGCGCGATGCCCGGACGGGTTCAGCCTCGGGAACGTTACGCCTATCGGCTGACGACCGTGTATCGAAGGACAGAGCGTCGAAAAATCCGGAGCCGCTCGTTCCCGGGAAAGAGCGAGTTCAGTCCGCGACCCCGACCCAACCGCCGGTGTCGCCCGACTCGTACGCCGCGTCGAGGACCCGGAGCAGTTGGACGGCGTCGTCGACTGTCGCGGGGACGTCGCCGGTCTCGTACCCGTCGAAGTACGCCTCGAAGTAGTCCTGGACGAAGTCGCCCCAGGCCGGGAACCGGTCGTAGGAGAACTCGAACTCGGTGGTGCGTGTCGGGGCGGCCGTCCAGTCGGGGTCCTCCGACGTCATCTCGAGGGGCACCGTCGGCTCGTGCTGGAGCGAGTCGTGGTGGAGCGGGGTCAGCGCCTGGGCGTCGGTCCCGTACACGCCGAGGTGGGTGTCCTTGCCGCGGTCGCTCAGGTAGTAGCCGGTGTGGTAGGTGCCGAGCGTCCCGTCGCGGGTCTCGAACTGGAGGACGGCGCCCGCTTCGACGTCGGTCTCCTCCGCCTCGTGGAACTCGGCGTTCACCCGGGCGATGGGGTCGTCGAGGACCCACGGGATGACGTCGACCCAGTGGGGACCGACCCACTGGAGCGCGCCGCCGCGACTCGTCGCCTCGTCGTAGATGTAATGGTCGGTGTTCCGGTAGGAGAGCTGGCTGGCGTTGAACCGGCCCTCGACCGTCCACACGTCGCCGAAGAAGCCGTCCCGGACGCGGTCGCGCAGTTCCATCGCGACCGGGTTCTTCCGATAGTACATCGTCGGCGAGACGGTGACGCCCGCCTCCTTGGCCTTCCGGGCCACGTCCTCCAGGTCGGCGGCCGTCCGGGCGATGGGTTTCTCGCTGATGGCGTGGACGCCGTGTTCGACCGCGCTCTCGATGATGGCAGGCGTCTCGTCGCTCCGGTACGTGATCCAGACCACGTCGACGTCGGCGTCGGCGACGAGTTCGTGGGGGTCCTCGTACACCGCCGCGCCAGCGACGAGGTCGGCGACGTCCTGTCCCTCCGTGGTGACCTCGTCCGGTCGCTCGTCCATGGCGGCGATGTTGGCGACGTCCACCCGTCGGCCGGGCTCGCAGACCGCCGTGACGGTGGCGTCGAGTTCGCTCGCGACGGCGAAGTACGGGTCGCGGTGGTGGTGGTCGATGCCGACGTAGCCGATGTTCACGCCCATACATCCAGTGTCAAGCGACATACTATAAGAAACTATTGTTACAGGCAAGGACGTGGCGGAGAGTCCGAGCCAAACGTACTCCGGTCCGCTTGCAGACCGCCTCCCGATTCCGCCGCCGGTTTCGCAACGATTCGCGATAGCAGTCTACTTTCTGACCAAAATGTTCTTGTAGTTTCAAATGGGAGTTTGCGACGACGCACTATCCCCATGCAAGAGATTGGCATCATCATGAACGGCGTGACCGGCCGAATGGGCACCAACCAGCATCTCATCCGCTCCATCCTGGCGATCCGGGAGGACGGCGGGGTCGAGCTCCCCGGCGGCGAGCGGGTGCTGCCGGACCCGATACTGGTCGGTCGGAACGAGCGCAAACTCCGCAGGCTGAGCGAGGAACACGGCGTCGAGCGATGGGCCGCCGACCCGGACCTCGAGACCTGCCTCGACGGCGACGACGAGATCTACTTCGACTCGCAGGTGACCCCGCGGCGCCCCGACGCCCTCCTGAAGGCCATCGAGGCCGGCAAGGACGTCTACTGCGAGAAGCCGCTGGCCGGCGACCTCGACACCGCGCTCGAGGTGGCCCGCGCGGCCGAGCGGAGCGACGTCAAGCACGGCATCGTCCAAGACAAGCTCTGGCTCCCCGGGCTGCTGAAGCTCCAGCGGCTCATCGACCAGGACTTTTTCGGCGATATCCTGTCGGTCCGCGTCGAGTTCGGCTACTGGGTGTTCACCGGGCACGTCCAGCCCGCCCAGCGACCGTCGTGGAACTACCGCGCCGAGGACGGCGGCGGCATCATCGACGACATGTTCTCCCACTGGAGCTACGTCCTCGAGAACCTGTTCGGGAGCGTCGAGACGGTCCAGTGTCTCGAGAAGACGCACATCCCGGAGCGCGTCGACGAGAACGGCGACCCGTACGAGGCGACCGCCGACGACGCCGCCTACGCCATCATGGAACTCGAGGACGACGTCGTCGCGCAGCTCAACTCCTCGTGGACCACCCGGGTCAACCGCGACGACCTGCTCGAGATCCAGGTCGACGGGACCGAGGGCAGCGCGGTCGCGGGCCTGCGGGACTGCAAGACCCAGCACCACTCCAACACCCCCAAGCCGGAGTGGAACCCCGACACGCCGAAGGAGCACGACTTCTACGAGGACTGGGAGCGGGTGCCGAACAACCAGGAGTTCGAGAACGCGTTCAAGCACCAGTGGAAGAAGTTCATCCGCCACGTCGTCGCCGACGAGCCGTTCCCCTGGGACTTCGCCGCGGGCGCCCGGGGCGTCCAGCTCACCGAAGCCAGCTACGAGTCCTCGGACGAGGGACGGCGCGTCGCAATCGACCCCCTCGAAATCTGAGGGGCGTCGCGCGGGAGTACCCGGAGAACCGTGACACCCGGTGCGGCGAGGCGAACAATCGACGAAAGGCCCGACTCGAACTACGGCTTGATTTTGCAGCCGCCCTATTCGTCCGCGTCGCCCGCCGCGTGCGGGGACGGCGCCGCGAAGTCGCCCGCGTCGAACTCGACGGGCGACGGCTCCTCGACGACGCGGAGGTCGTCGCGGTCGCGCGCCTCCTCGACGAGCGCCGTCGAGGCGTAGAGCCGCTGGAGGTGCATCGTGTCGGCCGCGCGGAGGACCCGGACCTCGTCGGGGTCGACGATGCCGATGGTCGACAGGGCCGCGACCAGCCCCGCGCGGTCGGTCTCGACCGCGGGCGGCAGCCGGACGCCCCTGGTCGTGCTCGCGGTCAGCGCGTTGATGAGCGTGGTCGGCATGTCGATCTCCGCGAGGAGGTCGGCGTGGACGAAGTCCGCCGACCCCATGCCCATCGCGTTGCCGTGGGTCGTCTCGGTGAGCGACCGGGTGTAGATGCGCTTGATGTCCGGCAGGTCGGGTTCGGGCTCCTGGATGGCGAACGGCCGGCGACCGATGACGTTCGTGTCCATCCCCTGGCCGCTGATGTCCTTGCCCTGCTGGTCGAGGACCAGCACGTCGAGGTCGTCGAACGGGAGCGTCGGCATGACGTCGTAGGCCCGTTCGAGGAGCTCCGCCTCCCGATCGAGGAAGCCCGCCGGCGGGACCCCCTCGAGGAGCGCCGTGTCGTCGCGCTGGTCCTCGAGGATGGCGACCCCGCCGACGACCGGCAGTTCGTCGAGCAGTTGCTCGGTGATCTCGGGGACCATGTTCCGGAGCGACCAGTCGACCGCCCAGTCGTGGGCGATCTTCGCGCCGCGCTGCTTGCCCATCCCGATGACGAGCATCTTCGAGAGGCCGCTCTCGACCGTACCGTCGAAGTCGGTGTGGGGTTTGATCCGGTTGATCGGGACGATGGCGTCCGCCTCGACCGCGTTGGCGTCGGCGACGACCGGCACGTCCCGGTCGGCGGTCCGGCCGACCTCGACGACGTCCATGCTCGACCGGATCTCGCAGCCCACGGTCGACTCGTCGACGCCGAGGTCGGCGAGCATCTCGCGCTGGCCCTCCGCGGTGGCGCCGCCGTGGCTCCCCATCGCCGGGAACACGAACGGTTCGTACCCGCGGTCCTGGGCCTCGGCGACGACGCCCGCGACGATGACGTCGAGGTTCGCGATGCCCCGGCTCCCGACGCCGAGTGCGATCTCCCCGCCGTCGGGGACGTCTTCGAGGGGGAGCGACCCGAAGGCCGCCCCGGCCCGGTCGGCTATCTCGTCGCGCGGAATCGGGTCGGTCACCCACACCTGCTCGACGACGCCGAGCTCCGGGAGCGGGGTCTCGCCGCACGCCTCGCGGATCGACTCCTCCGGGACTGCGAGCGAACTCCTCGACGAGTTCTGGTCCATACCACAACGCTGGGCGGGTTCCGTGATAAATATGCCCCCGCCGGGGAGACGGGGTCGGACGAGCGTGCAGTTCCCGTGAGAGACGGTACCGACTATCTCAACGTTTAAGGTGGATGCGCCGCCTCTTCGAATCGATGCAGTTCGTTCGATACACCGACGGTGCCGGCCCCGCGTGGGGCGTCAGAACCGACGACGAGATTCACGCGCTCGCCGACTTCCCGGCCGGCGAGCCGTCGTACCAGGACCTCACGAACCCGCGCTACCTCGAACGGGTGGAGCGAGCGGTCGAGAACGCGGCCCTCACGGTCGTCGACGCCGGCGAGGTGAGCCTGTTAGCGCCGGTGCCTCAGCCGCCGAAGATCGTCTGCGCCGGCCTCAACTACCGCGACCACGCCGAGGAGCAGGACGAGGAGATCCCCGACGTGCCGCTCCTGTTCGCGAAGGCGCCGACCACGGTCACGAACCCGGGCAGTCCCATCGTCCACCCCGAGGGCGAGCAGGTCGACTACGAGGTCGAGCTCGCGGTCGTCGTCGGTCGCACCGCGAGGGACCTCGACGAGGACGAGGTCCGGGATTACGTCGCTGGATACACGGTGCTCAACGACGTGAGCGGCCGGGACGCGCAGTTCTCGGACGGCCAGTTCTTCCGCGGCAAGAGCTACGACACGTTCTCGCCGATGGGCCCGGCGCTGGTGGCGGGCGACGACTTCGAACCCAACGCGGTCGACGTCACCCTCCGGGTCGACGGGGAGACCAAGCAGTCCTCGAACACCGAGCAGTTCATCTTCGACGTCGACGAACTGGTGTCGTACATCAGCCACAACATGACCTTGGAGCCCGGCGACGTCGTCTCGACCGGAACCCCCGGCGGCGTCGGCATCTTCCGCGACCCCGTCGACCTGCTCGAACCGGGCCAGACCTGCGAGGCCGAGATCGAGGGCATCGGGACGCTCGCGAACCCGGTCGTCGAGGAGTGAGCGACCGGTGATTCCGCAGGACTCCCACCGCGGCGGTGTCCGCGTCACTCCCAGGGAAACCACTTCACGACGGCCCGCGTCGAACCCGCCATGACTGTCGCAGTGACGCGCACGGCGTTCCGCGTCGTCGACCTCGAGACCCGTCTGCCCTTCCACTTCGGCAACGTGGAGGTGACAGAGATCCCGAAGCTCTTCCTCAGGGTCGAGGCCGAGGTCGACGGGGAGTCGGAGGTCGGGGTCGGGATGGCCGGCCTGATTCCCGGCTGGTTCTACAAGGACCCGGAGATGGGCCTCGACGCGGGCTACCGGAGCATGGTGGAGGTCTTCCGGTCGGCCGCGGACGCCGCGACGACCCTCGACCCGGAGCCGTCGGCGTTCGAGTTCTGGCGGTCGCTCTACGACCGCCAGCGCGAGTGGGCCGACGGCACGGACCACCCGCCGCTGCTGTGGTCGTACGGCGTGAGCCTCGTCGAGCAGGCGCTGATCGACGCCGTCTGCCGCGCGAAGGGCGTCTCCTTCGCGAGCGCGGTCCGAGAGAACGTGCTCGGCATCGACCTCGGGTCGGTCTACGACGAACTGGCTCCGTACGAACCCGCGGACCTGCTTCCGGCCGAGTCCCGACGCAGTACGGCGGTCAGACACACCGTCGGCCTCGACGACCCGCTCACGGACGCGGACGTCGCGGGCGAGCGACCCGACGACGGCCTCCCGCTGACGCTCGCCGAGTACGTCCGCGAGGACGGTGTGGACCACTTCAAGATCAAGCTCGCCGCGGACCGAGAGACCGACGCGGCGCGCCTCGGTCGGATCGCCGACGTACTCGGGGATTTGGGCGTCGAGGAGTACCGCTGCACCGTCGACGCGAACGAGGGCTACGACTCCGCCGCCGAGTTCAGGCGTCAGTGGGAATCGCTCCGGGCGGAACCCGACTGCGCCGACCTGTTCGACAGCCTGGCCTACGTCGAACAGCCGCTCCCCCGCGACGAGGCGTTCACGCCGGAGACCGAAGACGTGTTCGCGGCGTGGGACGACGCGCCGCCCGTCATCATCGACGAGTCCGACGGGCGAATCGACAGCGCCGGCACAGCCCTCGCGCACGGCTACGCCGGGACGAGCCACAAGAACTGCAAAGGCGCGTTCAAGGGCGTCGTCAACGCCTGCCTCGTCGCCCACCGTAACCGCATCGACGACCGCGAGTACGTCATCAGCGCAGAGGACCTGACCACGGTCGGTCCAGTCGAACTGCTCCAGGACCTCGCGGTCGTCGCGATCCTCGGCGCCGACCACGTCGAACGCAACGGCCACCACTACTTCCGGGGACTGAGCGGGTTCTCCGAGGCGGTCCAGCGAGCGGTCCTGACGGACCACGGCGACCTCTACCGGCGCCACGAGGACGGCTTTGCCACGCTCCGCGTCGAGGACGGAACGCTCGACCTCCGCACGGTCGTCGACGCTCCGTTCGGCGTCGCTCCCCTCATCGATACCGGGCAGTTCACGCCTCTGGAGGAGTGGGCGAGTGAACGCATCGACTGATACGGACCGCGAGAAAGTCGACGAACTCGGGAATCCGGATTCCAGAGAAAGAGTTGGACGATATGAACTCGTTTTAAATATATAAGTGTGGAATCGGAAAGATATTTGGATTTTAATTGTGAGAGTTCTTCACCTATTTACTGGCAGAACATGGCAATATATCCAAAATATAGCGTTGAGAGCAGACTTTTAATAGAAATATTGTCCTTTTATAAATTTTTATTTACCGACTACTTTTAGCAATTTATAGAAATATGTCCCAATATTACTGAATTATGATTATTCAGTGGTGGTTAGTCTTACTGCTATCTATTCTACCGGTCTTGAAACTCCGTCTGTTCCTCATAGAACCGACGCAGCGACGTATATTTTATATAGAATTTATTAGAAATGAATTGTTGGGTAGAATGGCTGTTTTTGCTCGTGGGGGAAACAGAAATCTATCACTATTACAGATAAGATAGTAAGATTATTTCTCGGCCCAACTTCACGACCACACCTTGCTAATGATATGCTCTTAGACATGAATCGGTGAGTACTCGCGGATATACGGATGCTGGTAGCCCGGCCAGCGGAATGCCGCGGACGTTCCACCGACACTCATTTGCCGGTCGGCGTTGGGAGTACCCACGGATGTTCAAGGCCCAGATATCGGACGGCGAGCAGATCGAGTGCGAGGACTACGAGGTCGGTGACAGCGGCGTGGAACTCTTCGACGAGAGCGGCGAGTTCATCGCGTTCGTACCGTTCGCCCACCTGCTGTACGTCGGCAACACCGAGGACGACGGCCAGATGGTCTGGTAGCCGAGCCCGATCCGGCGGCCCGTTTCGACAGTCCGGCGCTCAGATGCGTTCGACCATCGCCGCTTCCCGGCTCCCGATCCGGACCGGCTCGGTGCGGTCGGCCACGGCGAGCACGTCGTTCAGTTTCTCAGTCGTCTCCGCGTCGACAGTGGTCAGCTCGTCGCCCGCGGGTAGGTTTAAGCGCGACGGCGCCGCGTCTCCGGTCGGGGGACGATGTTCAAGGACAGAACCGACGCCGGACGACAGCTCGCCGACCTGCTCGCCGACCGCGACGTGGAGGCCGACGTGGTACTGGGGATACCCCGGGGTGGCCTGCCGGTCGCGCGGGCGGTCGCGGACGCGCTCGGCGCGCCGCTCGACGTGGTGGTCGCCTCGAAGCTGGGCGCGCCGGACAGCCCGGAACTCGCCATCGGCGCGGTGGCCAGCGACGGGTCGCTGTGGCGCAACGAGGACCTCATCGACCAACTGGGCGTCGACGAGGCGTACGTCGAGCGCGAACGCGACGCGGAGACCGAGGCCGCGCGCGAGAAACTCGAACGCTACCGGGGGACGGCCGACCTGCCGGACCTCGCGGACAAGCGCGTGGTCGTCGTGGACGACGGTCTCGCCACGGGAGCGACCACTATCGCGGCGCTCCGGCAGGTCAGGGCGGCGGGGGCCGACAGCGTCGTCCTCGCCGTGCCGGTCGGGTCGCCCGACGCCGTCGAGCGCCTCCGCGCCGAGGCCGACGACGTCGTGGCCGTCGAGACGCCGCCGCACTTCAGCGCCGTCGGCCAGTTCTACCGGTCGTTCGACCAGATCTCCGACGAGGAGGCGATGGCGTACCTCGACCGCTGACGGAGCGGGCCCGGACGTCGCGTCCGTTCGCGAATGGGTGACGGATACGTCCATTTCCGGTGGTCGACCCGAGAATAGAATTGGTTCGATATCACAATACAATCCCGAAATCTGTAAGTCCGAAGAACGGCGACTCCACCGGGATAACCGTCCTAATTTTGGCGGTTCAGCGCACGCGTATAGGTGGGCGTTCCCGGCCGAATCTGCCGGCTCTGCGTGCAAACAATACGCACGGCAGCGAAATGCTTAAGTAGTTGTCGGCCTTACTGTTGGTTAGGAAGCGAGGCACGGAGGTTATTTAGGTTTTCTCCCTCTCCGGGCCTCAACAGCCCCATCCAACCATGACGAGTACACGAATCCAGAGCTACGACGAACAGACCGACGTAACAGAGCGAACGGACGAGGACGAGCGGCCGGCGAGCGAGCGCGAGGACGAGCAGATCTGCCCCGAGTGCGGCGGGCGGGTCACCTCCGACGAGGAGCACGGCGAGACCGTCTGCAGCGACTGCGGTCTCGTCATCGACGAGGACAACGTCGACCGCGGGCCGGAGTGGCGCGCGTTCGACGCCAGCGAGAAGGACCAGAAGAGCCGGGTCGGCGCCCCGACGACCAAGATGATGCACGACAAGGGGCTGTCGACCAACATCGGCTGGCAGAACAAGGACGCCTACGGCAAGTCGCTCGGCAGTCGCCAGCGCCAGAAGATGCAGCGGCTCCGCAAGTGGAACGAGCGGTTCCGCACCCGCGACTCCAAGGAGCGCAATCTCAAGCAGGCCCTCGGCGAGATCGACCGCATGGCCTCCGCACTCGGCCTTCCCGAGGACGTGCGCGAGACCGCGTCGGTCATCTACCGGCGGGCGCTCGACGAGGACCTCCTCCCGGGCCGCTCCATCGAGGGCGTCGCCACCGCGTCGCTGTACGCCGCGGCCCGCCAGACCGGGACGCCCCGGTCGATCGACGAGGTCGCCAACGTCAGCCGCATCGACGAGATGGAGTTCAAGCGGACGTACCGCTACATCGTCCGGGAGCTCAGCCTCCAGATCCAGCCGGCCGACCCCGAGGACTACGTCGCGCGGTTCGCCAGCGAACTGGGCATCTCCGACGAGTCCGAGCGCCGGGCCCGTGAACTGCTCCGGAACGCCAAGCGCCAAGGCATCCACAGCGGGAAGTCGCCGGTCGGCCTCGCGGCCGCCGCGGTCTACGCCGGCCCGCTGCTGACCAACGAGAAGGTCACGCAGGCCGAGGTCAGCGACGTCGCGCAGGTCAGCGAGGTCACCATCCGGAACCGCTACCACGAGCTGCTCGAGGCCTCCGAGAGCGGTTCGGTGGCGGCGTAATCCGACGGTTCTTCGCCGCGCGCGCCGACAGTCGAAGGCTGTCAGTCGAACGCTGACGCGGACCGTTCTATCGACGAGTTGCCCGGTAGCTGTTGCGACGCGCTGTTCTCTCGACGGCGGCACCTATATTCCCTCTTGCGCCGTATTTCCTTCGAGAGAGACCTATGTCCGGCAAGCAACTGCTGATGATAGTCGGCGATTTCGGCGAAGACTACGAGATCATGGTACCCTTCCAGACCCTCCAGGCCGTGGGCCACGAGGTCGACGCGGTGTGCCCGGAGAAGGAAGAAGGTGACACCGTCAAGACAGCGGTCCACGACTTCCGGGGCGACCAGACGTACGTGGAGTCGCGGGGCCACAACTTCCAGCTCACGGCGTCGATGGACGAGGTCGACCCCGCGGAGTACGACGGACTCGTGCTGCCCGGCGGGCGCGCGCCCGAGTACCTCCGGACCCACGACGAGGTGCTCGACGCGGTCCGGCACTTCTTCGAGGCGGACAAGCCGGTCGCCGCCATCTGTCACGCCGCCCAGATTCTCGCGGCGGCCGACGTCGTCGAGGGCAGGACCTGCTCGGCGTACAGCGCGCTCGAAGCCGACGTGGAGCGCGCGGGCGGCGAGTACTACGACGGCGTGACCACCGACGGCAACCTCGTGACGGGGCGCGACTGGAGCGACCACGTCGAGTGGCTCTCGCAGTTCCTCGACGTGCTCGGGACCGAGATCGACCACGGCGAGTCGGCGGCCGCGGAACCGGCCGAGGAGTAGGGCGGTCCGACGGTGGGCCCTCGCGGGCATCGTGACGCTCGACGACCGCGACCAGCTGCTGGTCGACGAACTCGCCGATCTCGCCGACGTGGTCGGAGCCGGGCCGGAGCCGAGCCCTCCCCGCACTGACACGGCGGGCTACTCCCCGCTCGCCGCGGCCGCCTCGTCGGTACGGACCGCGAGCACGGGCACCGGCGAGCGCCGGACGACCCGCTCGGTGACGCTCCCGAGCAGGTAGCGGTCGAGCCCGGTCCGGCCGTGGGTCCCCATCACGACGAGGTCGACGTCGTTGTCGTCGGCGTAGTCGAGGATAGCCTGATGCGGGACGCCCGGGACCACCGCCGTCTCGATCCGGTCGACGTCGGCGGCCCCGACGCGGTCGGCCGCGCCGGCGACGATGCGCTCGCCGTAGGTGTCGAGTCTCTCCGCGACCGGCGCGGCGTCCACTTCGGCGGGCAGCGACGCCACGTCGACCACGAACAGGAGGTGGACCGCGGCGTCGTAGGTCTCGGCGTGGCCGACCGCGTGGTCGAGCGCGCGACTCGACTGCTCGCTGCCGTCGACGGGCACGAGGATGCTGTCGTACATACCTCGGTTTTCGCGTCGGAGCGACGGAAAAGGGCGGGGCGATTCCCGGTCCGCGGGAACCCGACGTGCGCCAGACCTTTGCGAGTCGGAACCGTGAGTCCCGACGATGCCACCGATTCGTCGAATCGTCGCCGACGTGCTGAAGCCCCACGAACCCTCGCTGGCGGCGTTCGCCCGCCGGATGGCCGGGGTCGAGGGCGTCGCGGGCGCGAGCGTCTCGCTCATCGAACTCGACAAGGAGGTCCAGAACGTCAAGCTCACCGTCGAGGGCGAGGAGGTCTCGGCCGACCGGCTCGAAGAGGCCATCGAGGACGTGGGCGGGAGCCTCCACTCGATAGACGAGGCGGCGGCCGGCGAGTACGTCGTCGAGGAGCGGTCGACCCCGCAGGACTAGCGTGGTCTCGCTCCGCCGCTTCCTCGACCTGCTGGGCCGGGAGGACGTCCGCGCCATCTCCCGGCGGTACTTCGTCTCGAACGGGTTCGACGGGACCCTGACCAGCATCGGCGTCGTCATCGGCGCGGTGCTCTCGGGCGTCCCGGACGGGTTCGCGGTCGTCAAGATCGGCGTCGGCGCGGCGGTGGGGCTGGGCACCTCCGGCGTCTGGAGCGTCTGGGAGATCGAGCGCGCCGAGACGAAGGCCGAGATCCGGCGGACCGAGCGCGCGATGCTGAGCGACCTCGACGACACCGAGTTCGAGCGACGCCAGCAGGGCGCCCGCACGGTCCACGCCGTCGCCAGCGGCATCGGGCCGCTCATCGGCATCCTGATTCCGCTACTGCCGTTCGTCTTCGAGGGCGCGCTGTTCACGCTCCCGCAGGCCGCCGCGGTCGCGGTCGCGCTGGGGGTCGGCCTGCTGGCGTCGTTCGGCGCCTACATGGGCTCGATATCGGGCCAGCGGTGGTACGTCGCGGCGTTCCGGATGGGACTGGCGGGGCTGGTCGTGGCCGCCATCAACGTCTTCCTGCCGGGGTAGCGCTCGCACCGGCGGAGACGTGACCGGCTACGCGTCGTCGCGGTCCGACTCGCCCCGGACCGTCAGCACCGGCACGTCGCTCTTGCGAACCACGCGCTCGGTGACGCTCCCGAGCAGATAACGGTCGAGCCCGGTTCGGCCGTGGGTCCCCATCACCACGAGGTCGACGTCGTTGTCGTCGGCGTAGTCGAGGATAGTCGAGTACGGGACGCCCTCGCGGACCAGCGTCTCGACCGTCTCGACGCCCGCCTCCTCGGCGCGGTCGCGGAGGCGGTGGGTCAGCTGGCGGCCGCTCTCTTCGAGCGAGTCGACGACGGTCACGGCGTCGAACTCGCCGGCCAGCGCTGACACGTCCACCACGTTGAGGAGGTGGAGCTCGGCGTCGTAGGTCAGCGCGAGGTCGAGCGCCTGCTCGAACGCCCGCTCGGACTGGTCGCTGCCGTCGGTCGGGACGAGGATGCGGTCGTACATACCCTCCCGTTCGCCGCAGGTTGACAAGAACGCACCGGTGGTTCCCGGCGACCGGGAACCCACCGACACGTATTTTCGGACGACCGTGGTAGGCCCGCGCATGAAGTACGACGACTTCATGGGGGAAGTCCAGCACCGACTCGAACTGCCCGACACCGGCCGCGCGGTCCGCGCGACCCGCGCGGTGCTCCAGTCGCTCGCCGAGCGGCTCCAGGCCGGCGAGGCCGAGGACCTGGCGGCGTCGCTGCCGATGGAGGTCGACTACTACCTCGAGTCGGCCGACTCGGGCCAGCGGTTCGACTACGACGAGTTCGTCGGTCGCGTGGCCGACCGAGCGAACGTCGACCGGTCGGACGCCGCCTACTACGGGAAGGTCGTGTTCGGGCTCGTCAGCGAGCTCGTCTCGGCCGGCGAGATCGAGCAGGTCCGCGCGCAGCTCCCCGACGACTACGAGGACCTCTTCGCGCTGATGGACGCCGAGGAGGTCGAGGAGTAACGCAAGCCGCCGGCGCGTCGAGGCGGAGCTCAGAGCACGAGCCGCTTCAGCACCGCCGACTCCACCTTCCGGAGGTGCTCGCCGACCGTCCCCGACGAGAGGCCGACCGCCTCGGCGACGTCCTCGTGGGTCGCCTCCCGTGGGTTCTCGTAGTAGCCCAGCCTGACCGCGGCCTTCAGCACCTCCTGCTGGCGGGCGGTCAACCGGGCGAACAGGTCCTCGGCCTTCGGGTGGTAGTCGCCGGTCGACTCGATCTCAATCTCGACCGCCTCGGGCTGGTCGGCCATCGCCGCCCGGAACGCCTCGTCGCGGCCAA
The DNA here is from genome assembly GCF_003369835.1 of Halorussus rarus. NCBI lineage: Archaea > Methanobacteriati > Methanobacteriota > Halobacteria > Halobacteriales > Haladaptataceae > Halorussus > Halorussus rarus. The sequence continues at coordinate 205,278 of NZ_QPMJ01000004.1, read as the reverse complement.
CGTAGGTCGCGCGCATCGCGCCGTCGTCGGTGTACTCGACCGGCATCCGGACGACCAGCTCCTGCTCGCGCCGCCGGAGCAGCAGGTCCCGGAGCGTGTCGTTGGGGTCGTAGTGGCTGTAGGAGTAGAGCCGCCCCTCGTCGTCGGCGGTGACCGTGAAGTCCAGGACGTGGTCGCTGTCGGCCAGGATTTCGCGGAGCCGGTCGGCGTCGCCGGTCGCCTCCGCGAACATCACGATTGTGTCGTCGTCGAGCAGCTCCGCGCGGTGGATCGCCTCGCGCGAGACCGCCGGTTCGTCCCCGAGCGCGCGGTCGAGCGGGTGGAGCGCCCCGTCGATCGGTCGCGCGACGACGGTGACGTAGCGCATGCGCGGCGGTTCGACGGGAGCGCTTAAAACCACCGCGGATGCGCGGCAGCAGGGCTACCGTTTCGGCCTCCCAATCTCCGGACATGACCGGAGCACACGCGGTTTTCGGGACACCGCCGGAGGCCCCGTCCGCTACACTCCCGGAGACCGTCGGCCGGGCGCTCGGGTGGGCGCCGATGGGGCCGCTCGAAGCCGCGCTCGCGTCGCTCGCCGCGGCGGGCCTCGTCGGCACCTACCTGATGGTCAACGCTGCTGTCGCGGGTCCCTGGGCCAAGCGGAAGGTCGCGGCCGCGTTCTGGGACAAGATCGGCCCGAACCGGGTCGGGCCGGCGGGGCTGCTCATCATCGTGGCCGACGCGATGCGCTTCCTCTCGAAGGAGCTGATAATCCCCGACCGCGCCGACCGGCCGGCGTTCGACGTGTCGCCGATTCTCGTCCCGCTGTCGGCGATACTGGGGTTCGCGGTGATTCCGATGGGGAGCCTCTTCGGCGTGAACGTCCAGCTGGCAGACCCCGAGACCGGCGTCGCGTACGTCTTCGCGGTCTCCTCGCTGGCGACGCTCGGGCTGACGATGGCGGGCTACGCGTCGAACAACAAGTACTCGCTGCTGGGCGGGCTGCGCGCGGTCGCCCAGAACATCGCCTACGAGATTCCGCTGGTCGTCACCGCGGCCTCCGTGGTGCTGCTCGCCGGCTCGCTCCGGACCAGCGAGGTGGTGGCCGCCCAGCGGGCGACGCTGGTCTCGGTCGCCGGCGTTTCGATTCCCTCGTGGTACGCCCTCGTGAATCCCCTGGCGTTCGTTCTGTTCCTCGTGGCGAACCTCGCGGAGGTCGGGCGGAACCCGTTCGACGTGCCGGAGGCGCCGACCGAGATCGTCGCGGGCTACATGACCGAGTACTCGTCGGTGTACTTCGTGTTGCTCTACGTCGGCGAGTTCGTCCACATCTTCCTCGGCGGGGCCATCGCGGCCACGCTCTTCCTGGGCGGCCCGGCCGGCCCGGTGCTGCCCGGGTTCGTCTGGTTCACCGCCAAGATCTGGGCCGTCTTCCTGTTCACCCAGTGGGCGCGGTCGGCGGTCCCCCGCGTCCGCATCGACCAGCTCATCGAGATCGGCTGGAAGGGGATGCTGATGCTGTCGTTCGCCAATCTGCTCGCGGTCGCCGTGGTCGTGGGGCTGACAGCGTAGGCCGGTGGTCCCTGTCCGCGGCGCGGGACCGAACCGCCCTCGGCCGGTTCAGACCGTCATCTCCATCGCGGGCATCTCGATGAACGCCGTCTCGTACCCCTCGTGGCGGGCGACCTGCGGCGGCGCGCCCACCGTTACCGTCAGCGAGTCGCCCGACTGCACGCCGTCGACCGCGGCGCCGTAGTGGTAACCGAGGTCGGGGTCGAGCGCGGGCCGGAGGATGTCGTCGTAGACGGTCGAGCCGCCCCGCTTCAGCGTCGCCGACAGCGACATGAACGGCAGCGGGTAGCGGTTGTACGGCGTCCGGGGCGACACCGCGAGGTACCGCTTGCCGTCGGCGACGAAGTGGGGGTTCTCGTCGGGCGCGAACGCCACGAAGTCGGCGTCGCCGCTGGTCCCGGTCCCGAGCACGTTCGGCAGGTCGCTCCGCTCGGGCACCTGCGAGACTGGCATCTGCATGTCCATCGGCGAAATCGCGCCCGGCTTCCCCTTCTTGTCTGGGAGCGGCTCGTAGGAGACGTCGCCGAGCTTCGAGCGGCTGTGGTCGAACTCGACCGCCAGCTCGGTCTGCTCGCCGAACGCGCCCCGCAGCGCGCCCATCGGGCGGGCCTGCATCGCCCCGATGGAGAGCTCGGCGGTGTAGGTCCCGTCGCCCGACAGCTCCACGTTGTCGCCGAAGTGGTAGCCCATGTTCTGGGAGAGCATCGGCCAGAGGCGCCGCGAATCGACCTCCTCGCCGCCCTTCAGGAGGGTCGCGGAGACGTTGGCGGTCGGCAGCACGGTCCGGGTCTGGTCGTCCCAGAGGATGGCCATCAGGTGGGCGCTCACGCTCTCGCCGACCTGCGCGAGGTTCGTGTCCGTGCCGGTGATGTTCCAGAACGCGTGAGGCGTGCTGTACATCAGCCCGACCTTGTAGCGCCCCTTCCCGCCCATCCCGACCATCTCCATCCCGTCGACGTGGGTGGGGTAGTACACCTGCTCCGTCCGGTCGGCGACCGTGGTGAACTGCCCGGAGGCGGCCGACTGGGTATCGAGCAGCCCCGTGCACCCGGCGAGGCCGGCGAGGCCGACCGGCGCGCCCGCCCGCAGGAAGTCGCGTCGTCTCATCGGGTGGCTCTAGCCGCGTCGTACGAATACGGATTCTGGTTCGGGCGTCGAAAAGCGCGTCCGAGACGATGGGCGAATCGCGCCCGGACTACTCGCCCCGGTAGAGCGGCGACTCCTCGTTCGTGCACTCCGGCCGCCCGCAGACGCCGGCCTCGTCGCCGGCGCGCTCGACGCCCGAATCGAGCCGGTGGAGTTTCCAGACCGCCTCGTGGCCGGTCTCGGTCCGGTGGGTCTCGATGCGGGACCGGGCCGCCCCGAGCCGGTCGAACGTCTCCTCGAGGTCGCAGTCGGGGCAGGTCACCGTCGCGCGCTCGTCGGTCATCGTCCGACTCGACGGGCCCCGTCGGGAAAACACCCTCGCTCGCGGCCAGTGGGGTCGAGGTCGAATCAGGGTGACTATGACGGGGTTTTTTGGTGGCGTACTGCGAGTACGCGCCTGATGGATTGGCAACACACCGCACACGTCTACCCGATGCTGATCGGCGGGTTCGTCTCGGCCGTCCTGGCGGCCTACGGTGCGGCGTACGCCCGCAGGCGTCGCCGGCGGACGGTCGTGCTCTCGTTCGTGGGGCTGAACCTCGCCATCGCGGTGTGGACTATCGTCACGGCGGTCAAGGTTCTGAGCCTCGACCCGGCCGTCAAGCTGCTCGCGTTCAAGCTGTTCCACGTCGGGAGCACGTTCGCGAGTCCGCTGTTCTTCGCGTTCGCGCTCGCCTACACCGACCGCAGCGAGTGGCTGACCCGCCCGACGCTGGCCGCCCTCTTCGCGGTGCCGTCGGTGACCCTGCTGCTCCTGTTCGTCAACCCCAATTCCGTCGCCATCATCGACTGGCGACTCGTCGCGAGCGGCGGCGTGACCACTATCGAGGTCCAGTCCGGGCCGGCGTCGGTGCTCCGGATCGCGTACGGTCTCGTCCTCGACCTGTTCGCGATCGGGCTCATCCTCCAGTACGCGGTCCGGTCGCGGTGGGACGACCGGAAACAGGCCGGCTTCCTCCTGGTCGGCGTCGTGCCCCCCGCCGTCGTCGTCTACCTCGAACTCGCCGACGTCTATCCCCCGGACGGGGTCGGGGTCAACCTGCTTCCGGCGTCGCTGGCCTTCACCGCGGTCTCGTTCGGGGTCGCGGTGTTCCGGTACAAGCTGTTCGGCGCGCTCCCGCTGGCCTACCGGACGACGGTCGAGCACTCCCCGACCGGTATCGTCGTCCTCGAAGAGGACGAGCGCATCGTCTACCGCAACCCGGCCGCCGAGTCGCTGTTCGGACTCGGCTCGGCGGTCGGGGACGACGCGGCGGACGCCATCCCGGAGTACGACGCGCTCCGCGACGGCCTGGAGTCGGCGACGGTCCGGGCCGGCCCGGACCGCGAGCGGTACCTCGACGTGTTCCGCCGGCCGCTCCGGCGCGGCGGTGCGACCGTCGGGTGGGTACTCACCGCCCACGACGTGACCTCGCAGCGCACCTACCAGCGCGAACTGGAGGCAACGAACGACCAGCTCGAGATACTCAATCGGGTCGTCCGCCACGACGTCACCAACGACGTCAGCGTCGTCACGTTGTACCTCAGACTCGCGCTCGATCGCGACGACCTCGGAGAAGAGGTCGTGGACGAACTCCGGACCGCACTCGAGTACGCCGAGCACATCGACGAGTTGACCGACACCGTCGCCGACCTGATGCGCGTGATGCTGGAAGACGACGAGATGCGGCCGATGAATCTGTGTCGGGAGCTCGAGGAGACGGCCGAGCAGGTCCGGCAGGCGTACCCCGAGGCGAGCGTCGCGGTACCGCCCGACCTGCCGGACGTGCGGATACGCGCGAACGACCTGCTGGGGTCGGCGCTGCTGAACGTCATCACGAACGCCGTGATCCACAACGACACCGACGCCCCCGAGGTCGACGTCTCGCTCGCCGTGACCGAGGAGACGGCGGTCGTCCGGATCGCGGACGACGGCCCGGGGATACCGGACGACCGGAAGGAGACGGTGTTCGGCAGGGGAGAGAAGGGTCTCGAGAGCCCCGGCACGGGCATCGGCCTCTACCTGGTCGACAGAATCGTCTCCGGTTTCGACGGCGACGTCCGGGTGGCGGACAACGACCCCCGAGGCACGGTCGTCGCCGTCGAACTCCCCATCGCCACCGACGTCGGCGGGCGGTCGCTCCGCCCCTCCCGCGACGACCGCGCGGCGAACCCGCGCTGAGCGTCAGGGCTCGCGCACGTCGTGGCGGAGGACGCCGACGCCCTCCACCTCGACCTCGACTTCGTCGCCGTCGTCGAGCGGCGCGACGCCCGCGGGCGTCCCGGTCGAGACGACGTCGCCCGGTTCGAGGGTCATGTAGGTCGTCACCTCCTCGATCAGCTCGGGCACCGACCAGATGAACTCGTCGCGCGAGGACCGCTGGCGGGTCTCGCCGTTCACGCGGAGTTCGACCGCGGCGTCGTCGGGGACCTCGTCGGGGGTGGCCAGCACCGGCCCGAGCGGCGCGGCGTTGTCGAACGCCTTCCCGCGGACCCAGTTCTGCTCGCGGTCCTGGTCGTCGCGGTTCGACACGTCGTCCATGCAGGTGAAGCCCGCGACGTAGTCCATCGCCTCGTCGGCGGAGACGTTACGTGCCTGGTCGCTCATCACGACCGCGAGTTCGGCCTCGTGGTCGACGCGCTCCTTCCCGGCGGGGAGGGTCACGGTGTCGCCGTGGGCCGAGAGGCTGTTCGGGGGCTTGAGGAACAGCAGCGGCCGGTCGGGGATCTCGCTGTCGCGCTCGTCGGCGTGGTCCCGGTAGTTCAACCCGACGCAGACGATCTTGGTCGGTTCGGCCGGCGGAAGCACCGCGACGTCGGCCGCGTCGTAGGTCTCGCCGGCCGCCTCGATCCGGCCGTCGGTCCACTCGCCGACTCTGGTGCTGCCCGCGGGGTCGCGGAATCTGACTCTGCGCATGCCGGAACGTGGGAGGTCGGCCTACAAAGAGGTTCGCGGTGCGGCGATATCTTCGGCTACTCCTCGCACGGGTCAGGTCGGCGGCGAGCCGGAGTGGCGGCGGGTCGGAAGGATCGGGCCGTCACGCCGGATTCGGCGTCGGCAGCGCGCGGTGCTCCCGGGGCGGCAGCAGGAAGTTCCCGCGCCGGAGCACCTCCATGTACTGGAGGATGCCGTTGTTGTTCTTCTGCCCGACCGCCGACCGCTCGGCGAGGTCCTCGCCGTTCATCGCGTCGCGGGTGTCGACGAAGTCCGCGACGGTCCGCTGGAGCGAGACGAAGTGGAGGCCCGCCCGGCCGCCGTCGGTCGAGTCGAAGTCCCGGCGGATCATCAGCGGCGAGCCGTCGTCGTCGCGGGCCCGCGCCGACTTCTGGGAGTGGCCCACCACGCCCTTCTTGCGGGCGTGCTCCTCCGAGTGGGCGGGACAGCCCTTCTCCTCCATCCTGGCGGAGTCGCCGAGGTTGTCGCCCGCGTCCTCGACCAGGTCCTCCTCGGCGTGGACCGGGCAGAACATCTTGCTCACGCGCTGTGACCGGCTGTCCTGCTCGTACCACTGCTCCAAGTTGAGCTCGATCGTCGAGAGCTGGTGGGTCGTCCCGCCGGCGAACGGCCCGTCCCGGATGGTCACGCGGTCCTCGCTGGCCTGGTTCTTCCGAAAGCCCGACTTGAACCCCATGTAGAGCGGCGCGTCCTCGGGCACCGCGTCGGAGTCGGGGAGGCCGTCGACGTCCTGGTGGTCGGCGGGCAGCCCCTCGCCGATGAACCCGGTCCGGCGGTCGGCCCGCTCGAACACCCCCGAGAGGTCGGCCGTCACCTCGACGCCGTTCACCGTCGACTGCTCGCCGAGCAGCGCCTGCTCGGCCGCCAGCACGACCGACGCGTGGTTGCTTGCGAGGTGGACCACCGCGTCCTGGCGGTCGAGTTCCGGGTCCTCGAACGGGGCGAGCGCCCGGGGCTGCTGGAGGTCCACGGAGTCGGGCAGCGGCGCGTCGAACCGCTCGAAGTACGACGGCGAGTAGCCTACCGTGAACAGCAGGCCGTCGCCGCCCCGCTCGTAGGCGCGCTCGAGGCTCCGGAACGCCGACTCGGCGGTCTCGCGGTCGGCGTCGGTCGGCGTCCCGTCGCCGGCGTAGTTCAACAGGAGGAGGACCCGGTGGCGGGGCGCGACGACGTTGCCGTGGTCGTCGGTCGGGAGGAACTCGTTCCACGCGTGCTGGCGCGAGGGCAGCGTCGAGAGGTCCTCGGGCCCGGTGGCCACGTCCGGCCCGCCGTTCCGGCCCAGACACGCCGACAGCGCCGAGGCGCCCCCGATGGCCACCGCGGCCTTGGCGAACTCCCGCCTGGAGATGCCGCGGCTCCGGCGGTCCCGGTCGGCGCCGTCTCGGGCGGCGTCCGCCGACTCGCCGCGCGGCCGGGCGTCGCGGTCGGCCCCGCTTCGTCCGTGTTCGCTCGGTCCGGTGTCGTCCATCGCCCGGCCCTAAGGACGGGACCCGAAAGGGGGTTCTGGTTCGGGCGTCGAAAGGGACGGTCGTCGAGTCGACCTCGGGCGCGCTAGGCGTTCCGGCCCACGGTGGGAAATCGACGGTTGGTTACCGTTCCACAAACGCTACTTTTAAGCCCCTTCACGATTCCACCCAGAACATGTATATCATCATCGTCGGTGCCGGGGATATCGGGTCACAGCTGCTCGACCTGGTCACCCGGGAGACGAACAACGTCGTGGTGGTCGAACGGAACGAGGCGACGGCCAACGAAGTCGCCAAGAGCTACGACTGCCTCGTGCTCAACGCCGACGCCACGACGAAGGAGACCCTCGAGGAGGCCGGCGCCGACCAGGCCGACGCCGTCATCAGCACGACCGACGACGACGCCACCAACGTCATGGTGATGCTGCTCGCCCAGGAGTTCGGCATCCCCTCGCAGGTGTCGGTCGTCCAGAACCCCGATCACATGCGGCTGTTCCGCCAGCTCAACGTCAACGTCCTCGAGAACCCCGAGCACCTCATCGCGGAGTACCTCTACCGGGCGGTGCAGCGGCCGTCGGTCAAGGACTTCATGCACTTGGCCGACGGCGCCGAGGTCTTCGAGATAACGGTGGGCGAGGACGGCCCCATCGCGAGCCGGACGCTCCGAGACGCCGACGAGGCGGACGTGCTCCCCGACGACGTCCGGGTGGTCGCCGTCGAGCGCGGCGAGTCGGCACTGCTCCCGCGGGGCGACACCGAGATCCGCGAGGGCGATTTGGTCACCGTCTTCTCGAAGCGCGGATTCGCGCCCGCCATCCTCGAAGTGTTCACCGGCGAGAATCGGGAGGCGACGCGGGTGTGACCGATCGAGCGAACGCGTCGGCGACCTCTCGGAAACGCGGACGGCGTCGAGCTCGCAGGTGACAACTGGACGATAGCGACGGGAAGACTGACACCGACGGTGTCGGCGTCGCGGAGAACGCCACGGATACCCGGAAGACCAAATCTGTACCGTCAAAACTAATCTGAAACCGGTTCCTTTTTAGGCTGATTTTTCGATTCCGTATACGATGCGCGAATCACTCCGAACCATCGGGCGAGATCTGGGTCGGATGTTCCAGGCGCTCTCGGGCATGGTGTTCGTCTCGGTCGTCGTCCCGCTGGTCTGGGGCGAGTTCTACGCGATACCCGGGCTGGTGCTCGCCGGGGCGATCCCGCTGGCCGCGGGGACCGCCCTCGCGCGGCGCTTCGCGGACGCCGCCGAGCCGGGCAAGCTCCACGGGATGATGATCGCGGCCTCCGGGTGGTTCTTCGTCGCGGTGTTCGGGTCGCTCCCGTTCTACCTCGTCGCGCTCACCGCCTTCGTCGACCCGGGTCTCGTCCCGGTGCCGGCGTCGGTACGGACCGAGACGCTCCGGGCGTTCCTGAACCCGCTCAACGGGTTCTTCGAGAGCATGAGCGGCTTCACCGGGACCGGGCTGACCATGACGGTCCACGAGGACCGCATCCCCCACACGCTCCAGTGGTGGCGGTCGCTGACCGAGTGGGTCGGCGGCGTGGGCGTCATCGTGCTCACGACCGCCGTCCTCGCCCGGCCCGGCAGCGGGTCGCTCACCCTCTACGAGAGCGAGGCCCGCTCCGAGAAAATCCACCCGAGCATCGTCTCGACGGTCCGGACCATCTGGTGGATCTTCCTGCTGTTCACCGTCGTCTCGGTCCTCCTGCTGTGGGTCGCGGGGATGCCGCTGTGGGACGCCGTCAACCACGCGATGACCGGGCTGGCGACCGGCGGATTCAGCGTCACCGACAACAGCATCGGAACCTACGACAGCGTCGCCATCGACTTCGCGCTCGTCCCGGTGATGATCCTGGGCAGCATCGCGTTCCCGGTCCACTACCTCGTGCTCCGGGGCGACCTCCGGAACCTCTACGCGGACCTCCAGACACGGTGGGTGTTCGGCTTCTTCGCGCTCGGGACCGCCGCCCTCACCGGGTTCCTCCTGCTGAGCGGCAGCTACGACCCCGGGCGACTCGTCGTGGTCCCCGGCGCGCTCGCGCTGTCCGGGTCGGCGGCCGCGCTGTTCCAGACGTTCCGATTCGCGCTCTTCCAGTTCGTCTCGGCCGCCTCGTGCACGGGGTTCCAGACCGCCGGGACGCTCGGGACGCGGTGGCCCGCGACCGCCCAGCTCGTCGTCTCGCTGGGGATGGTCGTCGGCGCCGCAGCGGGGTCGACGGTCGGCGGCATCAAGCTCGTCCGGGCGCTGACCCTGGTCAAGGGGACCGTGTTCCGGATCCGGGGCGTGTTCCTGCCCGAGACCGCGGTCCGCACGTTCGAGATGAACGGCCGGAACTACTCGGACGACGAGGCCGCCCGGGAGTTCGAGGAGGCGGCCATCGTCTCGTTCCTCTGGCTGGTGTTCCTCGCGCTCGGAATCTTCGTCCTCCTGGTCGCGGTCCCGGTCGGCCCGGGCGAGGACGCGTTCACGCTGGCGAACGTGGTCTTCGAGGTCGCCAGCGCCCAGGGCAACGTCGGCCTCTCGTCAGGCATCACCGGGCCGGGGATGCCGACCGTCGCCAAGGTCGCGTTCCTGTTCAACATGTGGATCGGCCGGCTCGAGATCATCCCCGTTCTCGTGCTGCTGCGGAGCCTGTTCGTCGGTGCGGAGGGGTACCGATGAACTGGACCGACGTGCCGGTGCTCCGGGCGGTGTTCCGGGTCGGACCGGCCGACCGGGTGTTCGACCTCCTGATCCTCTTCGGTCCGCTGCTGATCACGTCGATCGCGCTCGTCGGACGCAACCCGATCACGACCGGGCTGACGGTCCTGTACCTCTGCGGGTTCGCCGGCTACGTGCTCTACAAGGGTCTGAGAGGTCAGGTATAGTCCGTCCGCTTTCGGTGGCTGGAACCGGAGAAAATGAATCGCCGGTACTACCTGTTCAGTCGGTCTACGAGCCCCTCGCGGACGCTCCGGGTCGTCTGCCTCGGCCCGCGGACCATCGCGACCGTCGCGTCCACCTCCTCCCCGATGGTCTCGGGGATCGAACCGAACAGCGCCTGGGAAACGGAACCCGACCGGGTCGCGCCGACGCAGACCGTGTCGTACGCGGCGACTGCGTCGAGTAGCAGCTCCTCGACGTCGTCTCCGACCACGACCTCGCTCTCGTAGTCCACGTACTCGATGCCGGCCGCTTCGGCGACGTCGGCGATCACCGCCTCGCCTCGGTCCCGGGGGTCGGCTTCGTCGTCCGGTCGCTGTGCGTTGAGGAGCGTCAGCGATCCCTTCCCTCGGGTCGTATCGACCAGTTCCGCGCCGCGACGCGCCGCCACGGGTGCGTGGGGCCCCTCGCCGGCAAGCGCGACGACGTCCTCGACCGTGTCGACGCGTTCGGTCGTCGCCAGCTTCACCAACGTCACCTCGCAGGGCGCGTGTTCGACGACCTGGTCGATGTTCGACCCGAGGATGTGTTCCCGCGGGCTCCGCGAGCCCTTCCAGCCCATCAGGACGTGGTCGGCCTGCTCCTCGTCGATGACGTCGAGCACCACGTCGCCCACGTCGCGTCCGACGATGGCCCGCGTCCGGATACCGATGTCGAGATCCTCGGCGATGTCTCGGGCCGCATCGAGGAGTTCGGCCTGGCGACCGACGCGTTCCTCCTCGAACTCGACGTCCTGCGAGAGCGACGTTTGCTGGGGGACTTCGATGACGTTGACGGCGATGATCTCGGCGTTTTCGTCCTCGTGGGCGTGCGCGTTCGCGGCCGCCAGTCGGAGCAGGTCGCGTTCGGTGTCGGGGTTGGCGACGGGCACGACGACACGGTAGTTCCCCTTGCCGTCCGTGACCGCAGTCGGTTCCGGAGCGATGGCCTCGCCGACCAGGCCCTCGGTGATCGCCCGGTCGCGGGCGTAGGCGAAGTACCAGACGACGCCGACGCCGACGATCGCGACGCCGATCGCCTGGACGATCCAGCTCATCTGGAGTAGTATCGCGATGCAGGCGAGGAAGCCGACGATCGGGACGACGGGATAGAGGACGCTCGGAATCCGGAACGCGGGGGCGTAGTCGTCCGGGTCGGCCCGCCGCATCACGACGACCGCGACGTGGACGAGCGAATAGGTGATGAGATACGAGAAGGAGGCGACCTCCGCGAGCGTGCCGATGGGGACGCCGCTGGCGATTAGCGCGAGGATGACGACGCCGGTCGCGACGATGGCCCGGTACGGCGTCCGGAAGCGGTCGTGGACCTGGTTCAGCCAGTTGGTGAGGATCTTGTCCCGGCCCATCGCGAAGTTGACGCGGGCCGCCGAGAGGATCGACGCGTTCGCGCTCGATACCGTCGCTAGCATCGCACCGACCACCATGGCGAACGCACCCGCCTCGGCCCACGACATCGAAATCGGCCCGAGTTCGAGCCTGCCGAACGAACTCATCACCGTTTCGGCGACGACGGCGACCGGGATGTTCGAGGTCGCGAGCGCGTCGATGGAGAGAGTGCCGGTGCTGACGAACATAACGAGCACGTAGAGGAGCGTCGGGGTGACGACGGCGGCGATCATCGAGAGCGGGAGGTTCCGGCTCGGATTCTTGATCTCCTCGGCGCTGGTCGCGATGACCTCGAACCCGATGAACGAGACGTAGATGGTGCCGGCGGTCGCGGCGACCGCGGGCCACCCGTTCGGATTGAACGGGTCGAGGGTGTCCATGTCGACGTTCAGGACGCCGAACGCGATGAACACGAGGATGAGCCCCACCAGCGCGAGCACGATGACGTTCTGGAGCGCCCCGGTCTCCTTGACGCCGTAGTAGTTGACGCCCGTCAGGATGGCCGCCATGACGAGCGCGGCGACGGCGACGCCGGTCGAGCCCATCGGGACGAAGTAGGTGAGGTACTGACCGAACCCGAGCATGTAGAACGCGGAGGCGAACATCAGTCCGGCCCACATGCCCCAGCCGACGATGCTCCCGAAGAAGCTCCCGAGCGACCGGTTCACGTAGTAGTAGCTCCCTCCGGCCTTCGGCATCCCGGTCGCGAGTTCCGACAGCGACAGGGCGGCGAGCAGCGAGACGAGGCCGCCGATGGCGAACGAGACCATGCTGGCCGGCCCCGCAGCCTCGGCCGCGATGCTCGGCAGGACGAAGATGCCCGCGCCGATCATCGTCCCGAGTCCGATGGTGTACGCTTCGAGGAAGCCGAGGTCGCGAGCGAGCTCCTGGTCGGTCATCCGTCACCCTCCTCGGTGTCCGGCAGGACCACGACCGGCCGGGTCGCCCGTTCGAGCAGCCCCAACGCCGTGTCCCCCGTCAGGAGTTTCAGCCACCGGCTGCCGCCACGGGGCGTGAAGACGATAGCCGACGCATCGAACTCGTCCGCCGCATCGCGGATGGTTTCGGCGACGTCCGTTCCGTACAGGATCGCCGTCTCCACGTCGATCCCGTCCCCGTCGAGCGACTCTTCGACGACTGCGAAGATTTCGCCTGCGAGGGTTTCGCGCTGTTCGACGGAGGCCTTGTCGGGCGCACCGCCGGCCTTCTCGATGACGTGAACGGCCAGCACGGCACTGCCGCCGTCGCGGAGTCGAGGAACTACCCTCTCGCAGGTCGTTCTCGCGTCCTCCTCCGACGCCACGGGGAGTACGATTCGCTGAAGTAGAGTATCAGTCATACGTGTCCCTCGCGTCCCTAGAGCGACGAGTTGGCCCCAGTAGCATATAAAGATGGTTTTATAATCGTACCGCCCGTACTCGCTCGCGTCTCTCGGACCTTCCCCGCGACTCGGTCGGTCCTCCATCGGTCGGACTGACCGAGGTTGCCGCGGCTGGGGGTGAGTCGTACTCCCGGGAGGGTGGTCAGAATACTACGCGTTCGATCAGGCGACGGAGGAGCGACTGCGCCTTGGACTGACGCGGATGGACCAGCAACACGGGACAGTCGAGCCGGTCGCTGATTTCCGTCGCCGGATCGCCGAGGACCAGTTCGTGCACCCTCGAATGAGCCACCGTTCCCACGATCGCCACGTCGGCGTCGGTCGCGCGCGTCACGACCCCGTCGACGGGATCGCCGGTTCGAACGATCTCACTTCGGGTCGTGGCGCTGCAGAGCGCTTCGAGTTCGCGATGGTACTCCCCAGTCGAGTCGACCAGTTCGTCCGACGCGTCCTCGCCGACGGCCGTAATGAACCGGATGGTCGCGTCGTACTGCACGGCGAGGGCGTTCGCGAGCATCACCTTGACGGACCCGTGGGGCCCCCGGCGAGTGATGACGGCGACGTCGTCGACCTCGGCCAGGGCGCGCTCCCGGAGGAACGCCGTCTCGCAGGGTGCGTGCTCCATGAACCAGTCCACGTCGCTGCCGAGGAGTTCGGCGTGGAGTCGGTCGGGCTCCCACTCGCCGAGTAACAGTTCGGCGTCGATCTCGGCGGCGTAGTTGACGACAGCCCGCTTGCGGTCGTGACTGACGACCTCGTAGGGGACGATGTCGGCAGGGAGGTCCTCGGCCAACTCCCGGGTCTGTCGCTCGAACGCGCGGTCGGTTTCGGTCACGTCCGTCGCGGACGAGAGACTCAGCTGTTCCGGGACCTCCTCGAACCGGACCGCGTAGACCCGTCCGTTCTGCATGGCCGCCACGCTCGCCGCTACGGTCAACAGGGTTCGCTCGCGCCTCGGCGACGTCGTTTCGTCCATCGCGACGAGGACGGTGCCGTCTGTTCGGGTGAACTCGTGTTCCAACTCGGTGAGCGACCGAGATCCCGCGGTCCGCCGTATCGCGTCGAGAGCGGCTCCCTCCCGTTCGGTCTTTTCGCGGCCGTACACCCGGTACCAGAGCACGCCAGCGACGATGATGCCGACGGCGCCGCCGATTGCCACCGGTCCCATCTGGGTCAGCAGGACGAGCCCACCGACTATCCCGGCCAACTGGACCCACGGATACGCGGGCGACGTGAACTCGGGGGTGTACCACTCCAGCGAACTCTCCCGGAACGCGATCAGAGCGACGTTGATGAACGTGAAGATGAGGATCTTGAATGCGCTGGCGAGCTTCGCGAGTTCGACGACCGGGACGAACGCGATGAGGCCGAGCAGTAACACGCCCGTGAGCGTCACGGAAGCGACGGGGGTCTTGAACCGTTCGCTGACGTCGCTCAGTCGTTCCGGCGCCAGCGAGTCCCGGCTCATCGCCAGCGGGAACCGGGACGAGGAGAGAATGCCCGCGTTCGCCATGCTCGTCAGGGCGAGGACGGCGACGGCCGAGAGGGCGAGTTCGCCGAACCGCCCGGCGAACTGGCTCGCGGCCAGCGCCATCGGCGTCAGCATGTCGTTCGCCATCAGGTCGTCGGCCGGTGACACGCCGACCATGACGTACACGGTGAGCGTGTAGACGAACATCATCATCACCACCGAGGCGAGCATGGCGATGGGGATGTTCCGGCCGGGGTTCTCGACCTCCTCGGCGACGGAGGCGATCTTCGTCACCCCCGCGTAGGAGACGAACACGAAGCCCGTGGCGGCGAGGACGCCGCCGCTGTCGTGCGTGGCCAGCGGATGGAATCTGGTGCTGTCCACGTACGTGATGCCGTCGAGGATGAACGCTGCGAGGGCGAGCAGTACCAGGCTCACGACGACCGCCTGCAGTCGCCCGCTCTGTTTCACGCCGACAACGTTCACCGCGACGAGGAGGACGCCGAGTCCGAGACTGACGGTTACCAACAGGGCGTTCGGGATCGAGACCAGGAGAAGCAGATACGCGCCGAGACCGACCAGTGCGAACGCACTCTTGAACACGAGCGAGAACCACGCACCGATGCCCGCAATCGTTCCGAGGAGCGGCCCCATCGCCCGGTCGATGTAGAGGTACGTGCCGCCGGCTTCGGGAAGGGCGGTCGCCATCTCCGCCTTCGACAGGACCGCCGGTAACACGATCAGTCCCGCGAGCAGATACGCGAAGATGACGCTCGGTCCCGTCTTCTTCGCTGCGAGCCCGGGGAGGACGAAGATGCCGCTGCCGATCATCGCACCGATGCTGATGGTGATCGTCGCGTAAAGACCGAGATCGCGTTCGAGATCCTTTGGCATTCGTGAAGTGTCGGTTGTCGGCTTCCAAAGCGTCGCCGAATCGAGTCGCTTTTCGAACTTATCGGTCAATATGATAAAAGTAGGTGTGAACCTCCGCTCGTGATCCGATCGATGGCGGTTCGTCCGGCTCTACCGGACCGGACCGAGAAACTCCCAGTGCAGGGACGGTGACCGGTCCTCTCCGGGGTGCGGTTCGACCCGGACGTGATACAGATACGGTCCGTGAGGGCAGTCCTCACAACCGTCCGCACACCGCTGCATCTTTACGACGCGCGTGTAAGCGCCATCGTCCTCGACGTCGAGGATTTCCTCGCCGGGTCGCTCTTCGAGCAGGTCCTCGACAGTCGGGGGCTGGGGGAGTTGCGAGCGGGCATACGATACGAGAGCCCGAATCTCGGATTCGTCGAGTTGGGAGACCCGCTCTACGAGGTCGTCGGGGAGGTCGTTCGGAGAGGAACCGGAAGAGCGGGAGGAGTCGTTGGAAGTCGGACTCATAATTCGGTCTTCGTAGTCCCGGTACTTAGAGTTACGGAATCAGAATTTCTCCCTTTAAGCCACTATCTATTCGAAAACGAAATGGCGCGGGCGCAGGCGAACGCGGCTTCCAAACCCTCGACTCGTCTCTCCGATTCGCCAATATCCCGACACTCGCCGAAGAGTTCGGAAACCCGGGCGGAACCTCCCGCTGACGGACACCAAGAACGTTCCCACCGAGACCCGTACACGATCGTCGCGGTCGTGGCAGGGGTACGACGCGCCCCGCGACGTGCTGTTCGCCCGGGAGTTTCGAGAACGTGGACGTCCGGCGGACCCTCGACGCGTTCCCGGCCGACCCGTCGCCCGAGGTCCACGAGGTCGATGCCGACACCGTCGCCGAGGGGCTGGTCGCGACGGCCGCGGAGAACGGCGGCCCGCTGTTCATCGGCGCCTCTCGGACCCGACTGCTGAAGCGGTGGGTGCTCGGGTCGACGCCCGACCGGGTCATCGACCGGGCCGACGACCTCGGCGTGCCGGTCGTCGTCTACGCGCAGCCGACGGGACTGCGCGACCGGGCCAGCGAGGCGCTGTTCCCGGTGAGCCGGTACATCCGGTCGGTGTTCCGGTGACGGCGGGATGCCGCCTCCGGACGGCGCGGAGCGCCCGGTCGCTACGTCCGCCAGTACGCGGGGGAAAGGACGACGAGGACGGAGAGGATCTCCAGTCGACCGATCCACATCAGGAACACCATGTAGAGCTTCGACGCCCAGGAGAACCGGCGGAAGCTGTTCATCGGACCGACGACGCCGACCCCCGGCCCGACGTTGCCGAGGGTCGCGATGGACGCGCTCACCGCCTCGATCGCGGAGAGTTCGAGCCCGATCCGGAGGCTGTCGACGTAGATCAGCACGGTCGAGACCGCGAAGATGGCGATAAAGAGCAGCACGAACACCAGCACGCTGTTGACGACGTCCTCGTCGGCCACGTCGTCGAACACCCGGATGGGGCGGACCGCCTCGGGGTGGATCGACGTGAACACCTCCCGCGTCATCGCCTTCCGGATCAGGTACCACCGGATTATCTTGACCGAGCCGGCCGCCGACCCGGCCGACCCGCCGAGGAACATCGCGAAGAGGAGCGCGAGTTGGGCCGACTCGCCCCACGTGTTGAAGTCCATGCTCGCGTACCCGGTGGTCGTGACGATGGCGACGGTCTGGAACACCGCCTGCCGGAGCGCGTTCTCGACGTCGCCCGCCAGCGGCGCGATCCGGGTCGGCACCTCCGCGAGGCCGGCGCCGGTGAACAGCAACACCGCGAAGAGCCCGCTGATACCGGCCATCACGGCGAGGTACGTTCGGAACTCCGCGTTGTGCGTCAGTCGCCGCGGCTCGCCTTCCGAGACGTACCAGAAGAGGGCGAAGTTCGTCCCGGCGACCACCATGAAGAAGACGACCGCCCACTGGACGATCGGCGCGAACGCTTCGACGCTCCGGCCCTCGGGCGAGAACCCGCCGGTCGGGAGGGTGGTCAGCGCGTGGGCGACGGCGTTGTAGAAATCCATGTTCGGCGCCATTCCCAGGCGGTTGAGCCCGAAGTACACGACGACGGCCGCGATCGTGAATCCGAGGTAGATGACCCATAAAGCGCGGGCCGTATCCTGGATGCGGGGCGTGAGCTTCTCGATCGACAGTCCCGGGGATTCCTCTCGGATGATCTGGGCTCCCCCGACCGATAGTTCCGGGAGTATCGCGACCATGAGCACCAGTATCCCCATCCCGCCGAGCCACTGCGTCAGCTGCCGCCACATGAGTATCGACCGCGAGTGGCGCTCGAACGAGATTTCCGCGAGTACGGTCGACCCCGTGGTCGTGAACCCGCTCATGCTCTCGAACAGGGCGTTGACGGGATGGGCGACCGTCCCTTGCCCCGCTATCAGGTAGGGGAGCATCCCGACGAGCGGGACGACGAACCACGTGAGGCTCACGAACAGGAACGCCTCGCGGTGGCCCAGATTCGGCTCCGACTGTAACCGTTCGAGCGCCAGTCCCAGGCCGATCATCACGCCGGACGTCGCCAGAAAGGGGACCGGGCTCTCGCCGTAATAGAGGGCGACGAGGGTAGGCAGTAGCGGCGTGACAGACAGATATTTCAGCGTTCTTCCGAGGAAGGCGAGGCTCGATGTGTATCCGATAACGTCGTCAAGGTTCGATTTCCAACTGCCTCCGAACACGTCTAGAAAATTGAAATTCATCGGTGTCGAACCTCTATAGGCTCGGTAATAAGGAGTTCGGCTGACGACCGCGGTCCTCACCGCCAACGCCAGTTCAGGTTCCCCGAAGCGCGTCGCACATCGAACGGCGCTAACCGTAGCACCCTGTCGCTACGACTGCCAGTACGCCGGCGTCAGCAGCACCAGCACCGGAAGGATCTCGAGCCGGCCGATCCACATCAGGAACACCATGAACAGCTTCGTGCTGTTCGGGAACGGCCGGTAGTTCTCCATCGGCCCGACGATGCCGAACCCCGGCCCGACGTTGCCGAGCGTGGCGGCCACCGCGCTCATCGCGTCGAGCGCGATGAGGTCCAGTCCGACGCGGGCGGCGTCGACGTACACCAGCGTGGTCGCGGCGAAGAAGATGACCAGGTAGAGCAGGGTGAACGCGTAGATGCCCCGAATCGCGCGCTCGTCGAGCGCGCGGCCGCCGAGCCGGACCGGACGGACCGCCTCGGGGTGGACCGTGGTGAACAACTCGCGCTTGAGCGACTTGAGGATGACGAGCCACCGCACGATCTTGACCGCCCCGCCGGTCGACCCGGCCGACCCGCCGACGAACAGCGCCACGAACAGCACGTACTGGGCCGGGCGGCCCCACTGCGCGAAGTCCATGCTGGCGTACCCCGTGGTCGTCACGAGCGAGACGACCTGGAAGACCGCGTGGCGGACCGACTGCTCGAGGTTCCCGGAGAGTGGACCGACCCGGGTCGGCTGGAGGGTACCACCGGTGAACAGCAGGACCGCGGTCAGTCCGGTGAACACCGCCAGCACGCCGACGTAGAACCGGAACTCGGTGTCCTCGCCGAACGCCTCGGGCTCGCCGTTGAGCGCGTGCCAGAACAGCGCGAAGTTGGTGCCGGCCGCTACCATGAACGGGACGATGAGCCACTGGACCGCGGCCGAGAAGTACTCGATGCTTCGGGCCGCGGGCGAGAAGCCGCCGGTCGCCATCGTGGTGAATCCGTGGGCGACCGCCTGGTAGACGGTCACGTTCGGGGCGACGCCGACGGCGTTGAGACCGATCAGCAGGACGACCTCCAATGCGGTGATGCCGAGGTACGCCTTCCAGAGCGCGCGGGCGGTCTCGGCGATCCGGGGCGTGAGCTTCTGGATGCCCGGACCGGGCGCCTCGGCGTCCATCAGCTGAGCGCCGCCGACCGACAGCTCCGGCAGGATGGCGACCGCCAGCACCACGATGCCCATCCCGCCGAGCCACTGGGTCTGCTGGCGCCACATCATCAGCGCCCGCGAATGGGTGTCGAAGCCGATGTCGCCCATCACGGTCGCGCCCGTGGTCGTGAACCCGCTCATCGACTCGAACAGGGCGTTGACGGGGTGGGCGATCGTCCCCTGGCCGGCGATGACGTAGGGGAGCGCGCCGACCACCGAGACCGCGAGCCACGTCAGCCCCACCATCAGGAACCCCTCGCGGGCGCCGAGGTCGGGGTCGTCGTCCAGTCGTTCGAGGCTCCAGCCCGCCGCGACCGCGACGGTCATCGCAGCGAGGAACGTGACCAGCCCCTCGCCGTAGAACGCCGCCAGCGCGAGCGGGAACACCATCGCTACCGCCAGCCACTTCATCACCGTGCCGACGAGCGCCACGCTGGCCCGCCAGTCGACCCTGAGATTCACCATTGTGTACTCCTACAGTCGGTCGCTGATGGCCTCCAGGGCGTCGCGCTCCGCGAACGCGACGACGTGGTCGCCCGGCTCGATCACGGTGTCGCCCCGCGGGACGATGAACCGGCCCTCGCGGGTGATGGCGCCGATGACGAACCCGTCGGGCAGGTCCGCGACCGCCTCCCGGATGGGCCGGTCGATGAGGACGCTGTCGCCGTCGACCTCGATCTCGAGCACTTCGGCCTTGTCGTCCTCGATAAGCGCGACCTTCTCGGTGTGGAGCTCGCGGGTGAACCGGGTGATCTCCTCGGCGGTGACCTCGCGGGGGTTGACCGCCACGTCGACGCCGACGGTCTCGAAGAGGTCGACGTACTCGGCGGTCTCGACGACCGCCACGGTCCTGTCGGCGCCGAGTCGCTTGGCGAGTACCGACACCAGCAGGTTCTTCTCGTCGCTCTCGAGCGTCGTGACCACGGCGTCGGCCTCGTCGACGTGCTCGCGCGCGAGGAACTCGGCGTCGGTCGCGTCGCTCTCCATCACCACGGTGTCGGGCAGCTTCTCGGCCAGTTCCCGGGCGCGGTCGGGGTCGCGCTCGATGAGTCGGGGGTGGAGCCCCCGCTCCTCGAGCTCCCGTGCGGTGTGGTAGCCGATCTCGCTGCCGCCGATGATGACGAGGTCCTCGCTGCCCGACGGCGTCTCGGCGGGCGCGACCTCGCGGGCGAACGCCTGGACGCTCTCGGGGCTGCCGATGACGACCACCTTGTCGCCCGCCCGGATGCGGGACTCCCCGCGGGCGATCTCGACGTCGCCGTTCCGGAGCAGCGCCGCGAACGTCAGCGAGTCGAACCGGTCGGCCTCCCGGACGGTCTGGTCGGCGACCGGGCTCCCATCGCCGACGGCGAACTCCGCCATCTGGACCGTCCCGCCCGCGAACGGGTCGACGTCGCGGGCCGCCGGGAGGCCGACGACGCGAACGATGTCTTCGGCGGTGAGCAGGTTCGTGCAGACCATGAAGTCGACGCCGAACGCCCGCCGGTCGGCGGCGTGCTGCCAGGTCTCGAGGTAGTCGACGTTCTTGACCCGGGCGATGGTGAACGGGTCGTCGACGGTCTTGGCGGTGCCGCAGGTCACCAGGTTGGTCTCGTCGTCGTCGGTGCTGGCGATTATCATGTCCGCGTCGCCGATGCCCGCCTCCCGGAGCGTCGCGAGCGACGTGCCGTCGCCCTCGATGGCGAGCACGTCGAGCGAGTAGGTCAGCGTGTCCACGCGCTCCGGGTCGGTGTCCACCACGACCACCTCGTGGGCGTCCGCGAGGCTGGCCGCGATGGACGACCCGACCTCACCCGCCCCGACGATGATTACGCGCATCGGAACCCTCCTTGGTCATCCTTGCAGGCCTTTACAAGTCCCGACCTATGACGATTTCCTTTCCGGACGCGACCGGCGACCGAATCGTCCGGCAGGACGGACCTCCGCCGCGCGACGGGAGGACCGGCCGAGACGGAAGGGCATCGAGAGGAGTCGGGAGTGATTCCCTCCGGGAGACCGCCGCCGATCGCTCGCAATCAACCCTCTCTGCAATAAACGGTTTGACGTTTCTACCGGTGGCGTCGTCGTTTCGACCGAGAACCGGACGGATAACTGCCGAGAGCGGGCGAGGAGCGACGTCCCGGTCTACCGGCTCACCCCGCTTCGGCGGGGCCATCGACCCTCACCTCGCTGCGACGAGTCCGTCGACCCTCATCCCTCCTCGACGAGTCCGTCGACCCTCATCCCTCCTCGACGAGTCCGTCGACCAGGTTCGCGAACCGGTCGACCAGCCGCTCGGGTAGCGACGGGGTTATCTCGCCGAGGAGGTCGGCGGTGGCCGCCGGTCGGGCTGGTTCGAGGAAGACCCGGTTGCCCTCCCGGCGCTTCTCGACCAGGTCGTAGTCGGTCAGGTTGTCGAGGTGCCACTCGACCGTGCTCCGGGCGAGGTCCAGTTCGTCGGCGAGCGCGGCGGGGGTAGTCTCGCCCGCGTCGAGCAGGTGGGCCAGCACGTCGCGCGCGGTCTCGCGCCGGAACATCGCGAGCGCCGACCGCTCCCAGTCGCCGTACGCCGGCGGGTAGAGGTGGGTCCGGCCCTGGACCTCGTCGGCCACGACCTCGCCCTCGTCGCGGAGCCGCCGGAGGTGGTACTGGACCTGGCCCGGCGCGACGTCGAGCCCCCGGACCACCGCGTTGAAGTGGACGCCCGGGTTCGCCCGGACGTGGTCGGCGATGGCGCGGCGCGTCGCGTTCATCGCCGGCCCTCCCGGTCGACCTCGGTTTCGCGTTCTCGCGTGCGCCCGCCGTCGCTCCGGACGCGCGACTCCGTCCGGTCGCTCGCCGCCTTCCGGGCCGAGCGGGCGTCGTAGACGGCCGCGACGACCAGCGCGGCCATCGCCGCGTCGAGGCCGTGTTCGAGCAGGTGGTGGGACCCGGCGGCGACCGACCCGGTGAGCGACAGCACCGCCACCCCGGTCCGGGCCAGCAGGGTCGCCAGCGCCAGCGTCACCAGCAGGTACGACCGCGAGCGCCGCCGGACCAGCGCGGCGAGCGCGAGGCCGAGCACGACCGCGGAGCCCAGACCTGCCAGCGCGAGCAGCGCGACGAAGGTCGGGTCGGGGCTCGCGACCGGCCCGCCGTGGAGGACGACCAGTCGCGACAGCGTCGGTTGCATGCTTCCCCTTACTCGTTCGGGAGATTTACGGATTCGGGTTCGACGGTCCGGTCGGAGGCGGTCCGCCGCATCGACCCGACCAAACGCCCCATTACGGACGGAAATCCGCGATTGCGCCTTCGGTAACCGTTCGAAGAGTCGAACGATGTCGGCCGTTTATGCGTCGGTTTCGAACTCCGCTGCGGTCGCAGGGCATCGGGAAGTAGTCGGTCTCGGTGATGGCGCATCGCCGACCGAACCGAGACAGCGGAAACGCCGGTGTCGACCGAGCGACGGAATCTCGGAAACGGCGGCGGGAGCGAATCGACGAGGTCAGCGACCCGGCGGGAGCAACGGTCCGACGAGAGCAGCGGAAACCGCGGGGTCGAGCGACGGCGGAAGCGACAGCGTCGAACGGCCGGCGCGACAGCGCCGACGAGAGTGAATCGAGCGCTCGGAAGCGACTCGGACTCCGCAGCTCAGGCGAGGCGGGCGTCGGGGGCTTCGACCTCGTGGCCGCAGCGCGGACACCGGTAGCGCGCGCCGTCCTCGGCGGCGAACTTCCGGGTCGGCCCGACGTACCAGCAGTCGGGACACCGCCGGATCGGGAGTCGGATCACGGCCGGAGAGACGGGCCGGACGACCAAAAGCCGGTCGCCGGGCGAGACCACCGGTCGGTGTCGCGATTCAAGATCACCGGACACGCCGACACCTCGCTCCACCCGTGTCCGTCACCTCCCTCGTGTCGGGCGAAAAACAGCGGAAATCCCGGTGTGGCGGAGAACGGAGTGCCTCGCCGGAATCGAGCGCAGCCCCTTCGCGAGGACAGCGGAAACGACGGGGTGGCCGAGAAGCGGCGAGCGGGGCGCGAGGACCGAGCGCGGGACTGATACCGCTCGGGCCCCAGGCTCCGACGATGGCAGTACGACGGCGAGACGGCATCCACATCGAGATTCCCGCGAGCGGAGCTGCCGGCGAGTCGGGCGGCGCGACCGGCGAGCGCAGCGGGCGGACCTTCGTCGCTGACGCGTCCAGCGCGGTCGGCGACGTGAACGTCGTGAGTCACGCTCACGCCGACCACACCTTCCGCCGGACGCCGGAGACCGTCGTCTGCTCGGCGGCCACTGCGGCGCTGGTCGAGGCCCGGACCGGCGCGTCGCTGCCGGCGTTCCGCGAGGGCACCGACGAGGTGACGCTGTACCCCTCGGGCCACGTCGTCGGGTCGCGCGCCGCGCTGGTCGAGGCCGACGGGGCCGACCGGCCCGACGGGGCGACCCGGCGCTACCTCTACACCGGCGACTTCTCGGTCCGGGACCGGCTCTACCTCGAGGGGTTCGACCCGGTCGACGCCGACGTGCTGGTGATGGAGACGACCTACGGGAAGTCGAAGTACCGCTTCCCGCCGGAGGACGAACTGCAGGCCGGAATCCGGGACTGGCTGGCCGACGCGCCCGACCGGCCCCTCTTCCTGTTCGGCTACTCGCTGGGCCGGGCCCAGAAGCTCCAGCGGCTCGCCCGCCAGGCGACCGACCGTCGGCTAGTGGTCCACGACGCGATCCGGACCGTCAACGACGCAATCGAGGCGGCGACCGACCTCTCCTTCCCGGCTGAGTCACTGTCGGCCGACGGCGGCGACGAGGTCGTGGTCCTGCCGACCCACCTCTCGCGGACCGACTGGGTGACCGACCTGGTCGAGCGTCACGACGCCCTCAAGGCGGGCTTCTCGGGCTGGGCGGTCGACCGGTCGTTCCGGTACCGCGGCGGCTACGACGTCACCTTCCCGCTGACCGACCACTGCGACTTCGACGAACTGGTCGCGACCGTCCGCGCGGTCGACCCCGAGGTCGTCTACACCCACCACGGCTTCGACGAGGCGTTCGCCGACCACCTCGCCACCCACCACGGCTACGACGCGCGACCCCTGCTGGGCGACCAGACCCGGCTCGACGACTTCTGACCGGCCCGAGCGACTGCCCTCGAATACGGGACTCGCGGTCGTCCCGAAGTCGGCAGAACCGACCGCGTGGTCAACGTTTACATCTCCGAATGGCGTTCGAGAGATCATGGTAGACGTCGCAATCGTCGGCGGGGGTCCCGCGGGACTCAGCGCCGGCCTGTTCACCGCGAAGAACGGCCTCGAGACGGTCGTGTTCGACACCGACGAGACGTGGATGCACAAGGCTCACCTGTTCAACTACCTCGGAATCCGGTCCATCGCGGGCGACGAGTTCCAGGCGATCGCCCGCGGGCAGGTCGAGGACCGCGGCGGCGAGGTCCACATGGGCGAGGAGGTCACCGGCGTCGAGGAGTCGGGCGATGGATTCACCGTGGCGACCGAGGACGACGAGTACGACGCGACGTACGTCGTCTTCGCCACCGGAACCGACACCAGCCTGCTCGAGGACCTCGGCGTCGAGTTCACCGACGACGACCTCGTGGACGTGGACCTCTCGATGGAGACCAGCGTCGAGAACGCCTACGCCACCGGCGCGATGATCCGCGACCAGGAGTGGCAGGCGGTCATCTCGGCCGGCGACGGCGGCGCGGCCGCGCTCGACATCCTCAGCGAGGAGAAGGGCGAGCAGTACCACGACTTCGACACGCCCGCCGACGTGCCGGAACTGAGCGCGTCCGACGAGTAGCGCGACCGCCCCTCTGATTCCTCACACGTCCTGTCCGTACAGCGGCGGGTCGCTGGCGGTGTCGACCACGACGAGCGGTTCGGCGCCGTCGGCGAACATCTCCGCGACGGCGTCGGCCTCGCCGCGTTCGTCGGCCGACTCGGTCATCCGCCGACGGTGGACCTCGCGCGCGGCCCCGGCCAGTTCCTCGTCGAGCGAGAGTTGGTCTGCGAGCGTCCGCCAGATGCCGTCGCCGTTGAGGTAGTAGGCCTCGTCGTCGCGCCAGCCGAAGTTGTGCTCCGAGGAGTACTCGTACTCGCCCTCGCCCCTGGCGACGGCGGACTGGACGCCGGCGAGCGCGTCTTCGAGGTCGGCATCGCCGACGCCGCGTTCGTCGGCGACCGCCGCGATTCGGTCCCGGGAGAACGGGTGGTCTGGGTCGGTCATCGTCGGCGTGCTACGAGCAGGAGACATAGAGGTGTAACGGCAGGCGGGTCGGCGGTCGGGAGACCCCGACGACGAGGACGGTTGCGCCGCGGCGCGAATCAGTCGGACCGGCGCCCGTCGGTCCCGACCTGCTCGGCCAGCGACCGCGAGACGCCGGCGAGGTACGCCCCAGACCGCGACGATGCCGGCGAGGTCGTCACTCGCTATCACGTGTCACTACGGGCTGCGTGCGTAAAATCGTGGAATCCTGCGGCGGGCCGCGGTGACGCTTGCCGGTTACGCGCCGGCCCCCGAGCTATTAGCCGAGCGTTACTATGCAAGCACGGACCCGCGCGACGGTCCCGGAACGGTGAAACGTTTGAACGATTCGTGAACTGTGTGTCGAACCGAGAGCTACCGTTCCAAACCCCGGATTGTCCCGGCCCGGAACCGTTCGAACCCGCGAAACGCGGTTCAACCGAGTTACCACTTCATGGGCCTGTAGCGAGAGGAGTCTAACGGGGGAACACCAAATGACGACACCAAGTTCGGCGTTCTCGGAGACCGTCGAGTCCTGCGAGGAGTGCGGGGAGTCGACGCCTCACGACGTGACCATCGAGATCCAGACCGAGAGCAAGAAGTCCGAGAACACCGAGTTCTCGCGCGAACCGTACCGCGTCGCGGAGTGTCTGGAGTGCGGG
This sequence comes from Halorussus rarus, assembly GCF_003369835.1. NCBI lineage: Archaea > Methanobacteriati > Methanobacteriota > Halobacteria > Halobacteriales > Haladaptataceae > Halorussus > Halorussus rarus. The sequence continues at coordinate 179,307 of NZ_QPMJ01000004.1, read as the reverse complement.
GAGACGACGAGCAAGCGGATGAACAACGCGTAACCGACGCGCTGCATCGAACGCGACGGTACAGACGTACCAGCGGCCTTTTCTCGCGACCCGTGCCGAAGTCCGAGCGATCTGAGCGACCGGTCAGTCGCGAGTCTCCGCGGAACCGGGCTCGGTCTCGGCCTCGATTTCGCGGGCGGCCTCGAGGATGTACTCGTCGTCGACGTGGTCGAGCAGTCGGCGCTGACCGCGCGCGACGCGGCGCTCTATCTCGTCGTCCGCGAGGTACGTGTCGAACCGCCTGTCTATCTCGCGCTCGCGGAGTTCGACGAGTCGGTCCTCCGAGACGTCGAGACCGTCGGGTTTCCGGTCGGCGAACCACTCGCGCCACCGGTCGCGGTCGCCCCACTCGCCGTCGAGTTCGGCCTCCCGGCGGAGCCAGTCGTAGTGGTCGGCGAACGCGTCGGGGTAGCCCCGGTCGCGCCGGACGTCGGCGAGGACCGTCAGCGCGACCCTGGCGCCTCGCCCGGCGGCCACGACCGCCTGGCGGTCGGCCTCCGCGGAGGGCGAGGCGACGTAGAGGTCCTCGACCGGGGTCCGCCCGTCGCGCTCGGCGTACTCCCGGTCGAAGTGCTCGTGTTCCTCGCCGCCGTGAGAGTGGGTCTCGAACATGGCGTCCTCGTCGTCGAGGCCGCGGAGGTACTCGCCGCCGTACCGCGTGGCGGCGATGACCCGCCGTGCGGTGACGCGCCGGTCCTCCTGGGTCGCGACGACGAAGCCGTCGCCGTCGGCGCGGGAGACAGACTCGACCATGTCCGCGACGAGATCGCAGCCGGTCTCCTCGACGTGGTCGTGCAGCAGCTCGTAGAACGTCTCGACGTCGATGCCTGCCGGGAAGCCGAGGTAGTTCTCGAGGAAGGCGCACCGCTGGATCGACGAGCGCCCCCGGTCGAAGACGACGGTGTCGAGACCGTAGCGCGCGGTGAACACGCCCGCCGAACAGCCCGCGGGTCCGCCGCCGACGACCGCGACATCGTACTCGCAGTCGTGGTCGGCGTCCCAGTCCCGGTCGGCGTCGGGAGCGGTCGTCTCCCGGGGGTCGGCGTCCGCGTCGGACTCGGTGTCGGTGTCGGCGGAGCTCATCGTCAGACGTCTCCCTTCACGATGTCGGCCACGCGCTGCCGGTCGAACAGCTTTTCGCCGCCGAAGGTGCCGGGGTAGAGCCCCTGTGCGGCGCGTTCGAGCTGGAAGAGGTGGATGATCGGCCCCTGGTAGGTCAGCCCGCCGTAGACGACCCGGTCGTCCTGCACCGCGGTGAGATCGCTCGCGACCGGGTGGTCCTTGAGATGGGAGACGATCTCTCGCTCGAAGTACTCCCGCGTGATCTCGCCCTGAAGCCGGATGGCCAGCGCGTCGGGGTCGATCTCCAGCAGGGTCTCGAAGTCGACGGTGCCGCCGCCGGCCTGCGCGTCGGTGACGTCGTTCTTCGCGAGCGCGTCGCCGACCCGCAGGTCCGTCCAGTGCTTCGACTGGGTGCCGTCACCCACGAGGTACGGGTAGAACGCCTCCGGGGGCACGTCGGCGGGATACAGGATGGCGACGTCGGGCGTCTCGTCGGGGAGGCGCGACTGCACGTCCGCGAGCACCTCGTCGTGGTACCGCTCGAACGCCTCGTAGCGCGCCCGCTCCCGGAAGACCTCGGCGAGCTTCTCGAAGGCCTCGTACATCGAGTAGTAGGGGTAGTCGTGCCAATCGTACACGCGCGTGAAGATGGTGTTGCCGAGGAACGGCGCGACGTTCTCCCGGATCTCGTCGACGTCACTCTGCTTCCACTGGAGCCGGTTGAGCATGAAGTGGGGGTCGACGACGTGGAGGTCGGCGTCGAGCTCGTAGAAGATCTCCTTGTCGGTGCCCTCCTGCCAGAGCTGGGTCAGCTCGGCCTTGTCGACGGAGACGCCGGGCAGTTCCTCGTAGAGGTGCGAGCCGAACCGCGCCTTGACGCCGATGGCCGACAGCCCGTCCGCCTGCCCGAGCGCGACGCCCATGTCGGCGTAGTCGGCCGTGTACGGGAACCACGTCTCGGGCGGCGACTCGAACTCGACGGCGCCCACCGGTTCCATCGTCACCGAGTACGACCCCTGGGCCTCGGTCGTCGATTCGCCGTCTTCGGTCGACGACCCGGAGGTCGTCGCCCCCGCGCCGGTGGTCGCGTCGGTCGTCCCCTCGGCGGTCGTCGACGTCTCGCTCCGGCCCGCACAGCCGGCGAGGAGCCCGCCGACGCCCACGGCCGCGCCGGTTCTCAGCAGTCGACGCCGGGTCGAGTCGTACCGCGAATCTCGCGCCATGGAATTTAGGTTCGCCTAAACCGATAAAGAGATTTCGACTTTTCGGCGCGCCTAAAACGAGATCGGCTCACCGCGGCGCGCCACAGCGGGGGCACATCGGCGGCCCCGCGTCCGGGAGTTCGAGCCCGCAACCCGGACACTCCTCGCCGTCGGCCGACGCCACGTCGTCGGCAACATCGCCGGTCGTCTCCCGAATCGCCGCTACGGAGCCGACGGCGTCCGGGATGTCGTCCGGACCCGACCCGTCGTCCCCCGCCCGGACGGCGAACCGGGCCCGCTCGGCTACGAACGGCTCGTCGTCGGTCAGTTCCGCGAGGTCCGAGCGCGGAGTCGAACGTTCGTCCGCCGGCGCTCGCCCGAGCAGTCCGAGCGCCTCTGCGGCCCGGCCGCGGACGTGGCGGTTCTCGTCGGCTAGTCTCTCGCCGAGGGCGTCGCGGGCGTCCGCGAGCGCCGCGGGGTGCTCGCACCCGACGACCGCGAGCGCGGTACACATGTGATAGCGCACGAGGTCGTTCTCGTCGTCGAGGTGGTCGGCCAGGGTCGCCGCCTGGTGGCGGAGCCGTCCGGGATCGCCGAGCGCGACGTGTTCGAGCGCCTTCGCGAGCTTCTCGCGCACCTCGGGTTCGTCGAACGACAGTCCGACCCGGAGGTCCGCCAGCGTCTCCGGGGAAGCGACGTCGTCGGGGCGCTCCAGCGCGACGTAGCCGAGCGCCTCGGCCGCGCGCGCCCGGACGAAGTAGAACTCACCCTCGTCTGCGAGTCGGTCGGCGAGCGCCGGAACGACCGGGGCGACCGCGTCCGGCGCCGCCTCGGCGAGGGTGACGAGCAGTTTCGCGGCGGCGAGCCGGACCGACCGGTCCGAATCCTCGAGGAACCCCGCCAGCGCAGTGAGCACGGGGTCCGGGGCGCTGGCGAGGTCGCCGGCGCTCGATTCGAGCGACTGCATCGCCTCCTTGCGCTCGTCGGCGGGAGCCGACCGCAACCGGTCGAGCGCGGCGACGGCCTCGTCGGTCGCGCCTCGTTCGACGAGCGCCGGCACGCGTTCGGCCGGCGGCGGTGAGGTGGAGTCGTCCATGGCTGCGCTCGTTCGGAGTAGGTTCGCGGAGCGACGTCAATATTTCCCAGTCGCCCGTCGCCATCATTCCGTAGGCCGGGCGCCGGACGAAAGACCGATTGGTCGAGTTCACACTCGATGCACGCGGACGTCGTGGATACAACGGCACCGATTCCGGCCAATCGAAGATACTGCCGGGACGGCGAAACGGGAATCGGCAACCCGAGACTTCCGTATATCACTCGACGATTTATTGCTCGAACGCGGCCGCGAGCTCCCGGCGCATGAACTCCCGCCGGACCTTCCGGGAGCGCTCCTCCGAGAGGTAGTTCGAGAGGACCACCCTGGGGTCGTCGCTGCCCTGCTCGGCCGCGATGTCCTCCAGCCCCTCGAGGACGGCCTCCAGCGCCGACGTGTAGGTGTCGTACCAGTACCGCCGGCAGAGCTGGGGGCTCGGGCGCTCGCCGTCGATTTCCTCGGGGAGGCCCGCCCGGTCGGCCAGGTCGCCGAATCGCGACCAGATCGTCTCCCGGGTCGCGTGCGGGTCTGCACCCTGCTCGGACGGGAACAGGTGGCCCGACCAGTCGTCGCGCGCGGCGAGTTCGTCGAGGCGGTCGTCGAGCGCGTCGAGCCCGTAGACGAGGTTGACCTCGCCCGGCCCGTTCTTGCGCTCCGCGAAGGTGACGTACGGCACCTCCCCCTCGCCGACGTCCCGGACGAACTGGGAGACGTGGAGGGCGGCCACCTCGTTGGCACGGAGCCCCCACGCCGCGAGCGCGACGACCAGCAGGCGCTCGCGGGGCGAGTCGGCGGTCCGGACGAGCGCGCGCACGTGCGTGGTCGACAGTCGAGCGGGGTCGGACTCCGCGACCTGCCACTTGAACTCGTCGTAGAGGCCGGTCGCGGGGTTGACCGCCGCGAGGCGCCGGCCCACCAGATGCTGGTACCAGTCGTCGACGACGCTCCGGACGCGGGTCTTCGTCCTGGCGCCGTACTCCCGGTCGTTCAGCCAGTCGAACGCGGCGTAGCAGGCGTGGACCGCCTCGTGGGTCGGCACCGACGAGTCGATCGCCACCGGCGAGAGCAGGTCGTCGTCGCCGTTGGCCTCGCGGTAGGCCCTGACGTAGAGGTTGAGCCGCGTCCGCTTCGCAGCGATGGACGACTCCCGGAGCGAGTGGCGCGACCGCCGGCTCTCGAGGAAGGAGCGGACCGCCTCCACGGTCGGGTCGTGGTCGGTCGCCCAGTCGTAGCCGGGGTCCTCGTCACCGAGCCCCAGGTCCTCGCGCCAGAACTCGCCGAACGACCGGTCGTGGTGCCGTCGGAGCGCGGCGAGGAAGGCTCGGAGTCCCTTCTCGCGGAACCACTGGTGGGTCGGCCGGTGGGTCTCGGGGTCGCGTCCCGCGGCTTCGAGGCGGGGCGCGACGACGTCCCAGTAGAGGTCCCGGAAGTCGCCGAGCGTGCAGGTCGTCCAGCGCACGTCGGCGAAGGAGTCTTCGGCACTCCCGGATTCGGATTCGAGGCGCTCGCTCACGGCCGGACCCTCCTCGGGACGTTTCTCGGACGGGGAAGGCCGGGAACTGCGCCGGTACCGGATTTCAAGCGCGGCATTTTCGGACGCTTCGCCGCTTCTCACGCTTCGCTTATAATTCTATGGGGGCAACGGACTGGTGGAGTCCGTTAGACCCACGGGAAATACGGCCGCGTCGCCGGCAGGACTCATAAATCATATTTTGGTATACAGAATTTTATCCGGAGTCCCGCTCGAGAGGCCCTGCGCGAAACGGGTACGTGAACCGACCGAACATGTGCCGGACAAGTTCCACGGCGGTATCCCGAGAAGGTGGCCCACATGGTAGCGCTTCGACCGACCCTCGCAGTGGCGATGGGCCTCCTGCTGGTCGGGGTCGGCTGGTGGGTCGCGAGGCTGGAGGATTGGCACTCCTACGCGCCGGCCGGCGGCCAGTCCGGCGCGGAGGCGACCGGGACGCTGACGGAGAAACCCTCGGGACTGATTCGGTGGCTGACCACGGTCGACCACAAGGACGTCGGCCTGCTCTACGGGGTCTTCGCGCTCGTCTCGTTCGCGTGGGGCGGCATCGCCGTCCTGCTGATGCGGACCGAACTCGTGACCCCGCCGGTCGACCTGCTGGGAGCGAACTTTTACAACGCGCTGATGACCACCCACGGCATCACGATGCTGTTCCTGTTCGGGACGCCGATACTGGCGTCGATCTCGAACTACCTCATTCCGCTGCTGATCGGCGCCGACGACATGGCGTTCCCCCGGATCAACGCCATTGCGTTCTGGCTCCTCCCGCCCGCGGCCCTGCTCATCTGGGGCGGCGTCCTGCTGGGGCCGTTCGTCGGCGACGTCTCGGGCGCCCAGACCGCGTGGACGATGTACCCGCCGCTCTCCGTCGAGCAGGCCAATCCCGGCGTCGACCTGATGCTGCTCGGGTTGCATCTCTCGGGCGTGTCGGCGACGATGGGGGCGATCAACTTCATCGCGACCATCATCGCCGAGCGCGGCGAGGACGTCGGCTGGGAGAACCTCGACCTGTTCTCCTGGACCGTGCTGGTCCAGTCTGGCCAGATCCTGTTCTCGTTCCCGCTGCTGGGCAGCGCGCTCGTGATGCTGCTGCTGGACAGGAATTTCGGAACCGCCTTCTTCGCCGTCGAAGGCGGCGGTCCGCTGCTGTGGCAGCACCTGTTCTGGTTCTTCGGCCACCCCGAGGTGTACATCCTGGTGCTGCCGCCGATGGGGCTCGTGAGCCTGATTCTCCCGCGATTCGCTGGTCGGAAGCTGTTCGGGTTCAAGTTCGTCGTCTACTCGACGCTCGCGCTGGGCGTGCTCTCGTTCGGCGTCTGGGCCCACCACATGTTCGCGACGGGCATCGACCCGCGAGTCCGGGCCAGCTTCATGGCGGTCTCCATCGCCATCGCGGTGCCGAGCGCGGTCAAGACCTTCAACTGGATCACCACCATGTGGAACGGACGCGTCCGGCTCACCGCGCCGATGCTGTTCTGCGTCGGCTTCGTGGCGAACTTCATCGTCGGCGGCGTGACCGGCGTGTTCGAGGCGGCGATTCCGGTCGACCTCGTGCTCCACGACACGTACCACGTCGTCGCGCACTTCCACTACGTCATCATGGGCGGCATCGCGTTCGCGGTGTTCGCCGCCGTCTACTACTGGTTCCCGCTCTACACCGGCCGGTGGTACCAGCGGACGCTGGCGAAGTGGCACTTCTGGCTGTCGATGGTCGGCACCAACGTCACCTTCTTCCCGATGATCCTGCTGGGCTACGGCGGCATGCCCCGCCGGTACGCGGGCTACGACCTGACGGTCGGCCCGGCCGCCTACTTCGCGGACCTCCACCAGGTCGCGACGCTCGGCGTGTACCTGCTCGCGCTCGGCCAGCTCGTCTTCCTCTGGAACGTGGTCCAGTCGTGGCTGGAGGGGCCGCGGGTCGAGGACCCCGACCCGTGGAGCCTCGAGGAGGACGGCCTCAAAACCAAGGAGTGGGCGTGGTTCGAGCGGAAGGTCGAGACCGCGCTCGCGGACGGCGGCGAATCGGGCGAGGAGGAGTAGTCGACACGTCGCGACCCGCCGACTCGACGGCGGCCGAGGCGATCACTCGGCCGCGACCGTTCTCGACAGGCTGTCGGCGACCTTCCCGCCGAAGAATCCGAAAATCCCCCCGAGCGTCGCTGTCGCCGCGTCGCCGAGGGCGAGTCCGACCGCGAGGCCGACGATGCCGAAGACGAGTCCGAGAGCCGCCGTGTCCATACCGGAGCAACGAGGGAGACCACCAGGTGCGTTGCGCCGAACGTCTTCGGGGGGTCCGAGGGCGTCCCGAGGGCGGGGCGCGCCGGCGGAATCGGTCGGGCCCGGCCTACACCAGCGTCTCGGGCCTGTCGCCGAGGTAGTCGAACACCGCCCCGAGCGTGAACCCGTACGAGAAGTGCGCACCGAGCGTCAGCACCAGGTACAACGCCATCGTCAGCCCGGTGTAGTCGACGTAGAACGCGGGTGCGAACCCGGTCCAGAGCACGAACCCGAACGGGAGGCCCTTTATCGCGTACCGGTCGCCCGGCAGGTACGACCCGATGGACGCGAACAGCAGCGGCCACATCACCATCCCGGTCAGCAGGAACAGCACGTAGCCGACCGCGGGCGGGTTCGCCGCGAACAGGGCGTCGAGGCCGGTGAGTTCGGCGAGGGTGGCGAACTCGTTGATGTCGAACGCGCCGAGCGAGGCGGCGATGAGCAGACCCACCGTCAGCGACCCGGTCCCGACCAGGCCCCCGACCGCGCCGATGAACCCGTCGGTGATGATACCCCAGAGGTGGTCGAAGTCCGGTTCCGCGGTCTCGGTCGACTCGCCGGGCAGTTCCGTCGTGAACTCGGTCTCCTCCCCATCCATGTCTGTAGTTACCACACACCAAGGGATAAGCGTTGCTCTATGTAACATAAAATAGTGGGGAACCAATAAGTATATGAAGCGTGTTATCACCACCCATGGTTCAGTTGGCCGGAGCGTTACTCGTCGCCGTTCGCGCCTTCCCGGCCCAGTCCGGGATAATCCCGAAGGGGACGAGAGTAGAGGTGTTCCAACGAATATTCACGGTGTTCCTGGTTCTGGGGACGCTCGTCGGCGTCGTCGTCATCGGCTACATGGTGTACAACGCCTACAAGTACCGCGACGGAGACGGCCGGTCGGTCGACGACGACGTTCCCGATCTGGGCGAACTGCCGTCCGGCGGCGGTGGCGGGCGGAAGCTGTTCGTCTCGTTCGGCCTCAGCACGGTGATCGTGGTCTCGCTCATCGCGTGGACCTACGGGACGCTGCTGTACGTGGAGGCCGACTCGCCCGGCGAGGGCGAGCGGGGACTCGAGGTCGAGGTGGTCGGCTTCCGGTTCGGCTGGGAGTTCGTCTACCCCAACGGCCACACCGCCAGCACGTTGCGCGTACCCGCGGGCGAGACGGTCCGTCTCAACGTCACCTCCGACGACGTGTTCCACACGTTCGGGGTGCCCGGGTTGCGAGTGAAGACCGACGCGATTCCGGGTCAGCGGACCGACACCTGGCTCGAGACGAACGAGACCGGGACCTACGAGGCCCGGTGCTTCGAGCTCTGCGGCCGGGGCCACTCGTACATGACCGCCGAGGTCGTGGTGATGGAGCCCGACGAGTACGAGTCCTGGTACGCGAACACCACGAGCCAGAACGAGTCGTCGTCGAACAGTTCCGCGCTCGACGCGCCGTCAGTCGCGGGTAGCGCCCGGACCGGGCAGGTAGCGAATCCGCAGCGGGTGGTCGCATGAGCGACGAGGACGTACGCGACGGTGGCGCGCCAGCCGACGGCGGCGCGGCGTCGGACGGCGGCTACGCCGACGCGTCCCACGGCGCCGACCACCACCACGACCTGCCCGACCCCGGCAGCGTCAAGCGGTGGCTGGTCACGACCAACCACAAGGACGTCGGCGTGCTCTACACCGTCACGGCGCTGTTCTTCCTGGTGTTCGGCGGCGTGCTCGCACTGTTGATGCGGCTCCAGCTCTGGACGCCGGGCGCGGGCCTGCTCGAACCGCTCCAGTACAACCAGGCCGTCTCGGCCCACGGCCTCATCATGATCTTCTGGTTCCTCTCGCCGTTCGCGTTCGGGTTCGCCAACTACGTGGTCCCGCTCCAGATCGGTGCGAAGGACCTCGCGTTCCCGCGGCTGAACGCGCTGTCGTACTGGCTCTACCTGTTCTCGGGCGTCCTGCTTGGCGTCTCGTTCTTCCAGGGCAGCACCTTCGCGGGGGGCTGGACGATGTACGCGCCGCTGAACCTCCCGGTGTACACCCCGAACATCGGCGCGAGCACCGCGGTGCTGGCGCTCCTGATGTTCACCGCCTCGGTGACCGTCGGGTCGGTGAACTTCCTGACGACGATGCACCGGATGCGCGCCGAGGGGCTGACCCTCCGGCGGATGCCGCTGTTCACGTGGACCATCCTGCTGACGACCTGGATGATGCTGTTCGCGTTCGCGGCGCTGCTGGCGGCGCTGATGATACTGTCGGCCGACCGCCTGCTGGGCACCCAGTACTTCGCGGCCACGGGTCACGCCGGGTCGCTGCTGTGGGCCCACCTGTTCTGGTTCTTCGGCCACCCCGAGGTGTACATCGTCTTCTTCCCGGCGCTCGGCGTGATGGCCGAGTGCTTCCAGACGTTCACCGGACGGCGGCTCGTCGGCCGGAAGTGGTTCATCGCCGCGATGGTGCTGGTCGCGCTCCAGAGCTTCCTGGTCTGGATGCACCACATGTTCCTGACCAGCATCAACCTCCAGATCAAGACGCTGTTCATGGCGACCACCATCGGCATCTCGCTGCCGTTCGACCTGATGGTGTTCGCGCTCATCTACACCACCGTCAAGGGGAAGGTCCGGTTCACCACGCCGTTCCTGTTCTCGTTCGGCGCGCTCATCCTGTTCATCCTCGGGGGCATCACGGGCGTGTTCCTCGGTGCGGTCGTGCTCGACTACGAGTTCCGCGGCACCTACTGGGTCGTCGCCCACTTCCACTACGTGATGGTGGGCGGGGTCACCGCGCTCGTCGGGGGTCTCTACTACTGGTACCCGAAGATGACCGGGAAGATGTACGACGAGTTCCTCGGGAAGGTCCACTTCGCGCTGTACTTCGTCGGCTTCAATCTCCTGTACTTCCCGATGTTCATCGCGTGGGAGACGCCCCGCCGGGACTTCGTCTACCCCGAGGCGTTCGTCGGCCTGCACCAGCTGGCGACCGTGGGCGGGTTCGTCCTCGGCGCGTCGTTCCTGGTGATGTTCTACAACCTCGCGGTCAGCCTGTGGTCGGGCGAGGAGGCCGGCGACAACCCCTGGCGGTACTCGACCACGACCGAGTGGGCCGTCCCCTCGCCGCCGCCGCTGGAGAACTTCCCCGGCCGGCCGTCGTTCTCCAGCGGGTCGCTCGAGTTCCGGCCGGGCGCGGGCGTCGCGAACGGAGGAGAGCGCGAGCCCGGCGACCCCGACCCGCGGACCGCCTCCGACGGCGGAGCGATCGAGGCCGACGTCGAGGCCGCCGCGGTCGCGGGCGAGGAGTCCGAGTCCGAGAGCCACGCCAGCATCTGGCCGTTCGCCATCGGAATCGCGTCGTTCGTGCTGCTGCTCGGCATGTCGGGGATGCAGGACGCGAGCTATCCCGCCGGGCTCGAAGGCGCGGGCTACCTCGCGCTGACGGTCGGCGGCCTGCTTGCGCTCCTGTGGACCCTGGTCCGGATGGCCGGCGAGGAGTTCCACGGGCTGACCGAGCCGTTCGGCGAGAGCTGGCCGTTCGAGGCCGTCGAGAACACCAAGCTCGGCATGTGGCTGTTCCTGGCCAGCGACGTGGTGCTGTTCGGGGCGTTCATCGGCTCGTACGCCTTCATCCGGGTCGCAGAGGGGTGGACCGACTGGCACCACCTGATTCCCGCGGCCCACGTCCCGCTGCCGGGGCTCATCAACACCTACATCCTGCTGACGAGCAGTTTCACGGTCGTTCTCGCGCTGGTGGCCGCCGAGAAGGGGAGCCGACTCGGACTCGTCGCGTCGCTGGCGACGACGTTCGTGCTCGGGGTCGCGTTCCTCGTCAACAAGGCTCTGGAGTGGCTCCACCTGTTCCACGTCCACACCGAGGCGTTCCCGCAGGGCTGGGACATCGGCACGAACGTGGCCTCGTCGACGTTCTACCTGACCACCGGGTTGCACGGGCTCCACGTCATCGCGGGGCTGGTGGTCACGCTCTACCTCCTGGTGCGGGCGTGGAACGGCGCGTACCTCGACGACGACCGGCCGGTCGAGTACTTCGGGCTGTACTGGCACTTCGTGGACATCGTGTGGCTGTTCCTGTTCCCGCTGTTCTACATCCTGTGACCATGACACGACTCAAACTCTACACCGCGATATACGTCGTACTGTTCGCCTTCGCGACCGTCCAGCTGCTCGTCGAACAGTCGGGCGGCCTGCCGTACTGGACCGCGTTCTGGGTCATCATCGCGCTGTCGTTCGTGAAGGCGGTGATGGTCGCGTGGTACTACCAGCACCTCAAGTGGGAGCCCCGGTCGGTATCGTTCACGATGTTCGTCGGCCTGTTAGCGGCGCTGGCGCTGACGACCGCGGCAGCCTACTCGATACTCTGAGGGGCCGGGACTCCGGTCCCCGCGCCGATTCGACCGTCGCGGAACTGGACCGTTCCGCTCTGGGCGGGACCGGTCCGCATCGCGGCTCGGATTCGGCCTCGGCGTGTCACAAAGATTTTGCTTCTCCGGTGGAATCCTTCGGGCGATGCCCTCCTCACGCAGGCAGTTCCTCGCCGTCGCCGCCGCCGGCAGCGCGGCCCTCGCGGGCTGTACGGGCCGGGGAGACACCGACGCGTCGTTCTCTCCCGGAACAGACGACGCGACCGAGTGGCGATTTCCCGACTACGACCGCTGGTCGGCCGCCTACAGTCGGGACGCCGTCGCCCCGCGGACCGGCGTCACCGAGCGCTGGCAGGTGGAGATCCCCGGCGCGAACGGCCGGCCGGTGGTCGCCGACGGGACCGCCTTCGTGCCGGCCATCGACGGCCTCGTCGCGCTCGACCTGACGACCGGCGACGAACTGTGGTCGTTCTCGCCCTCCGACCAGTCGTGGGCGTGCTCGCCCACGGTCCACGAGCGGACCGCCTACGCCGGCTTCGCGGACGACGACGGCGTCTGGGCGCTCGACGCCGAGACCGGCGACGTCAGGTGGTCGGTCGAGACCCGCGGGTCGGTCCAGGCCGCAATCGTGCCGAGCCACAACGGGAAGCGGGTCTACGCCGGCGACGACACCGGTCGCGTGTACGTCGTCGGAGTCGCCGACGGCGCGGTCGAGCGCAGTTACGACGCGGTCGGCGAGGTCACCGCGCTCGCGACGGACCGGATAACGGTCGTCGTCGGGACGAACGGCGGCCAGGTCTACGAGCTGTACGACGACGGCGACGCGTTCTACCCGCTCTGGCGGCGCCGGGTCGCGGGCGGCGTCCAGGACCTCGCGATAGAGGACGGCGGATCGGTCCTCGTCTCGGTGTTCGGCGACCACGTCTACCGACTCCAGAACGGCTCCCACGCCGGGACGAGCCGGTGGCGGGCGGCGTTCACCGCCAACGACTTGCTCCTGGCCGGCTCCCGTGTCGTCGGGACGAACCTCTCATCGACGGCGAGCATCGGCCTCCGGGACGGCGAGAAGCGGTGGTCGCGCTCCGGCGGCGCCAGCTGTGCCCCCGCCGCGGCCGGCGACACGTTCTACGTCGGCGACGAGCACGAGGACGACTCGGAGGGCGGCTACCTCGCCGCCTACCCGCTCGGCGGGAGCGACGGGCTCTTCAGCGACGGGCCGAAACCGCGGTGGAAGCGCGATATCCCCGGCACGCCGACCGGCGGGCTGACGGTTGCCGACGGGGCGCTGCTGGCCGTGACGCGGCGGTCGGACGCGGCCGACCGGGCGTACGCGTTCGACCCCACCTGAACTGGCGGCCGGAGCCGGTCCTCGGCCGGTCATCCCGGCGCCTGCATCGCCGACACCGCCATGTACGACAGCAGGAGGAAGGCGTACACCGCGACCAGCGCCGCCACGACCTTGAGGTGGTAGAGGAACAGGTCCTCGCGCTCGGCCTCCAGCGCGTCCTCGTAGGCCTCGCGCTGGTCGACTGAGCAGGCCTCGGTGTGGAGATCACCGACGTGGAGCGCGAGCAGTCGCTCGCTCCGGAACGGCCGGCGGCAGTGGGGGCACCGGGTCGGCGTCTCGCCGTCGGGCACCCGCACCTCCGAGTCGGCGACCGACACGGTCACCCACCGAGGACGAGTTTGACGGTGACGCCGGCCACGAACAGCGAGCCGAACACCCACAGGCTCAGGAGCGCCGCCTGCGCGCTCGCCAGCCCGCGGAACCGCGCGGAGCTGTAGGTTCCCCAGAGCAGGAACCCGACGAGCAGGACGGCGAACACCAGCGCGATGGCCGTCCAGCTGCCGACGGCGGCCGCGAAGCCGGCGTCGCTGACGAGCAGCACCGCGCCGCCGCCGGCGACCAGGACCAGCGCGAAGAACCCGGCGATCCAGGTCCCGACCGACTCGCTCGCGTCCGCCGACCGCGGCAGGTCGCGCGCCGTCCCGTCCGCGGGGTCGTAGCTTCGCCAGTTCTCCATCCTGCCGACGAACGCCCAGACCGCGAGCAGCACGGCGCCGGTCGCGAGGGCGCTCGTCAGGTAGGCAGTTTCGGCCATGTGAGTCGTTCCTGAACCATTGTTAGATAGTAACAATCATAAAAGTTGACCCGGGCCGGGCGTCTGCAGAGGATTCATGTGAAGAGGTAACACTGCTCAGCCAGTTTTAATACGGAACCGGTTATAGCACTGAACACTTCAGCCGCCCGGACCGACCGGGCGCGCGAGGTGATACACCCATGAACTGTCCCCCACTCCGGGCACGCGCCTTCGGCAGCTTCGCCGCAAGCGCCGCGTCCGGGGTGAAGGCGTTCGGGAACGCCGCCGGGAGTATCCCGGTGGCCGATGCCGAGCGGGGGACCCACATGGGCGATAGTACGTATCGCCTCGAACGGACCACCCCGACCGCGTAGGGCGTCCGCGGCCGCCGACGGAACGGTTCCGTCGGCAACGCGACGCCGGGTCGGCTCGCTTCCTCCCGAACCCACGACTCGGAAGCGAGCCGCGTGCGTCGGGCGCGTGGTCCGTTCGGCCACGTCCTTCTCCGGCGCACCGACCCGGTACCGCGACTCGCCGTCGCGAGTCGGCCACCCATCGACCAGACGCATCTGCGCTCCCGACGGCGCCGCCGCCGGCGGCCGCGGGCGAGAGCTCGCCGGGAGGCACCGACCGCGACCGCATCGACGCGACCCGACCGCACCGACGAACAACGCACTGCGACCGACGCACCCGAAATCCGTGACCGGCCCAGCACGCACCCGACGACCCTGATCGCACCGACCCGCCGAACGCCACACCGACCACACCAACGACACGACCCATGACCGACCCGACAATCGACGCGACGGCAGACCTCGAAGTACACGTCCCCCGCGGCGGCGACGGCACCCTCCAGGACGGCATCGCCGACGTCCTGGCCCGGAGCGCCGCGGTCGACCGCACGGAGGTCGTCGACATCTCGGGGGTCACCCCGACGCTCAACGACCTCCGGGTCGACGCCTCGGTCCGGCTCCACGTCCGGCTGGACGACTCGGTCGAGGACGAGCGGGCCGCGGTCCGGGAGACGGTCGCCGACCAGTTCGGCGTCCGGGCCGTCACCGCCGTCGAGACCGACCGCTCGGCGTGACCGCCGACCGGGACCGGAGTCCGGCCGACGCCGACGCTATCGTCGACGCTCCGGCGCGCCGCGCGGACCCGACGCACCACTCGCTCACCGAACCGATTCGACTCGACTCAGACCGATGCGACACACGCTGCACACGACCGAACTGCCCACGAGAACGACGCTGCGAGACGCCGCCGCGCGAGCGCTCGCCGCGACCGGCCGGTCCGCCGAGCGGGCGGCCGTCCTGGTCGCAGCGGCCGCCGCCTTCGCAGTCGGCACCGCGGCCGCCGCGGTACTGCTCGGCGTCGTCGTGACGAACCTGCCCGCTGGCCCGTCGGCCCTCCTCGGCCTGCCCGCCCTGCTCGGCGCCACCGCCACGGTGGTCGGCGCGGTCGCCGCGCTGCCCCTGGTGGCGCTGGCCGCGGCCCGGGCCACCCTCCGGGGGCTCGACCGCCTCGCGTGAGGCGGTCCTCGACCCCTGCGACGGGCGGAGGCTCGGCGTTGGCGCGCTCGGACCCTTCGGCACGGCGGCGCCTTTGGGCCGGAATCGACGGCCCCTTCCCGCGTTCGCAGCCGATAGGCGGTCCTTACGGCCGGGAAGGCCCGCCATAACAATGGAAACGGAGCCCAGAGGACCCGATGGCATGGACCTGAAAGACATCACGCGCGGACTGCGAGGGGGAGAGGACGCCACGCTAACCGACGACGAGCCGGGAGCGGAGACCGACTCCAGGCCGTCGACCGACCGCGACTCGGCGACCGACGCCGCGTCCGACGGCGAGGAGTCGACGGACGACGACTCGGCGTCGAGCGACGCCGATCGAGACGACGCCCACGTCTGCCCGTTCTGCGAGACCGAGTTCGACGCCGACCGCGGCGCCTGTCCCGAGTGCGACGCCGAGATCGTCCTCCGAGGGACGCGATAATCCGGCATCGGGCGGAGGGACCGACTGAAGCCGCATCGAACGGAACCGACCGACGCGACCGCGATTCGAGACGCTGTCGGCGCCCCGATGTGTCGGGCGCCCGCGCGACACGACGATTCTCCGAGGTGGATTTGAACCCGGCGACCGGCGGCCGACGTGCCCGGAAACTCCTCGTTATGCGGCGTGTAACCGGGACCCTCCGGCGCAACGTAAGGACACTTTTACACCCGGCGGTCCCGTGGCGGGTTCCAATGACCAGTCGGCAGACTCGTCGGCAGTTTCTGGGGGCCAGCGCGTCGGTCGGACTCTTCGGTACGGCGGGCTGCGCCGCCCCCTTCGGGAGTCGGCGGCGGCGCAACGACACCGGGAGCGGGGCCAGCGGCACGCCGACCTCCGCGACCCCCGACCCGACGACCGAGGCGACGACGACCGAGGAGCCGGCGCAGGCCGACGCCGAACCGATCGACGTCCGGGGCGCGCTGTACGTCCCCGCACGCGCGTGGAACACGTTCCAGATGTGGCACGACTACGACGAGAGCGTCATCGAGCGCGACCTGGGGTACGCCGACCGGGTGAACATCAACGCCATCCGGACGTGGATCAGCTACGAGCAGTGGCTCGCCGACGCCGAGGCGCTCGAGCGGTCCATCGAGCACTTCCTGACCGCGGCCGACGACCGCGGAATGGAGGTGCTGTTCGGCCTGTTCGAGAGCGTGGGCAAGGAGCCGTCCGAGGAGAACCTCCACGCCACCGACCCGCTGACCGCGCCGCCGGTCCAGTCGCCGTCGAGCGACGTCATGCAGAACCCCGACCGGTGGGACGAACCCGGAGGGTACGTCCGGTGGTTCATGGACCGGTGGAAGGACGACGACCGGCTGCTTGCCATCGAGGCGATGAACGAACCGGGGTGGCTCCCGACGATGAAGCGGTTCGCCGCCGGCATGTTCGAGACCATGGCCGAGAACCGCGGGTCGGTCCCGCTGACCGTCGGGTCGACCAGCCTGGCCAACAACGCCGACTACGTCGACTGGGGCGCCGACGTGCTCCAGTTCCACTACAACTTCCCGAACGAACCCGACATGTACCACGAGCTGCTTCCGGAGGCGATTCGGCTCGGCGAGGACCTCGACATGCCGGTGTACCTGAGCGAGTGGCAGAAGGTCGCGAACTTCGGCTGGGGCGAGACCGGGGTCGTCGACAACTGGCAGCCCGACTACGACTCGCTCGCGCCGGTCATCCACCAGCACGGCGTGGGCAACTTCTTCTGGTCGCTGATGGTCAAACCCGCCTACGTCCGGTATATGCGCAAGCGCGGCATCATCAACGGGCTATTCCACGAGGACGGCTCGGTCTGGCACAAGAGCGACGCGAGGGCCATCAAGGCGATGTCGGGCGAGGACGACGTCTCCGAGCTCGAACAGCGTCAGGAGTGGCCCCAGTGGGCGACGAAGATCAAGCGCCACGCCTTCGGGAGCGGCTCGGAAGCGGGGGAGTAGTCCGACGGGACACGCCGACGGTCGAAGACCGGGACTCCCGACGGCCGGGTCAGTACAGTTCGCCGCCGAGCGGCACGTCCTCGTCGGGGCCGACCAGCACCGGGTGGCCCTCCTCGTCGGGGACGCCGACCGTCAGCGCCTCGCTCTTCTCGCCCGCGATGCGGACCGAGCCGAGGTCCGTCGCGCAGAGCACCTGCCGGCCCACGAGGTCGTCGGGGTCGTAGTTGTACCCGGTCTGGGCCACCGACTGGACCTCCTCGTCGCCCAGGTCGATCTGCAGGATGGCCATCTCCGGCTTGTTCGTCTCGGGGAACGACTCGGCGTCGAGCACCTCGCCGACGCGGAAGGTGGTGTCGAACGGGCTCTCGGTCATGCGGGTCGGGGTTGTACGGCGGTCGACTTAAATGTCGAGTTCGGGGAAATCGGTCGGTTGATGGTCTGGTACGGGACAGACCGATACCGAGGATAGGACAGGAGAAGCTAGCTACTGCCGTCACAGATGTCCCGCACAGCACCGCCCCGCAACCGCCTCACGCCTCCCCAGCCTCCTGCGGTGCTCGGCCAAAGGCCTGCGCTCCTCGTCCCTCGCACGGCGTGACGGACCACGAGGGTCCGCCAGCGCGCGCCGAAGTAGCTTCGGGTGAGAAAGCGCTCCCACAGAGGTCCGGTTTTCACGCCGGCACGCTGTTGTTCTCGCTCCCGCGGGCCACCACGAAGTTCCGGCGGTTGTCGCGCACGGCGTTCCCGCGGAAGCGGTTGTCGTCGGCGGCCAGCAGCGAGACGCCCCGCCGGTTGTCGGTGATGCGGTTGTCGACCACCGCGTTCCGGTCGCTCTCGACGAGCAGGACGCCGTCGCGGTTGCCCGACGCCCGGTTGTCCCGGAGGCGGTTCCCGTCGGCGTTCCGGAGGCGGAATCCGACCGCGCTGTCGACGGCGCGGTTCCCCGCCAGCGAGTTGTTCGTCGAACCGTCGGCGACGAAGACCCCGTAGAACCGGTTGGAGAGCCGGAGGTCCGCGACCCGGGTATCGTCGGCGGCAGAGAGCCACACGCCAGCGATTCGATTCCCGGTCGCGCGGCCGCCGACGATATGGTTCCCGTCGGCGCCGACCGCCACGACGCCGTACTCGTTGGCGCGGGCGATCGCGTTCTCGACCCGGTTCCCGGAGGAGTCGGCGCCGAGGTGGACGCCGAACAGCGCGTTGCCGGCGGCGGTGACGTTCGATGCGCGGTTCCCGTCGCTGTCGTCCAGCAGCGAGAGCCCGTGGACCGCGTTGTCGCTCGCGCGCACGTCCGCGAGTCGGTTCCGGCTCGACGAGTAGAGCCGAACCCCGACCCTGCTTCTGATCGCGGTGACGTCGAGAAACGCGCCGCGGTCGGCTTCGGTCAGCCGGACCCCGTCGTCCCAGTCGGCCACCGTCAGGTTCCGGACGGTGACGTTCGAGACGGGGCGGGCCCACGCGCCGACCGCGACTCCGGCGGTGCCGAAGGAGCCTCGGCCGTCGACGAGGTGGCCCCGGCCATCGAGCACGACGTCGCTCGCCCGGATGCGGATACACTGGCCGGCCGAGGCGTTCCGGACGTCGTCGACCAGCGCGTACCGGCCGGGGTCGTCGATGGTGGTGCAGGAGTCGATTCGCTCGGGGTCTCCTGAATCCTGAACGGCGTTCCCGAGGGTCGGCGAAACCGCGGCGACCGCGAGCAGCGTGGCGACCGCAAGTGTCGCGCGGCGCATGCCGGCGCTTCGACCCCGACGGCCATCGTTATTCGGCCGATTCGCCCCGGTAACTCTGGTTACGGACGGCAGCAGCCTCGACTACGGCCGGCGGTCCTCGACCGCCTCCGCGCTCCGCTCGGTGACCCGCACGCCCTTCGCCGAGAGGTGCTGCATCCGGCGGCGGGCGAAGTCCTCCTCGGTGGTGCCGCGGGTCGCCAGCACGTACATCCGGGCGTTGCCGGTCGGGCGCATCGTCCGGCCGGCGCGCTGGGCGCCCTGCCGGCGGGAGCCGCCGAGCCCGGAGGCGACGACGGCGAGTTCGGCGTCGGGCAGGTCGATGCCCTCGTCGCCGACCCGCGAGACCACGAGGGTGTCGCGGTCGCCCGACTTGAACTCCTGGAGCAGGTGCTCGCGCCGGGCGTGGCGCATCTCGCCCGAGATGAACGGGACGTTGAGCGCCTCGGCCAGTTCGTCGCCCTGGTCGAGGTACTCGACGAAGATCAGCGCCTTCGCGTGGGGG
The DNA here is from genome assembly GCF_003369835.1 of Halorussus rarus. Taxonomy (NCBI): domain Archaea; kingdom Methanobacteriati; phylum Methanobacteriota; class Halobacteria; order Halobacteriales; family Haladaptataceae; genus Halorussus; species Halorussus rarus. The sequence goes on along the minus strand of NZ_QPMJ01000004.1, from coordinate 159,945 downwards.
TGCTCGGCCCGGAGGTGTCTGATTTCGCGGAGCTTCGCCGGGTTGCTCGCGGCGAGCTGGCGCTTCTCGTGGCCGTCGGCGCTGCCGTACTCGTGGCGGTAGGTCTCGTCGTCCCACGGCACGTAGCGGATCTGGACCTCCGGCTCCTGGACGTAGCCCGCGTCGAACAGCGCGTCCCAGTCGGTGCCGATGGGCGGGCCGATGAGGGTGAATATCTCCTCCTCCTTCTCGTCCTCGCGGACCGGCGTCGCCGACAGCCCCAGCCGGTGCTTGCTCTGGAGGTCCGCCGACCGCCGGAACACCCGGGACGGAACGTGGTGGACCTCGTCGTAGACGATGAGCCCCCACTCGCGGCTGTCGAACAGCTGACGGTGGCGGTCCATCCCGGCGGTCTGGTAGGTTGCGATGGTCACCGGCCGGACGTCCTTGGTCCCGCCGTGATACTCGCCGATCTGGTCGGGCGTCAGGGTGGTGTGGGCCAGCAGTTCGTCGTGCCACTGACTCGCAAGTTCGCGGCCCGGCACCAGGATCAGGGTTTCGCCCCCGACGGCCTCTATCGCGCCCATCCCCGCCACCGTCTTCCCGCTGCCCGGCGGGCCGACCAGGACGCCGGACTTCGACCGGACGAACTCGTTCACCCACTCCTGCTGGTACTCCCTGAGGTCGAGTCGGAGCTCGACGTCCAGCTCCTCGCCGGTCTCGAGGTCGCGCTCGTCGCGGACCGGGTAGCCGGCCTCGTAGAGGACGCGCTTGACCGCCGCGACCGACTCCTCGGCGACCCAGCTCTCGGTGTCCGAGATGGGCGCCCGGAGGTGGTCCTCGTCGAGCTTCTGGCGCGCGACGTTGCCCATCAGGTCCTCGCTGGCGGCCTCCAGCACGACGTAGCCGTCCTCGTGGGTCCGGAGGACGAACTGTCGGGCGCGCTTCCACTGGCTCTCGATCCACTCCTCGAGGTGGGGCGACCGCTCGGGCAGCACGTCCCGGACGGTGCCGAGTAGTCCCTCGAAGTCGTCGAACGGCGCGGCCCAGACGTCCTCCTGGCGGATCTCGTACATGTATCCGCCGTCGCGGGTGGTGTCGACCAGGTGGGCGAACTGCGAGAGCTGGGCCCGGGTGAACTGGGTCGGCTGGTCGACCACCAGTTCCCGGCGCTTCGGGAAGACGACGACGCGCTCGCGGTCGGCCAGCTTCCCCCAATCGGTCGGGTACCAGACCACGGGGTCGTTCGACACGTCGAGCCGCTCGACGCCCTCGCCCTCCGCGAGGCCGGCGAGCGCGTCGTCGGTCTCGGCCTGCGAGCGGTCGAGCGCCCGTGCGACCTCCCCGGCGGTGACGACCGGGCGGCCGAACTGCTCGACGGCGTCGTGGAAGTCCTCGACGTCGACCGGTCCGTCGTCCTCGTCCGACGGTGCAGCGTCGGCGGGGTCCTCGCCCGGCGGGTCGGGGTCGGCCGGGTCCCCACCCGCCGGGTCGGCGTCCAGAGCGTCCTCGGGGTCAGTCATCCATCGCCTGTAGGGACACGGGGAATAAACGAGTTGTGCTATAAAAGATGTATATATTCCATTGAACACCACGTTGTTTTTCCAACAATTGGCCACAAGATTTACATCTATTGGCTGACAGCCGGAGTAAAATTTGAGTAGTGGGGGTATGAGAGGGAGGTATGGACACGGGAATCGCGGCCATCGAACGCTGTGCGTACTGCCGGGAGTACGTGCCGATTACGGTCTTGCCTGTCGGCCACGGAGACGGAGCGATTTCGGCCGAGGTGGCCGTCTGCGAGGACTGCCGGACCGACGGGCGCTGAGTCCCGGACGCGACGCCGACCTGGTGTCAGCGCCGGGAACGCGGACCGACGGTGACCCGGTCGCGGTCGGGAGGCGGCCTCGCGGGCACGGACAGAGACGTGCAAATCCAGGGACCGTACGGCGCGGAGACGCGGACGTGAAGGCTCGGAGATGCCGCGAGATGGCGGCGAGCGAGACTGCCGCGCCGTAGGCCCTCGCCAGAGAGCGGGCGGTTCGCGTCCGCCGTCGGGACGCCGTCGCCGCGACACGCTTTCGACGCGACCCAGGAGCACGGCGACGGACCGGGAGTACCCTGCCCTTACCGTTCCGTTCGTCGCCGTTCGCGCGTGAACCGGCAAGAGGGCTTAACTGTCCCTCCGTCGTGGCCGGAACCGTGACTCTCCGAGACCTCCGGGCGCTCGGCGTCCTCGCCGTCGCGTTCGTCGCGGTCTGCGGCGGCGCGGCGCTGACGACCGCGACCCTCCACGGCGCGGCGGCGACCGACGCGGCCCAGACGCAGATCAGTTCCTGCACGACCATCGACCAGCCCGGCGAGTACGTCCTGACGTCCGACATCGAGAACGGCGGCAAGACGCCCATCTCGAAGTCCTGCATCAGGATCACCGCCGACGGGGTGACCCTCGACGGCGGGGGCCACCTCGTCGACGGCCGGGGCGTGAGCGACACCAAGGGCATCGCGGCCGTCGACACCGAGAACGTCGTGATCCGGAACGTCGAAGTCGACGACTGGCACGCGGGCGTGCTCGTCGAGGGCGGGTCGGCGACCGTCCGCGACGTGAGGACCTACTCGAACGCCTTCGGGGTCCGGCTGGAGAACGCCACGAGCGCCACCGTCGAGAACAGCACCGTCGAGGACAACCTGGTCGGCGTCTCGGCGATAAACCAGACCGTTACGCTCGCGGACAACGAGTTCTCCGGCAACGAGATAGAGGTCCAGCGCGACTGACCCCTGCGGCGCGACCCCGCGTCGGCTGCTTTCTTCGGTCGCCCGTGCCCGGTACGACAGTTGGTCGGCGCGAGACGCCGCGGCATCGGCCAGCGAGAACAACCGGCCAGCCGGGACTGGCGTTCGTCGCTTTCCGGGTGTGGAATCTCTTTCGCGAAAACCCCGAACTGCTCGGCCGGTCGCTGACCGGCCACCCCAAGCGACGCACCGCACGTAAGCGTCGCCTGTGACAGCGCGATTCGCGTCGGTCGGGCGCGTACGCGCCGGCTACGCGACCGTAGCCGCGGCCAGAATTCCGGACAGAGAGGCCATAACAAAGGGAAATACCGGGATACGGACGATAAGCGCGAGATGAATCTCGATAGAACCGCGGTTCTGAGCCTGGGATTGACGGTGCTGCTGGTCGCGTCGGTACTCCCGCCCGGCCTCGCGGGGCTGGTCGGGACGGCGAGCGCCGACCACCACGACGCGCCGGTGTACACCGTGCGGCAACCCGGCACGGACCTCTGTTACGAGATCAAGGCGTACAGCCACGACCACCCCAAGATGGTCCCGGAGGTGGAGGTGCGAGGGACGAACACGGTCGGCGACGTGACGGGACCGTACCGGGACCCCGACTGGGACGGGTTCGAGAGCATCGAGTCCATCATGGACTACCGGTACCACGACGACGGGCGCGGACAGACCGAGTACTACGCGCCGTATCTCAACACCCCGTACATGTACGAGAACTGGAACTACGGCACCTACGGGCTCTACAACTGGTCCGACAACGGCGAGAGCCACATGTTCTTCTACGAGAACGCGAACGGCGAGGTCAGCCTCGTCGTCAGACACGACCGCATGAACGACGACGAGTATCCGACGGCCTCCCACCGGAAGTACAACGGAATCTACGGCGGCATCGCCGGCGACGGGTTCCACGTGGATTCGCCCGGAGGCGGTGAGGCAACGTGGCAGTTCCGGAACCTCCCAGAGGGCGAGTGGGCCTACATCGACGACATGTACCCCCGGCAGAACATGGACGACGTGTACACCGACGGCGACGGCACCCGGTACGGCCACCGCGAGGCCGAGTACGAGTCCCGGCCGCTCCGCGAGTTCTCGGGCGGGGAGTTCAACGTCAACTGGTTCTGGGGGCCGGGCGGCAACGACGGCGGCGCGTACCGCGGAATGCAGAATCTCGCCGAGGACGAGAGCGTCACCATCGAACCCGAGTCGTTCCGGAACGTCGACGCGTGGGAGGTCCGGAGCAACACGGGACACGACGACATGAACGGCACGATGGAGGAGCTCCGGATGAACCGGTCGGTCGTCATCGAGCGCGGCGCGAACTGCTTCAGCGGAAACTTCGAGGCGAGTCCGACCACCCCCGAGGTCGGCCAGAGCGTCACCTTCACCGTCGACGGCGACGCCGACCAGTACCAGTGGGACTTCGACGGCGACGGGGCGGTCGAGCAGAACACCACCGACGCGTCGGTCTCCCACGCGTACGAGACCGACGGTGAGATGGAGGCGACAGTGACGCTGGTCACCGGCGGCGGGACCCAAGAGGCGGCGACGACGGTCGAAGTGCAAGCCGGTGAACCGCCGACGGCCGACTTCGGCGTGGACGACAACGCGGGCGACGCCGACCACCTCGTCGCCGGCGAGACGGTCACCCTCGATGGGTCGGCCAGTTCCGACAACTCGGGGGTGATCGACGGCTACGAGTGGTCCGTCGACGGGACGACGAAGACCGGCGACCGGACTCGGCACGCGTTCGACTCGCCGGGCACCTACGACGTCACCCTGGCGGTGACCGATGCGACCGGCCGGACCGATACCGTCACGAAATCGGTGACCGTCCTCGCGCAGGACGACCCGAGCGCCGCGGCGGAGGCCTCCCCGACACAGGTCGAGGCGGGCGCGCCGATAACTCTCGACGGAAGCGATAGCAGCGACGGGAACGCGAGCGTCGACACCTACGAGTGGAGCGTGCCCTCGGGCGCAGGTACCGTAAGCGACGACGACGCGAGCACCCCCGAGGCCGACGTCACCTTCGAGTCGTCGGGCGAATACCGGGTCAACCTCACCGTCACCGACACCAACGGCAACACCGACACCGACAGCGTGGCGGTCGACGTCACGCCCGGGGACGATCCCGTCATCGAAAGTACGGACGTCCCGAGCGAGGTGTCGGTCAGCGGAACGCTCGACGTGTCGGCAAGCGCGAGGGACAACAGTAGCGGGTCGTTGGACTACGTCTGGAGCTTCCGGCAGAACGGGAACGTCGATGACGCGACCGGTCGTAGCGCGAGCTACCAGTTCGACGAGGTCGGCGACGCCTCGGTCAAACTCACGGTCCGCGACGCCGCCGGACGCGCGGTCGAGAGCAACTGGACCACCGTCTCCGTGACCGCCGCGCCCAGCGCGTCGCTCTCGGTGCCCGACGAGGCCGACGTCGGGGACTCGGTCACCCTCGACGCGAGCGGGTCGAGCGACGAAGACGGCGAGATCAGGGAGTACCGGTGGGACTTCGACGGTGACGGCGAGGTCGACCGCAACACCACCGACGAAGCCACGGTGTCGTACACTTACGAGAGCGCCGACACCTACGAGCCGACCGTGACGGTCGTCGACGAAGACGGACAGACCGCCAGCGAGTCCGCGAGCATCGCGGTCGAGGAGCGGGACTCCTCGCAATCCGGCGGGGACGACTCGTCCGAGGACCGAAAAGCCCTCAGCGATTCCGGCGGTGGCGGCGGCGGAACGAGCCTCGGCCCGCCGCCGGTCGTCATCCAGACCGAGAAAGCCGGTCCGAACAGCGCGCTCGTCGACGTGCGCAACGCCCGGAGCGACGAGACCGTCGAGGCCGACTTGCCCGAGAGCGACGCGACCGAGGAGACCGGCGTCGGCTTCGAGCGCCTGGCGCTCGACCTCCGGGACGACGACACCCACGTCGCCTTCGAGAGCGCGGCCGGGGCGACCGTCCCGAAGGGTGTCGCCGAACTCGACGCGCCCGACGAGACGCTGGCGTACCTCGACCTCGACGCGAAGTACCTCGACACCGCGGTGGCGAACGCGACGGTCGAGTTCACGGTGAATCGGTCCGCGCTCGGCGGACTGTCCGCCGGCGACGACGTCGCGGTCTACCGGTACGACGCCGGCTGGCAGCCGGTGGACGCGTCGGTCGTGGCCGCGACCGGCGACAGGTACCGCCTGCGCGCCACCGCCGACGGCCTCGGGACGCTCGCGGTCGGCGCGAACAGCCCGCTCGCGGTCGGCGACGCGTCGCTCGAGAGCGGGACGGTGGCCACCGGCGACCCGGTCGAGGCGACCGCCACCGTCGAGAACGCCGGCACGGCGGCCCGGAGCGCGACGCTGAACCTCACGCTCGACGGGACCGCCGTCGCCTCCCGGACGGTCGAGGTGCCGGCGGGCGAGACGACCGAGGTGACCCTGTCCGGACCGGCGCCGGCCGCCGGGAGCTACGACGTCTCGGTCGGCGGCGCCGCGGTCGGGAACCTGACCGTCAAGGAGACGATTCCCGCCGACACGTCGGTGACCGGCGTGGCGCTCAACGCGTCGACCATCGAAGCGGGCGAGCGCGTGGAGATCACCGCCACGGTCGAGAACGCCGGCGGCGAACCGGGCGAGCGCGCGGTGACGCTGACCATGTTCGGCGAGGCGGTGGCGACGAAGAACGTCACGGTTCCCGGCGGCGAGACCAGGGAGGTCACCTTCGTCCGACAGGTCAACGCCGCGGGCAACTACACGGTCGAGGTCGGGAGCCGGACGGCGTCGCTCGGCGTGACCGGCGGCGAGGACGGCGGGCTCGGCTCCGCCGCGCCCGACGTGCCCGGATTCGGCGTCGAGGTGACGCTCGTCGCGCTGCTCGCCGCGACGCTGCTGGCGCGGTTGCGGGACTGAGCGCATCGGCGGGATGACGTTCGGCGCGGTCGGCGAGGAGACCCGCTCGGAGGTCGACGACGTGGTGGAGTCGCTCACCGACCACGCCGACCACATCGTCGACATCCTCGACGATTCGGGCGCCGACACGTTCGACGTGCTCTCGGTGACGCTGACGACCAACTACGCCCAGGAGATAAACCGCATCCGGCGGATCCGCTCGCGGCGCGGCGACGAGCTGCCGGAGTCGGTGATGGACGCGCTGGACAACCTCATCGAGCACCTCCAGAAGGTCGACGTGGCCCGCCAGTACTTCAAGTCGCTCTACCTCCAGGAGGAGCTCTCGTCGCTGTCGCGGGTGCTGCTGTACGCCGGAATCCCGGCGGAGCTGGTGTCGGTGCTGTTCCTGCTCGGGTTCACGGCTCAGCAGGGGACGACGCTGTTGCAGTACGCCCAGGTCGTCCTGCCGGTGGCCGTGACCGTCGCGTTCCTCCCGCTCGCGCTGCTGGTGTCGTTCATCGTCCGGATCGCGACCGTGACCGAGCGGACCGCGGCGACCATCCCGTTCACCACGCCCAAGCAGGAGCAGTGACCCGGCGTCGAGGGGGCTCCTGCCCCGTCGTTCCGAGTATCGGTCCGGGCGTTCGGCCGCGCGTGACGCGTAACCAGAGATTTCTCGGATGGTCCGCGGCGCGAACCTGTCGTACCACCGAAGGGTATTAGGCGGAGAGGGTTGACGGGAGCGTTGGTGGGGGAAATGCAAACACACACCACACGCCGGTCGGTGCTCGCGGCGCTCGGCGCGGGGAGCGTCGCGGCGACCACGACCGGCCTGCTGCGGCAGGGACAGACGTACCGAATCGGGTCGGCGGTGTCGAGCTCGGGCGACCTCGCGGTGTACGGCCAGCGCCACGAGCGGGGGATGAACCTCGCGGTCGACCGCGTCAACCAGGTCGGACTGAAGGACGGCGGCGAGCTGGCGGTGTCGGTCGAGGACACCGCGAGCGCGCCCCAGACGGGCGTGAGCGCGGCCCAGAAGCTGGTCAACCAGGAGGGCGTCCCGCTGCTCATCGCGGCGGTGTCCAGCGGCGTGACCATGGCCATCGCGCGGTCGGTGACGATCCCGAACCAGGTCGTCCAGGTGAGCCCGCACAGCACCAGCCCGCAGATAACCACGCTCGACGATAACGGCTACGTGCTCCGGACCGCTCCGTCGGACGCGTTCCAGGGCGCGGCGATGGCCCAGCTTGCGCGCGACCGGGGCATCGAGTCGGCGTCGGTCATCCTGGTCAACAACGACTACGGCAGGGGATTCACCGACGTCCTGGAGGCGCGGTTCGAGGCGGCCGGCGGCACCATCACCAACACCGTGCCGTACAACTCCGGGCGGGCGTCGTACCGCCCGCAGCTGAACCAGGCGATGCAGGGCGACCCCGACGCCATCATGTTCGTGGCGTACCCCGAGTCGTTCACCACGATGGCCCGCCAGGCGTTCGAGATGGGTATCAAAGACCGGGTCCAGTACGTCGGCGCCGAGAGCACGCTCGCCGAGCCCATCCGGGAGAACGTCCCGGCCCGGGCGCTCGACGGGATGATCGGCACGACCCCGAGCGCGCCGACCGAGTCCGAGGCGTGGCAGTCGTTCGTGTCGGCGTTCCAGGACCGCTACGACACCCAGCCGTCCGTGTGGGCGGCCTACTCGTACGACGCCACGATGCTGTCGGCGCTCGCCATCGAGGCCGCCGACGAGTTCGGCAGCGCGGCGCTCCGCGAGACCATCTACCCGGTCTCCCGACCCGAGGGCGAGACCGTCTCGTCGTTCGAGGCCGCGAAGGAGGCGCTGGGTGGCGGCGGCCAGATCAACTACGCGGGCGTGTCGGGGTCCATCGACCTGAACGAGGCCGGCGACGTGCCGGGCACCTACAAGTGGTGGCGGTTCGCGAACGGCGACTACCGGATGCAGGGGTTCCTCGACGTCGAGCAGGGCTCGGGCGGCGGAACCGCGACCACGACGACGGGGAACGCCACCGCGACGCAGGGGCAGTAGGCGCCGGCGATGGCTAGCCTCCTCCAGCTGTTCGCCAACGGGGTCGTCTTCGGGAGCATCGTCCTGCTGGCGTCGGTCGGGCTGTCGCTGCTGTACGGCATCGGCAACTTCGCCAACTTCGCGCACGGCGAGCTGCTGACCGTCGGCGCGTACGTCGCCTACGTCGCGACGGTCGCGCTCGGCCTCCCGTTCGCGGCGGCGGTGGGGGCGAGCGTCGTCGCCACCGCGGTGCTCGGCGTCGCGCTCGACCGGGTGCTGTTCGTGCGCCACCGCGACTCCTCGCCCATCGTGCTGCTGGTCGTCACCATCGGGGTGGCGCTGGTGCTTCGGAGCCTGATCCGCATCGTCTGGTCGAACCAGCTCCGGTCGTACGGGCTGCCGCTTCGGCGGGGCGTCCAGTTCGTGGACACGACGCTCCCAGTCGGGGGCTACGACCTCGTGCTCCGGCTGCGGCTCACGCGGGACGGGCTGGTCATCGTGGCGGTCGCGGCGCTGTTCGCGCTCGCGACCCACCTGTTCCTGACCCGGACCACGATGGGCGTGGCGATGCGCGCGACCGCGGACAACCGGTCGCTGGCGAAGGTCACGGGCATCGACACCGACAGGGTTCTCCGGGCGACGTGGGGGCTGTCGGGCGCGCTCGCGGCGGTCGGCGGCGCGTTCCTCGGCGTCCAGACCGGCGTCATCCAGCCACGGATGGGGTTCAACGTGCTGCTGGTGGCGTTCGCCGCGGTCATCCTCGGCGGCATCGGGAGCCCCTACGGCGCGATGGTCGGCGCCTACGTCATCGGCATCGCCCAGGAGATGTCCATCGCGATACCGGGCGTGAGCGCGAGCTACCGGGCGGCGGTGTCGTTCCTCATCCTGGTCGGGGTGCTGCTGGTCAAGCCCGACGGCATCGCTGGAGGGCAGTGGTGATGGCGGGGGTGGCTGTCGCCGGCCTCGCCGCCGACGCCGCCGCGGGTCTCGCCCCGCTGGCCGGCCTGACGGGCCTGCCGGCGTTCCTCGTCAACGTCGCCACGTTCGCAGTCGTCTACATGATTCTGGCGCTCGGGCTCAACCTCCAGTGGGGGTACACCGGGCTGTTCAACATCAGCGTGGCCGCGTTCTGGGGCATCGGGGCGTACACCGCGGCGCTGGTCACCAAGCCCCCGAGCGCGCCGACCGCGCTGGGGCTGAACCTGCCGTACCTCTGGGTCGACGTGGCCGGGGTCCCGCTCCCGCTCGCGCCCGCCGTGGTCGCGGGCGCGCTCGCCGCCGGGGCGGTCGGGCTGCTCATCGCGCTGCCGACGCTCCGACTCCGGGACGACTACCTCGCCATCGCCACGCTCGGGCTCGCCGAGGTCATCCGGCTGATACTGACGAACGAGGGGTGGCTGACCCAGGGCGCGCGGGGACTGACGGTGTCGAACCCCATCCTCGGGATGGACTACTCGAACCTGATTCTGCTCGGGGTCGCGCTCGCCCTGCTGGGCGTCACCTACTGGCTGCTGGAGACCGGCGTCGACAGCCCGTGGGGCCGGGTGCTGAAGGCGGTCCGGGAGGACGAGCGGGTCGCCGAGAGCGTCGGCAAGGACACCTTCGCGTTCAAGACCCAGAGCTTCGTGCTCGGGAGCATGGTGATGGGCGCGGCCGGCACCATCACCGCGCTCCAGCTCAACTTCCTGGTCCCCGGCCAGTTCTCGCCGCGGTGGGCGTTCTACGTCTACATCGCGGTCATCGTCGGGGGCAGCGGGACCAACCGCGGGGCGGTGCTGGGCGGGTTCCTGTTGGCGGTCTTGCTGGAACTGCCCCGCTTCCTCCGGGACTACGTCCCGTTCGAGAGCGTCGTGACCAACCTCCGGCTGCTGGTCATCGGGCTGCTGGTCATCCTCGTGATGACCTACCGACCGTGGGGCGTCCTCGGCGACCCCGAGGCGATGCGCCGTGAGGGATGAGGGCGGCCGCAGAGTGGCCACTAAATTTATAAGTAGTCGGATAGGATTTTTAACGTGATGCCGCGCGCCAACGTCGACGACCTGACCGCGTACCTCCGGGACTCGACCGGCGAGTCGCTCCGGGTCGTCTGCCGGTACGACGCCGAGGGGTACGAGGTGCAGTACGTCAGACCCGACCTCCGGCGCGAGACGCTCGACGCCGAGATAGCGCGGACGGTCGACCACCTCCGGGGCGAGTCCCGCGCCCGGGAGCAGCGGGAGTTCCCGTTCAGCGACCTCAACGGGACGGTCCGGTCGTTCGACGAGGCGGTCGTGATGCACTTCCCGCTCCCCCAGGAACGGGGCATCGTCGTGACGCTCGACTCCGACGTGGCGCGCCAGCTCAACGAGTTCATGCGCGAGTGCATCGAACGGTTGTGAGCCCGACCGGCGATACGGTCGTCGGTCCCGAGCTAGTAACTCGACCCGCTGTAACCGCCGGTCGATAACAAGAGCTATCATTTTCGCGGCGCTCGGTTAACAACATGACCGTCGTCAGCATCTCGATGCCCGACGAACTGCTCGACCGCGTCGACGAGTTCGCCGACGAGCACGGCTACACCGGACGGAGCGAGGTGTTCCGCGAGGCCGCCCGCAACCTCCTGGGGGAGTTCGAGGACAAGAAGCTCGAGGACCGCGACCTGATGGGCGTGGTCACGGTGCTGTTCAACTACGAGAACTCGGTCGTCGAGGAGCGGATGATACACCTCCGCCACGAGTACGAGGGACTGGTCACCTCGAACGTCCACAACCACGTCGGCGACCACTACTGCATGGAGCTGTTCATCCTCGAGGGGAGCCTCGAAGACATCTCGACGTTCGTCGGCAAGATCCGGGCGACCCAGGACACCCTCACGGTCGATTACTCGGTGATCCCGGTCGACGAGGTCGGCCCGTTCGCAACCGGCGAATAGCGCGGTCCAGAACGGAGCGGAGCGAATCGGCAGTTGGCGTCAGTCGTCGGTCGAAGATTCGTCAGCGTCGGTCGGCTCGCCGCCGTCGGTGGCAGTTTTCTCGCCGCCGTCGGCGACGGTTTCCTCCCCGCCGTCGGTGATAGCGGTCTCGCGCTTGCGCTCGAACCACGCCCAGTCCTTGGTCTTGAGCCCGTCCTCCTCGAGGTTCCACGGGTCGCCGGACTCGACCCGGCGGCCCTCCATCCAGGAGGTGACGATGTTCCAGACGAAGATGAGCTGGCCGAAGCCCATGATGAACGCGCCCGCCGACGCGATGATGTGGAGGTCGGCGAACTGCGGCAGGTAGGTGGCGTAGCGCCGGGGCATCCCGCCGTAGCCCAGGATGAGCAGCGCGAAGAACGTGACGTTGCTCCCGATCATGGTGGTCCAGAAGTGCCACTTCGCGAGGGTCTGCTGGTACATCCGACCGGTGAACATCGGGAACCAGTAGTAGATGCCCGCGAAGCCGGCGACCGCGATGGCGCCCATCACGATGAAGTGGAAGTGTCCGACCACGTAGTAGGTGTCGTGGAGGATGAGGTCGACCGGGACCGACGCGAGGAAGACGCCGGTCACCCCGCCGATGATGAAGTTCTGGACGAACCCGATGGAGAACAGCATCGGCGCGGTCATGCGGAGCTTCCCGTTCCACATGGTGGTGATCCAGTTGAAGGTCTTGACCGCGCTCGGCACCGCGATGGCCAGCGACACCGCCATGAAGCTCCCGCGAATCCGGGGGTCCATCCCGACGGCGAACATGTGGTGGGCCCAGACGCCGAACGACAGCACGCCGATGGCCAGCGTCGAGTAGACGACGAACTTGAACCCGAACAGCTTCCGGCCAGCGAATCTCGGGAGAATCAGGCTCACGAGCCCCATCGGCGGCAGCACCAGGATGTACACTTCGGGGTGGCCGAAGAACCAGAACAGGTGCTGCCACAGGATGGGGCCGCCGCCCTCGGTTGCGAAGAACGTGGTGCCGAGGTTCCGGTCCATCAGCAGCATCACGAGCGCGCTGCCCAGCAGCGGGAACGAGAACAGGATGAGCCCCGACTGGGTGATCATCGTCCACGAGAAGATGTCGAGGTTCTCCCAGCCCACGTCCTCGCCGCGCTCGGTGAAGATTGTCGCGATGAAGTTGATCGCTCCCATCGTCGCCGACACGCCGGTCAGGTGGAGTCCGAGCAGCATCAGGTCGACGCCGGGGTTGGTCTGCTCGACCGACAGCGGCGTGTACATCGTCCACGCGGTCTGAGCGGGCTCGATGGCGATGCTGGCGATCGGCGCGAAGAAGAACCCGGCCCAGATGAGCAGCGCGCCCGGCGGGAGGAGCCAGAACGCGATGGCGTTGATCCGGGGGAACGCCATGTCGTCGGCGCCGATGAGCAGGGGGATGAAGTAGTTCCCGAACGCCGACAGTATCGGCGTCCCGAACAGGAACAGCATCGTGATGCCGTGGGAGGTCAGCAGCGAGTTGTAGAAGTTCGCCCCCATTATCGCCGAGTCCGGCGTCAGCAGCTCGGTCCGCATCAGCAGCACGGCGATGCCGCCCCACGCGAACGCGGTGAGGCCGAAGATACCGTAGAGGATGCCGATGTCCTTGTGGTCGACCGTGGTCAGCCACCTGGTCAACCCGCCCGGTTTCTCCTCGTGGGCGGCCTCCGAGCGCTCGCCGTAGCCGCCTCCGGTACCCCCGCCGGACAGCGGCGTGTACGACCGCCAGTCCTCGATGTTCAGGATGTAGGCCGCGACCGCGACCAGGAGTACCCCCATCACCGCAGTCAGTACGAGTTCCCCAGCAGCTACCATACGCTATGCTGAGGACTACATCGTTAAGAAAGGTTGGGCCAAAGCTTTGAAACCCCCGGAGGAGACCGCGCCGCTGCGTCTCACGGTTTCACGTGACACGGTGCATGGCCGCCGCAAGAAGGGTCCGTCCGGGCTCGCAGACGTCCGCAAGTCACGGTCTGGCCTGCCGCGGACAGTGGTCCTTTAGGCACTCGTGGCCTACACTTCCCCATGAACATGCTCGTGGACGGCGAGTGGCGCGTGGACGCCTACGAATCCACCGACGAGGAGGGCAACTTCGACCGGCAGGAGACGTCGTTCCGCGATTCGGTCGAGGCCGACCCCGACGCCGAGTTCCCGGCCGAGGCGGGCCGCTACCACCTCTACGTCTCGTACGCCTGCCCGTGGGCTCACCGAACGCTGGTCACGCGCAGCCTCAAGGGGCTGGAGGACGCCATCTCGGTCTCGGTCGTGGACCCCTACCGCGAGGACGACGGCTGGGAGTTCACCCCGGAGAAGGAGGGCTGCACCGAGGACCACATAAACGGCTTCGACTACCTCCGGGAGACCTACGCCGCGGCCGACCCCGAGTTCACCGGCCGGGTCACGGTGCCGGTGCTCTGGGACACAGAGCGCGAGACCGTCGTGAACAACGAGTCCGAGGAGATCATGCGGATGCTCGACACGGAATTTGACGACGTGGCGGACCGCGACGTCACCCTCTACCCGGAGGGCTACCGCGACGAGATCGACGGGACCATCGACGACATCTACGAGCCCATCAACAACGGCGTCTACCGCGCCGGGTTCGCGGGGAACCAGGAGGCGTACGACGAGGCGGTCACCGAACTGTTCGACGCACTCGACCGGTACGACGACCGGCTGGCCGACCGGCGGTACCTCTGCGGCGACCGGCTGACGGAGGCCGACGTCGCGATGTTCACCACGCTCGTCCGGTTCGACGCGGTGTACCACACCCACTTCAAGTGCAACGTCCGCCAGATCGCCGACTACGACAACCTCTGGCCGTACCTCCGGGACCTCTACCAGACGCCGGGCGTCGCCGAGACGGTCCACATGGACCACATCAAGGAGCACTACTACCGGAGTCACGCCGACCTGAACCCCAAGCGCATCGTGGCGAAGGGGCCGGCCCTCGACTTCGAGGAGCCGCACGACCGCGACGAGTTGCCGGGCGGGCCCCCCGAGGAACTCGAAGCGGTCGCGCGGTAACGGCCGTCGGCATGCCGCCGTCTTCCTGTCGAGCGGAGAGGTGAAACAGCGAGTAGTACAGAGTGTGTAGGCAGCGAGTGGTCGTCACTCGTTTCGCGTCTCGAAAGTAGACTCGTCAGATGCTCGCACCGAACGCGTGTCCGGCCTCACTCTAGCGGTTGTGCGTAATCGACTTGCTTCGGTCGGAAACCAGTGTCGCGGTAGAACCGGCGTACGTCCTCGTTGTGCCACTCGCAGGAGACCTTGAGATGGTCACACCCCCTGTCGCGGGCCATCTCCTTGACGCGCTCGATGACTTTCGTACCGCGACCCTGGTTCCGATGGGATTCATCGATAGCGATGTTCACGATGCGAAGATATTTCGAGTACTGACGGGACGAGTGGTGGCCCTCGCGGAGCGTGACGAAGCCGATCGTCTCCTCCTCGTGCCGGATGAGGTAGTCGGTGATCGCTTCGTCGTCGAGATGGGCGCGGAAGCCGTCGTCCGGAACTGCGTCAACAGCCGTATAGGCGAGTTCATTCAGCTCATCGTACGCTTCCATTGCTTTCGCCAGAGAATACCAGCGCTCGACGAGCGCGTCGAGGTCATCCTCCGTGGCTTCGATGAGTTCCATACAACAGTTCCCTTCGGGTGACTTTTCAAACTGTACACGGTGTGTTAGCATCTGGCTCGACCGTCCAAGGAGTACAAAACGCGGAATAGACTCTACACCTGGCGGCAAAGCGGACCGGACCCTGTGACCGATACGCATCACGTATTACTGTCCCCTCGAGGAAAGCTGCACTCTCGGAGCGTTCAAGTGATCATCAGTCGGCGGAGCACTGTCGTCGAGGGGCGATACGTAGCGTTCAATAACCCCAGTTACGTACGTGGGAACAGTGATTCAGGACCTCCTCGGGTTGCTGCCTGCTGACCCGTTTGCCGTCATGAACGCAGTCGGACTGGTGGCGTTCGCTCTGGTCGGCGCAACCAAGGCGATCCGCGAGGAGTTCGACGTGTTCGGCATCGCTGTCGTCGGACTCACCACGGCGTTTGCCGGCGGGACGACCCGAGATATCCTCGTGAATCGCGTTCCGCTGGCACTCCGGTCGCTGGGCGAAATCAGTCTCGGATTGCTCGGTGTGGGACTGGCAGTCGGAGTGAGTGTCGTGCTTGATTCCCCAGACGACCATCCGATCACACTCGTCGCTGACGCGGTCGGGCTCGCTGCGTTCACCACGGCTGGCGCTATTGTGGCGACTGACGCCGGTGTCTCTGCCTTCGGCGTCGTCGCTGTCGCGACGATCAACGCGGTGGGGGGCGGCGCGTTCGCCGACATTCTACTGGACCGTTCGCCGTTCATCCTGTTCGACGACTTCTACGCGAGTTGTGCAGTTCTGGGCGGGACCACGTATTGGCTGGTAGTAACCGCTACTGGGGCAGGGCGTGTCGCCGTAGCGGTATGTGCTGCGGTGACGGTCGGGACGCGACTGGCGGCAGTCACCTACGGCTGGACGCTCCCGACGGCACAGATGCTCGGACTGGCAAACGATGGGGTCAGAGACAACTGGTAGCGCAGTCCGCTGATGGGTCGCCGGCCGGTTCGCGGCGGAGGGCGTCGAACCGGCGGCGCGACCGTCCGCCCCGGAACCGACCGCGATGACCAATCTATTTTTCGCTCGCCGACCAATCGACGCCCATGGTACTCCGGGAATCCGAGGAGGAACTCCAGCGCGGCGAACCGGTCCCCGACTTCGAGCTGCAGGGGACCGACGGCGAGACGTACTCGCTTTCGGACTTCGCCGGCTACGACGCCGTGCTGGTGGTGTTCACCTGCAACCACTGCCCGTACGCCCAGGCCAAGTTCGACCTGCTGAACGACCTGGCCGACGCGTACGACGACGCCGCGGTCGTCGGTATCAACCCCAACGACGAGGTCGAGTACCCCGACGACTCCTACGAGAAGATGGTCGAACTGGTCGAGGACGGGACGATCCGGTACGACGCGTACCTCCGGGACGACACCCAGGCGGTCGCGGAGGCCTACGGCGCGGCCTGCACGCCCGACCCGTTCCTCCTCCGCAACGAGGGGGACGAGTTCACCCTCGCGTACCACGGCCGACTCGACGACGCGCTCAGCCCGGACGACGAGGCGACCGAGGTGTACGCCGACGACGCCATCGACGCGGTGCTGGCCGGCGAGGAGGTCGACCTGGAGTTCATGCCCTCGCGGGGCTGCTCCATCAAGTGGAAGGAGAGCTGACTCCGCTCAGTCGGCCCCGCCCCGGAACGCGGTCAGCGCGTCGACGTACTGCATCGCGACCGTGCCGAGAACGCTCATCGCGAGCACGTACCCGACCGTGAAGGAGACGAGTTCGTCGGCACGGGGAATCCGAGTGCCGGCGCCGGCCGCCAGCGAGGCGATGACCAGCGAGAACTCCCCGCGCGGGACCAGCCCCACCCCGACCCGGAGCGAGCGCCGCCGGTTCAGGCCGTAGAACCGGCCGCCGAGCACGCCGCTGGCGAGCTTGGAAGCCGACGTCGCGACCACGGCGACCGCCAGGAGCGCGCCGACGTCGAGGAACGCGGTCACGTCGGTCCCCAGGCCGATGGAGAAGAAGAACACCGCGGCGAACAGGTCGCGCGTGGGTCCGACAACGTCCTCGAGCCGGTGGGTGTGGTCGGTCTGCCCGAACGCGATACCCACGAAGAACGCGGCGACCGCCTCGCTGACCCCGAGCGCGAGCGCCTCGCCCGCGACCAGCGTGGTGAGCCCGACAGCGAACAGCAGGAACAGTTCGTCTGCCTCGACCGACAGCAGTCGCTGGACGTACGGCGTACCGTAGGCCGCGACCGCCGCGAGCGCAGAGAGGAACGCCGCGGCCGTGCCGACGGATGCCACTACGGCGCCGACGCCGCCCCCGCCCAGCGCCACCGCGGTCAGCACCGCGAGCACGACCGCGATGAGCAGGTCCTCGAACACGAGCGTCCCGAGGATGACGTCGCTCTCGGGGTCGGCGATCCAACCGCGGTCGACCAGCGACTTCGTGACCACCGCGCTCGAGGAGATGTAGACGATGCTCGCGAAGAACGCGGCGGTGAGCCACGGAAAGCCGAAGAGCGCGGCCAGCCCCAGCCCGACGCCGAAGTTGACGAGGAAGTCGGTCGCGCCCACGCCCAGCAGCCGGGTCGGTCGGGCCAGCAACCGGTCGGGGCTGAACTCCAGGCCGAGGAAGAACAACAGGAAGACGACGCCCAGCTCCGCGCCCACCTCCAGGACCTCCAGGTCCGAGACCAGCGTCAGGTCCAGCGGCCCCAGCGACCGGGGCGGGTACGGGCCGACCACGACGCCCGCCAGGATGTACGCCGGGATGACCGACTGGTCCGCCCGGGCGGCGAGCGCGCCGGCGACCGCGAGGGCGGTGAAGGCGATGCCGAGTTCGACCAGCACCTCGGCCATCAGTCGGCCACGAGGTCGGCGAGCGTCTGCTGCTCGTCCCGGGTCCCGAGCGCGACGATGACGTCGCCGGCGTCGAGGTCGAAGTCGGCCGGCGGGTTTGCGACCGTCTCGTCGCCGCGCTGGACCGCGAGGACCGACGCGCCGGTCCGCCTGCGGACGCCGCAGTCGCTCAGCGATCGGCCGACCACCGGCGAGCCGGACCCCACGTCGTGCCACTGGATGATGCCGTCGCCGAGCGGCACCTGGACGGTGTCCAGATCCACGGGCTGGAAGTACGCCCCCTCCAGCAGCGTGCCGAACTCCCGTGCCTGGCGGTCGTCGAGCTCGAAGAGCTTCTCGCTGTCGGCCTCGGCCGAGCGCCGGCGGAACACCTCGCGCTTGCCGTCGTGGTGGATGAGGACCACGAGACGGTCGTCGCCGTCGACCTCGTACTCGAACTTCCGACCCACTCCGGGCACGTCCGTCTCGTAGACGGTCATGCAGTCCAGTACGACGATACGCGACTTAAGCCCCGTCGCCGAACCGATCGCAGTCGACCGCGCCGAACCGACTGCCATCCCTAGAACAGGACGCAGTCGGCCCGGCCGAGGGCCCCGCCGGAGGCGGCGCGCTCCGCTACGTTTACAAGACGCTCCTGACAACCCCGGGTATCATGGACGTCTCCGCCCTCCGCGCGACGCTCCGGCGCGGTCGGACCGCGCTGGCCCGCCGGTTCGGCGTCGACGCCCGGGCGCTGGCCGCGCTCCGGGTCGCGCTCGGCCTGCTGCTGCTCGCCGACCTCGCCCTGCGATCGCGGGACCTCGCGGCCTTCTACACCGACGCCGGGGTCCTCCCGCGGGCGGTGCTCCGCGAGCAGTTCGGCGGCATCGCCGCGCTCTCGCTCCACGCCCTCTCGGGAGCGGCGTGGTTCCAGGCCGCGCTGTTCCTGGTCGCGGGCGCGGCGGCCGCGGCGCTCGCGCTGGGCTACCGGACCAGGCTCGCGGCAGCGGTCTCGTTCGTCCTACTGGTGTCGCTCCAGGCCCGGAACCCGGTGCTGCTCAACGGCGGCGACTCGTTGCTCCGGCGCCTGCTGTTCTGGGGGCTGTTCCTTCCCCTCGGCCGGCGGTGGTCGGTCGACGCGCTCCGGGCCGGCCGAGGCGCCGGTGGCGGGAGGACCGAGCGCGGCGGGCTCGGTGGGAGCGGCGACCGCGTCGCCGGCGTCGCCTCCGCCGCGCTCCTGCTCCAGGTGGTCCTGGTCTACACCGCGAACGCGCTGTTCAAGCTCCGGGGCGACCTCTGGGTGACCGGCGACGCCATCCTGTACGTGTTCGGCCTCGACCAGCTGACGACGCGGCTCGGCGACGCGCTCGCCGGCTACCCGGCGCTCCTCCAGGCCTTCGACAGGCTCTGGCTCGGCCTGCTGATAACCTCGGTCGGACTCGTCCTGCTGACCGGGTGGGCCCGGGCGGCGTTCGCGGCGCTGTTCGTCGGGATGCACCTCGGGATGGCGCTGACCATGCGGATCACCGTCTTCCCCCTGATCTCGAGCGCGGCCCTGCTCGCGTTCCTGCCGCCGGTCTTCTGGGACGCCGCGACGGCTCGGTTCCGCGAGTCCGACGTCGGCCGGCGGATAGCCGCCGCCGACCTGCCCGAACGAATCGATGGACTGCTACCGAGATCGCGGCTCGGCGCGACCCCGGCCGCGGTGGCGCGGTGGGCGCGCCGCGTTCGGCCGCCGGTAGTCGCGGGCCTCCTGGCCCTGGTCCTGCTCTGGAACGCGGCCACCCTGGGCTACGTCGCCACGCCCGAAGCCGTGAACGGGTCGGTCGACCCCGGGGAGTACCGGTGGGACATGTTCGCGCCCGAGCCCCGGACGACCGACGGCTGGTACGTGGTCCCCGGACGACTGACGTCGGGCGAGCGCGTCGACGTGTTCCACCGCAGAGGCGTGAGATGGGACGAGCCGCCCGACGTGGCGGGGAGCTACCGGAACGTCAGGTGGTTCAAGTACATGATGGACCTCCGGGCGGGCGCGAACGCCCCGGTCCGGCCGGCGTTCGCCGACTACCTCTGCCGGCGCTGGAACGCGACCCGCGAGGTCGGCGTGGAGCGACTCGGCCTCTACTACGTCGAGCAGCCGGTCCGGCTCGACGGGCCCGAGCCGACGAATCGGGTCGAACTCCTCCGGTACTCGTGTGCGAAGAACGCGACGGTGACCGGCTGAGCGGAGAGCGTTTCCGTAAACGTTTGCGGCAACGTAAACGGGGACGACAGGCGGTCCCTACCGGACTCAGTCCACGAACATCCGGACGTCGTCCTCAACGGGCCCCTCGTCCGGGACGAGTTCGTCCGGGACCTCGTCGAACCACCCGGCGTTCCAGTGGTCGTTCTCGTCGAGGCTCGGGTCCGCCTCGCGGGCCGCCGCGTCCGCGAGCGACGCCCGGAAGATGACGTTGTGGGTGCTCGAATGCGGTTCGTCCTCGCCCTCGACGACGTGGTCGAGTTCGCGCACGACTTCGACGCCGTCGAGTTCGAAGGGAACGCCCGTCACCGGTTCGACCGTGTCGCGCGCCACCTCGGCCCAGTCGTCGCCCGGGTCGACCGGGCCGTGGGGTAGCATGCCGACCTGATCGGCCTCGTGAATCGCCAGCAGGACCGCGCCCGCGCCGTCGGTGACGCCGACGACGGCCCTGCCGGCGATGTCGGTCGCGCAGTGGTCGCGGTCCCCGCGCACGACCGTCTCCTCGGTGAAGCGGACGTCCTCGCGGTCGCGCAGCGTCTCGGGGTCGGTGAGCGAGTCGGTCGGGGGTACGTCGTCGGTGGCTTCCGTAGATGTATCTGGCATGGATTTGCTGTCGGCTATCGAGGTGCTCGACGGGTCGGCGGGCGGTCCGTCGGGCGTCGCTGGTCGCGGCGGTTTCCGCGCTGTTCGTCGTCTGAGCGTCCGAATCCGGCGTGCTCGAGCGCCGGAGCAGTAGCTATGCGGAATTGATAGAAAAAGCGCCGATTTCATTCCACGATTTTTCTATATGTAATAATTCGGTGTGTGGGGAGATAAGTGTTTCGCTAGTGCTACTATCTAATGCTTTAACACCACATTATCCTAGAGAAATTAACCTGAGTGTCGATTCTAGAATAGAACCGAAACAGGTGAGCGCCGGGCGACGCAGTTCACCGCCGATAGTAACCGAAAATACGGGAAGCCGACCCTGTTAGAAGGGGTAGTCGCGGGGCTCGTGCTGGAGCGAGATCCACTTGGTCTCGGTGATCTCGTCGAGGAACGCGTCGCTGTTGTAGGTGCCCACGCCGGAGGCCTTCGTCCCGCTGAACGGGACGTGGGCCTCGTCGTTGATCGGCTGGTCGTTGACGTGGACGTTGCCCGTCTCCATGCGCTCGGCGATGCGCTTGCCGGTCGCGAGGTCGCCGGCGTGGACAGCGCCCGACAGCCCGTACTCGGTGTCGTTGGCGATCTCGACCGCCTCGTCGACGTCCGAGAACGGGATGACCGGCGCGATTGGACCGAAGTGCTCGTTACAGGCCGCGGCCATGTCGTTGGTCACGTCCGACAGGACCGTGGGCGCGACGACCAGCGAGTCGTCGGCGCCGTCGATGTCGACGGTCTCGCCGCCGGTCTCCAGGGTGGCCCCGGCGTCGACGGTGCGCTCGACGTAGTCGAGCATCTCGTCGCGCTGGGACTCGTCGATGATGGGGCCGACGACCGTGTCCTCGTCGTGGGCGCTCCCGGTCGGCAGGCTCTCGGCCCGTTCGACGAGTCGGTCGACGTACTCGTCGTACACGTCCGCGTGGACGATGTGGCGGTTGATGGAGATGCAGACCTGGCCCTGGTGGACGAACGAGCCGAAGGTCGCGCTGTCGATGGCCCGGTCGAGGTCGGCGTCTTCCGTGACGACGAACGCGTTGTTGCCGCCGAGCTCCATCGCCGGCACCGCGAGATTCTGCCCTGCGAGGCCCGCGACGCGCCGGCCGACCTCGGTCGAGCCCGTGAACGAGACGACGTCGCTCTCGGGGTGACTCGCGACCCGGTCGCCGATCTCCGAGCCCTTGCCCGTCACGACGTTGAGCACGCCCTCGGGGAGGTCGGTCTCCTCGAACAGCTTGCCGAACAGCAGGCCGCCCGTGATGGGCGAGTTCGTCGAGGGCTTGAGGACGACGCTGTTGCCGGCGGCGATGGCCGGCGCGACCGCCCGCATCGAGAGGTTCAGCGGGAAGTTCCACGGCGAGATGACCGTGACCACGCCCTTCGGCCGAATCTGGACGACGTTCTCCTTGCCCGGGATGTTCGAGTCGGCGTGCTCGCCCTTCATCCGGCGGGGGAGCGTCGCGGCCTCGGCGGCGTGGTCGGAGGCGATCTGGACGGACGTCTCGCCCATGATGGGCGACCCGCCGACCTCGTACGCCAGCAGTTCTGCGATCTCGTCGGCGCGTTCCTGGAGGACCTGCAGGAACTCCTGGACGACCGCCTGTCGCCGCGCGGGCGGTTGCTCGGCCCACTCCTCCTGGGCGGCCGCGGCGGCCTCGTACGCGTCGTCGACGTCTCCCTCGGTCGCCGCGGGGACCTCCGCGACGACCTCGCGGGTCGAGGGGTCCTCGTCGGCCAGTGTCTCTCCGCTGCCGCTCGGGGTCCACTCGCCGTCGACGTAGAGCGCGTTCCAGTCGGCGTCTATCGTGAGGTCGTTCGTCATGTGCGTTTACCGTTTGGTAGAACGACGTAAAAGGGATACGAACGCGGAGAGGGCGACCGGTTCGCCCGTCGCGGACGAGGGTGGAATTCGGGGAACCTCACCGCCTCCGACAGGCTTTACCGGATGGTAAGCCAAGCGACGGTATGAGCCAGTCCGATTCGACGAGCGGGGACCGCCGCGGTCCGGTGGCCGGCGAGACTGTCCGACACGGGACGGGAGTGAGCTCCAACCGGGCGTTCCCGACGAGCAACTACCCCCACAACCTCGATCCCTTCGTCCTCTTCGAGCGGTTCTACATCGAGCCCGACACCGGGTTCCCGACCCACCCGCACCGCGGCTTCGAGATCGTCTCGTACATGCTCGACGGCGGGATGGCCCACGAGGACTCGCTGGGCGTCTCGCACACCGCGCGCGAGGGCGCGGCCATGCGCATCACGACGGGCCGCGGCATCGAACACTCCGAGATGCCGGCCGACGGCGCGGCCTGCAACGGCCTCCAGCTCTGGGTGAACCTCGCGCGCGAGGAGAAGGACGCCGAACCCGACTACGCGGACGCCGACCCCGCGGCCCTGCCGACCGAGGAGCGCGACGGCGCGACAGTGACGACGGTCGTCGGCGAGGGGTCGCCGCTCTCGCTCCGCACGCCGATGGAGTACCTCGACGTCAGCGTGACCGACGCCTGGTCCTGGTCGACGCCGACGGACTGGTCCGGGTTCGTCTACGGCGTCGCCGGCGAGGGGACGGTCGACGGGAACGCGTTCGCCGAGGGCGACGTTCTGCCGGTCACCGACGACCGGGCGGTCGGCCTCGATACCGACGACGGACTCCGCGTCGTCGCCGTCTCCGGTCGGCCCCACGGCGAGCCCATCCGCCAGCGCGGACCGTTCGTGCTGTAGCAGCGCGCTCGCTGAGTCTCCAGACCTTTCCTGCGTCAGAAACGTCCCTCGGGAGCGGCAGACGGGAGATCGGTAGAATACCTCGACCGTAGACCGCCGGGACTCGCTCGCCCGTCGGCCGCTCCTCCGGGGCATCGCGCCGATGCCGAGCGCCACTACGGACTGCCTCGGTAAATTTTTACCGAATAGTAAATGTGCCTCCCGGGCCCAACGCTTTACCGGGAACGCGTCGAAGTCTCGACACAGCGTGCCCGAACTCGAATCTGCCCTCGAAATCGGCGGCGTCGAACTCCCGAACCGGCTCTACCGCGCGCCGCTCCTCGAGTGCGCCGGCGAGGGGCCGGACGCAGCCGACGTCCTCGCGGCCGAGCTCGAGCCCGCCGCGGCCGCCGGGGCGGGGTTGGTCTTCCAGGGGGCGTCGCCGGTCCGCGAGACCGGGGGACGGGTCGCGCCGTCGATGACGAGCCTCGCGGACCCGGAGTTCGCCGAAACCCTCTCGTCGTTCACCGACGCCGTCCACGACCACGGCGGCCGCGTCTTCGTCCAGCTCGACCACGGCGGCCTCCGGAGCCTGGAGACCTGGCACGAGGGCTATCGCCGGGCGAACCCCGACCTGACCCAGCTCGCGGTGTCCGGGCCGCCGCGGCCCCTGCGGCTCGCCGACCGGCTCGGATTCCTCGACCTCGACGTCCGCGTCCTCTCGACCGACGAGGTGTACGAGCTCGCGGCCGACTTCGGGCGGTGCGCCGCCAACGCCGTGGACGCGGGCTACGACGGCGTCCACCTCGGCGGGGCGAACATGGGCATCCTCCAGCAGTTCCTCTCGCCGTTCTACAACCGCCGGAGCGACGAGTTCGCCGAGGGCGTCCGGTTCTTCGAGGCGGTGCACGACGAGGTCCGGTCGCGGGCCGGCGACGTCCCGCTGGTGACCAAGGTGCCCGCCGAGACCGAGGCGCCGCCGTTCGTCCGGCGGCGGCTCACCGCCGACGACGCGGTCGACCTCTGTGCGCGACTCGACCGCATCGGCTACGACGCGGTCGCGCCGGTCCGGGTCTCGACGTTCTGGGACATGAGCATCGTCCGCGGCCGGTTCCCCGAGCGGGCGTGGCGCGACGAGCAGTTCCGCGAGGGGTACGTCGCGGCGTTCGGCAGCCGGTGGAAGGCCGCGCTGGTCGCGGCCGCCAACTGGGCGGAAGGGCTCGCCTACGGCTTCGAGCCGGCGTGGAACGCCGACCTGGCGCGGCGGGCGCGCGAGGCGGTGTCGGTGCCGGTCCTGCTGGAGGGCGGCGTCCGGACCCGCGAGCAGATCGACGACCTGCTGGGCGCCGACGGCGGGGAGCCGGTCTGCGACGCGGTGGGGATGGCCCGGCCGTTCTACGCCGAACCCCGGCTCCCCGCCAGGCTCCTGGACTGCAGCGAGGCCGAAGTCGTCTGCGAGAACTGCAACAACTGCACCGTCCCGCAGGTCGCCGGCGCGCCCGGCGTCTGTCGGACCCCGGAGGTGCTGGCCGAGCGCGGGGAGCTGGAGCGACAGGGCGCCTACGAGCGGGAGTAATCCGAAGCCTTGCGGGCCGGCGAGGGCGAGCGACGGAAGCGAGAGACGGAGCAAGGGTTAGGACGTTCCGGTGCCAACCGGGCACATGACACGCGAAGTCACGCACGAGGCCACCGGGCCGCTCAAACTCGACGAGAGCGACATCGACGACGAGAAGGGCGACGTCGCGGTCTGCCTCTGCGGCCTCTCGGAGGACTACCCCTTCTGCGACGGCTCGCACCGCGCCACCGAGGACGAGGCCGAGGGCGTCCGGTACAAGTACGAGAGCGACGACCCGGACGGCGACCGCCGCGAGATCGTGGAGGTCATCTACGCCGACGAGAGCGAGTAGGTCCGGGGTGCCGGCGTCTGACTCCTTCGCCGTGCCGACACAACTCCGCTACCCGGCGAGCGACCGGAGCCTGTCGGGCAGGTCGTCGAGCGCGACGGTCTCGGGGCGCTGGCTCCCGGCGTCCAGTTCCCGGAGTCCGGTTCCGGTGAGCACGGCGACCACCTCGTCGTCGGCCGCGAGGTCGCCCCGCGCCGAGAGCCGCCGACTCTTCCGTATCGTCGGACTGCGTCCGACGGCTCGATGAGATTCGCTCATCGGTGTCGAACCAGAGCAGTTCTCCGCACTCGCAGCGCTTGCGGTCCGGGAACGCGGCCGTCCCGCCGCACCGGTAGCAGGTCAGGTCGGGCGTCGAAGCGCCGGACTGCTTCCCCGTCATTTCATCGACTCTTCGAAGGTCTGCCGGGCGCGCTCGGCGCCCGTCTCGAGGTAGCCCGCGTCGACGCCGACGATCTGGTAGTCGTACCCGTACTCGGCCCAGCGCCGGATGTCGTCGTCGCCGGTCGCCAGCGTCCCGACCGGGACGTCCTCGGCGTGGGCCGCGTCGAGCACGCGCTCGACCGCCCCGCGGAACGGCTCGGCGTCGTACTCGCCGAAGGCGTCGAGCGACCCCGAGAGGTCGGCCGGCCCGACCAGCAGGGCGTCGACGCCCTCGACGCCGGCGATGTCGCCGGCGTTCTCGACCGCGCGCTCGGTCTCGACCTGCACGACGGTCGCGAGGTGGTCGCCGGCGCTCTCGACCTGGTCGGTCAGGTCCCGGCCGTAGTCGTTGCCCCGCGAGGCCGCGATTCCCCGGACGCCCTCTGGCGGATAGCGCGTCGCCTCGACCGCCTCGCGGGCCTCGGCTTCGGTCTCGACCATCGGGACGAGGACACCGGAAACGCCGGTGTCGAGTATCCGCTTGATTCGCACGGGGTCGTTCCACGCCACCCGGGCGAGCAGGGAGCAGTCGCCGGCGGCCTCGACCGCCCGGGCGACGTTCGCCACTGATTCGAGGTCGGTCGGCGCGTGCTCGGTGTCGATCACCGCGAAGTCGGCCTCGCGGGCACAGACCTCGGCGACCGCGGGGTGGCCGACCGAGAGCCAGTGGCCGACCACGGGGTCGCGGTCGGCGAGCCGTCGCTTGAACTCCGGCGTGTCGGTCATGGACGGACCCAGGACGCCCCGCGGCAAGTAGGTTTCCGAGGCGGCAGACCGGCGCGACAGAGAAGAGGAGGGGCTTCGTGGAAGTGCGACGGTTCCGGTTCGCGGGCGCGCTACTGCGCCCTGACGCTCGACACGATGAAGACGTAGCCGATCGTCGTGACCGCGTAGTTGACCGTCAGCAGGAGTCGGCTCCGGGAGAAGTCGGTCAGGAACGCGCTGAAGGTGGTCGCGACCGCCGCGGCCACGACGAACGAGAAGCCGATCGACAGCAGCAGCATCGCTCGATTCTCCGTCTGGATGTAGGCCCGTGCCGCCATGCCGACCAGCGTCAGGCCCACGACTACCAGGGTCACGCTGAGGACCACGTAGGCGATTTCCATCGGTTGCATTTCGCTACTGACAGGCAGTTCACAGCCCAGACGTTTAAAGTTAGCCAGTGATTATCACCGGAGAGAATCGAGATCCGCGGCGGTCGGCCGACCGCGAGGCGGTGGGCCCGGTCACGACCCCAGGTACAGTTCCGCGATCTCCTCGGACTCCAGCAGTTCCTCGCCGGTCCCCTCGAAGCGGTCCTCGCCCATATCGAGGACGACGCCGCGGTCGGCCTCCCGGAGCGCGCGGCGGGCGTTCTGCTCGACCATCAGCACCGCGGTCCCGTCGTCGTTGATGTCGCCGATCTTCTCGAAGACGCCGTCGATGAGCTGGGGGGCCAGGCCGGCGGACGGTTCGTCGAGGATTAGCAGGTCGGGGTCCAGCATCAGCGCCGCGCCCATCGCCAGCATCTGCTGCTGGCCCCCGCTCATGGTCTCGGCGCGCTGGTTCGGTCGCTCCTCCAACACCGGGAAACGGTCGTAGACGCGCTCGACCCGGTCCTCGAACGCAGCCTCGTCGAGCGCCCACGCGCCCATCAGCAGGTTCTCGCGCACCGTCAGCTTGCCGAAGATGTTGGTGGTCTGGGGGACGTAGCAGATGCCGTGGTAGATGATCTCCTCGGCGGGCACGCCTGTGATGTCCTCACCGTCGAACCGGACCGTCCCCGACCGGGCCGGCAGCAGCCCCGCGACGGTCTTCAGCAGCGTGGACTTGCCCGCGCCGTTCGGGCCGATGACGGAGACCATCTCGCCGTCGGCCACCGCGAGGTCGACGCCGTGGATGACCAGGACGTCGCCGTAGCCGCTCTCGACGTCCGAGACCTCGAGCAGCGTCACGCGGTTCCCCCCAGGTAGGCCTCGAGCATCCGGTCGTCGCTCCTGACCTCGTCGGGCGTCCCGACCGACAGCACCTCGCCGTTGTGCATCCCGATGACCTTGTCGCTGATCGACATGATGACGTCCATGTCGTGCTCGACGATGACGAACGTCATCCCCTCCTCGGACTGGAGGTCGTCGATGCGCGCGAGCAGCCGGTCGGTCAGCTCCGGGTTCACCCCGGCCATCGGCTCGTCGAGCAGGAGCAGGTCGGGGTCGGCCATCAGCGCCCGACCGAGTTCGAGCAGCTTGCGCTGGCCGCCCGAGAGGTTGCCGGCGTACTCGTCGCGGAGTTCCCCGAGGTCGAGGAACTCCAGCAGCTCCTCGGCCCGCTCGCGCGCCTGGGCCTCCCGCGTCTCGACCGAGTCGGTGTTGAGGAGCGCGGGCAGGACCTTCTCCCCGGGGTGGTCCTGCGCGGCAAGCAGCATGTTCGAGGTGACCCGCATCCCCGTGAGCTCCCGCGTTATCTGGAACGTCCGGACCATGCCCCGCTGGGCGCGCTCGTCGGGCGAGAGCCCGGTGACCGACTCCCCCTCGAAGACGACCTCGCCGGCGTCGAGGTCGTGGAAGCCCGAGAGCAGGTTGAAGGTCGTCGACTTGCCCGCGCCGTTCGGACCGATGAGCCCGACGATGGTGCCCTCCTCGACCGTGAACGAGGCGTCGTCGACCGCGACCAGACCGCCGAACGACTTCCGGAGGTTCTCGGCCCGGAGGATGGGGTCGGTCATCGGGTCGCCTCCCCGAACAGCCCCTCTGGCCGCGACAGCAGCCCGATGATGAGCAGCAGCAGACCGATCGCGGGCTTGTACTCCGAGGGGATGACCATCACGCTGAGCTCCTGGGTGACCCCGATTGCGTAGCCGCCGGCGACCGCGCCGATCGGGTCGCCGATGCCGCCGAGGATGACCGCGGCGAAGATTGGGATGAGCGAGGTGAACCCCATGTTCGGCCGGATCTGGGCGTCCAGCCCCAGCAGGATGCCCGCGATGCCCGCGATGGCCCCGCCCGCGAGCCAGACGTAGGTCACCAGCCGCTCGGTGTCGATGCCCCGCACCCGGGCGAGGTCCGTGTCGTCCGAGGCGGCGCGCATGGCGATGCCGATCCTCGTCCGCCGGAGCAGGACGTAGGTCCCGGCGAGGATGGCGACGCTGATGACGAGGATGGCGACCTGGTCGGGGAGCATCCGGACGCCGAGGACCTGCGGGGCCGCCTCGATGGGGCCGCTGAACCGGCGGTTCCCCGTCCCCCAGACGATGCGTATCAGGTTCCGGAGGACGAACGCCAGCCCGATGGAGACCACCAGCAGGACGATGGCGCTCCGCGAGCGGAACCGCTCGAAGACGAGCTTGTCCAGGACGAGCGCGCCGACCGCCATCCCGACCATGCCCAGCAGCGCGGCGACCACGATGTTGAGGTCGTACTGGACGTTGGCCGCGAACGCGACGTAGGCGCCCAGCGCCATGTAGTCGCCGTAGGCGATGTTGATGAAGTTGAGGATGCCGAAGATGAGCGTCAGGCCGAGCGCCGCGACCGCGATGATGCTGCCGACGACCAGCCCGTTCCAGAGGAACTGCGGGTCGAACGCCGCCATCAGTCGGCCCCCTCCTCGGTTCCCGCGAGCATGCGCTCCTCGTCGCCGAGCAGCCCGTACGGACGGTAGTACAGCACCGCGATGAGCAGGACGCCGATGACCACCAGCCGGATGTACGGCAGGTCGCTGGCGAACGGGACGTCCGACGGGACGAACCGGGTGATCTGGCGGATGCCGACGATGAACACCGTGCCGACGATCGCGCCGAGGTAGCTCCCCGCGCCGCCGATGATGACCGCCGCCCAGATGGTGAAGGTGATGTTCGGCAGGAACATGCTGGGCGTGATGGCGTAGACGTAGTGGGCCCAGAGACCCCCGGCGAGGCCGGCGATGGCCGCGCCGAGGCCGAACGACTTGAGCTTGAACCACGTGGTGTCCTTGCCGAGCGCGAGCGGGACGTCCTCGTCCTCCCGAACTGCGTGGAGCACCCGACCGAAGGGACTTCCCGCGAGACGCCGGAACACGAGGTAGCTCGCCGCGAGCACCGCCACGACCAGCAGGAAGTAGAAGACGTCGTACCGGAGTGGGACCGCGCCCTCAAGCGGGCGCTGGATGCCCTTCAGCGACTGGGCGCCGGAGGTCAGCCACCCCTCGTTGTGGATGACGAGCCGGATGAGTTCGGCCGAGCTCAGGGTCACCATCGCGAGGTAGTCGCCCTCGAGTCTGACGCTCGTGACCGCGATGAGAACGCCCGCGACCGCAGCGAGCGCCGTTCCCGCGACGATACCCACCGGTATCGGCAGGCTGGCGCCCACGGTCCGGGTGGCCAGGAGGCCGGTCTCGGGCTGGGTCGTCAGGATGGCCGAGGTGTACGCCCCGATGGCGAAGAAGGCGGCGTGGGCGAAGTTCAGCAGGCCGGTGTCGCCCCAGTGCATGTTGAGCCCGATGGCGAGCAGCGAGTAGATGCCCATGATGGTCGCCACCAGCAGGACGAGACTGCCTACAGCCATCGCTTCGTCCCCCGCGCGTGAGGCGGCGTCCCCGGGGCCCGTTCGCTCGCGTCCCGTGTCGGCCGGTACAGCGGTTGGTCTCCGGTGCAGTCCGTCGTCGAGGTGTCGAGGTGTTGACGTGGCATGGAAAGAAAAGCGACGCGGGTTCGCCTACGCCGTGGTCGTCGTCGCCCCGTCGCCCTGGGTGAGTTCGGACGTCGAGAACGTCTCCACCTCGGTCCACTCGCCGTTCTCGACCCGGACTATCGAGAACGGCCCCACGACGTTGCCGTTCTCGTCGAAGTTCTGCGGGTTGGACGCACCCTGGTAGTTGATCTCGTTCCCGTTCGCGAGCGCCTGCTTGCCCTCCTGGAACGTCGTGACCTTCTGGCCCGGCGGCGTGCCGACGCTACGGAGGTTCTGTGCGACCGCCTGCCGCGAGGCCTCGCCGGCCTGTTCGATGGCCAGCGCGATGAGGTTCATCGCGTCGTACGACGAGTCGCTGAACGTGCCCGGCTGCTCGTCGTGCATCTGCTGGTACTTCTGTGCGAACTGGTCGAACGCCGGTCCCGGCGCCGGCGCCTGGCCGAGCATCCCGTCCATCGTGTCGGCGCCCATCTGCTCGATGAAGTCCGGCGTGATGACGTCGTTGCTCAACAGCAGCGGCGTCTCGACGCCGAGTTCGCGGTAGTTCTGGATGAACAGGCTCGAGACCTCCGTCCCGGCCGTCATCGAGATGACGTCCGGGTTCGAGTTCTGGATCGTGTTGATCTCGCTGCGGTAGGAGTCGGCGTTGAGCGCGAGCGGGGTCTCGGAGACCAACTGCCCGCCCTGCGACTGGAAGAACTCGCCGACGGCGGCCGAGAAGCTCTGGGAGCCCTTGTCGTTCTTGAACGTCAGGGCCATCCGCTCCCACCCCTGGTCGACCGCGTACGCGCCCTGGGCCCGGCCGCCGATGCTGTCGCTCGGGACGGTCCGCCAGATGTACTCGCCGCCGACGTCGTCGAGCTGCAGCGTGCCCGCCATCGTCGATATCAACGGGAGCTGGGCGTCCTGGGCCGGCTGGACCAGGTTCGGCATCACCGAACTGGACGGCCCGATGACCGCGACGACCCCCTGACTGTCGAGGGTCTGGAACGCCGACAGCGCGGCCTGCGGGTTGGTCTCGCTGTCCTGTCGGTTGATGCTCACCTGCCGGCCGTCGAGTAGACCGGCCTCGTTGACCTCCGAGAGGGCCAGCGCCACGGCCTTCTCCGCGTTCGGGCCGATCCAGCCGAGCCCCCCGCTGAACGGCGCCAGGTGACCGATCGGGACGTTCCCCTGTACCGCGCTCCCGACGCCGGCGAAGCCGACCGCGCTCGCCCCGCCGGTCAGTTGCAAGAATCGACGCCGTCCGAGTACCGTGCCATTTCTTGACATACCCGTCCCGGCAGACAACCCAATGATTAATAATGTTAATTACTTGCTACACGGCGAGCGTAAGGTTTTGAATGTTTCGGCCGACAGTTCAACCGAACTGGCGGAAAATACGTCCGCTTCCGGAGCTGAAACCGTGAGACTCCGGTACCGAAGACCCTACTCGGAGGGGAAAGTCGGTCCGTCGGTCAGTCAGGGAGCGCCGCGGCCAGCGCCTCGACCGGGTGGGTCGGTCGCTCGGTGTCGAGCTGCGACCGGCAGGACGCCCCGGGCGCGACCACCTCGTCGGCGTCGGTCTCGGCGATCTGATCGCGCAGGATGTCGCCGATGGACTGCGAGAGGTCGTAGTGCTCGGCGTGGTAGCCGAACGACCCGGCCATCCCGCAGCAGCCCGAGTCGAGCGCGGCCACCTCGTAGCCCGCCCGGGAGAGCACCGCGGCGGCGTGGCCGGCGGTACCCAGCGCCTTCTGATTGCAGTGGCCGTGGTAGGCCAGCCGGCGGTCGGGCGCCTCGAAGTCGACCGCGCCGGCGTGGTGCGTGTCGAGGTACTCGCAGACGCCGTAGGCGCTGGCGGCGACCTCGTCGACGTCGTCCGAGTCCGGGAGCAGGTCGCGGTACTCGTCCTGGACCATCGCGGCGTCGGACGGTTCGGGGTAGACGACCGACCAGCCGTCGCGGACCCGGGGCGCCAGCAGGTCGACGTTCGACCGGGCGCGGTCGCGGGCGACGTCGAGAAACCCCTCGGAGTACGCCGGCCGGCCGCTCGGGTCGGCGTCGGGCACCTCCACCCTGACGCCGGCGGCTTCGAGCACCTGGACCGCGGCCCGGCCGGTCGCGGGGTAGACGTAGTTGGTGTAGGTGTCGGGAACGAACAGGACGCGCTCGGTCGCCTCGGAAGCGGAGATCCGGGGGCCGCCCCGGGCCTCGAACCACGCCGCGAACGACTGGTCGGCGAACTCGGGGAAGTCCCGCTCGCGGGCGATGCCCAGCGCCTTCTCGGCGACGACGCCGGAGCCGGGCAGGTCGACCAGCCAGTTCGAGACGGGCGCGAGCGCCGACCCCACGGCCGCGAGCCGGTCGACCTCCGCGAACAGTCGCTCGCGGAGGCCCGCGCCCTCGCGCTGGTGGTACCGATGCTTGACTTCGGCCTTCAGTTTCGCGAGGTCGACGCCCGTCGGGCAGTCGCTCTGACAGCCCTTGCAGCCGAGACAGAGGTCGAGCACCTCCTTCTGGAAGCGCTCGGTGTACATCTCCTCGGGCGGGAGCTCGCCCGAGATGGCCGCCCGGAGCATGTTGGCCCGGCCGCGGGTGGTCGCCATCTCGTCGTCCATCCCGCGGTAGGAGGGACACATCACCTCCGAATCGGTCTGGCGGCAGGTGCCGCAGCCGTTGCAGAGCTCGACGAGGTGCGAGAAGCCCCCGTCGTCCGAGAAGTCCTGCTCGGTCGCGGGTTCGAGCGACGAGTAGGCCGGGCCGTACCGCAGGTTCTCCCGGATGTCCGCGCCGACGGCCCTATCGGAGTCCGGTCCGTAGTCGTCCGGCGAGTCCCGGTAGACGACCTTGCCGGGGTTCATGCGCCAGTCGGGGTCGAACGCGGTCTTGAGCCGCTTGAAGGCGTCCCAGAGGTCGGGGCCGTAGAGCTTCGGGTTGAACTGGGTCCGGGCGAGGCCGTCGCCGTGCTCGCCCGAGAACGACCCGTGGTGTTCGAGCACGAGCGAGGTGACGTCCTCGGCGATGGAACGCATCTTTTCGACTCCTTCGGCGTCCTTGAGGTTCAGCACCGGCCGGACGTGGAGGGTGCCGCTGCCGGCGTGGGCGAAGTACGCCGCCGAGGTGTCGTGGGCCTCCAACACGCCCTCGAACCCCTGGACGTACTCGGCGAGCTCCGCGGGCGGGACCGAGGCGTCCTCGATGAACGGGTAGGGCTTGGG
This sequence comes from Halorussus rarus, assembly GCF_003369835.1. Taxonomy (NCBI): domain Archaea; kingdom Methanobacteriati; phylum Methanobacteriota; class Halobacteria; order Halobacteriales; family Haladaptataceae; genus Halorussus; species Halorussus rarus. The sequence continues at coordinate 126,142 of NZ_QPMJ01000004.1, read as the reverse complement.
GTCGCCCTCCATGCTCATCAGCAGCGGGATGGCGGCCTTCCGGAGCTTCCAGAGCTTCGCCTGGGACTCGTCGTCGTAGGCCTCCAGCACGTCGAACGCCGCGCCCGCGTGGACGAACTCGGCGTTGGTCTCGGCGATAGCCCCTTCGAGGTCGTCGCGGACCTCCGAGTCGAACTCCAGCATCAGGGCGGCCGCCGCCTCGTCGGGGATGGGTTCGGCGTACTCGGCGTACTCGGTCGACTCCCGGGCGAGCCGGAACACCTCGTCGTCCATCAGTTCGACCGCGCTCGGATCGAAGTCGAGCGCGACCGGGACGGCCTCCATCGCCGACAACAGGTCCTCGAAGCAGTACAGCGCCAGGGCGGTCTCGTCGGGCTTCGACACCAGCGAGAGGGTCGCTTCGGTCACGACGCCCAGCGTCCCCTCGGCGCCGACCAGCAGCTTGGCGATGTTTACGCATTCGTTTCCGTTTTCGTTTACGTACACGCACTTGTGGAGGTTGTACCCCGACACCGACCGCTTGAGCTCGGGATACCGGCGCTCGATCTCGTCGGCGTTGTCCTCGACCAGGCCGCGGACGGTCCGGTAGAGGTCGGCCTCGCGGTCGTCGCCCGACACGATCTCGTCCCACTCGGGCCCGTCGAGCTCGACCTCGCGTGCGCGAATCGTCGTCCCGTCGGCCAGCACCGCCTCGCACTCCTCGACGTACGCGTCGGTGATACCGTACCGGACCGAGTGGGCGCCGGTCGAGTTGTTGCCGATGCCGCCGCCGACGGTCGCCCGGTTCGACGACGCCGGGTCGGGCGCGAACTTCAGGCCGTCCTCGGCGAGCCGGGCGTCGAGGTGGTCCTGGACGACGCCGGGGCGGACCGTCGCTCGCTTGGCGTCGGCGTCCACCTCGAGAATCGCGTCCATGTGCCGGGTGAAGTCGAGCACGACGCACCCGGAGCCGACGGCCTGACCCGCCAGCGACGAGCCTGCGCCGCGGGGCAGGACCGTCGCGTCGTGGTCGGCCGCCACCCGCATCGCGGCCTGGACATCGGCCGTATCGGTCGGGAAGACGACGCCCGCCGGTCGGGCCTGGTAGATGCTCCCGTCGGTCGCGTACAGGATCTGCGTGTACTCGTCGAACCGGACATCGCCGTCGCAGGCCGACCGGAGGTCCCCGGCGAGGTCGGCGTGGGCCGCGTCGTCTGGCGCGTCGACGCCGACCGTCTCCCGGTAGCTCTCGAAGTCGGACCCGTCCGCGGGGGGAGATGACATGAGAGGTGATGGCACGTGAGACTCCATAAAGACGGGTGTGTCGCCCGCCGTCGCAGGGCGGTCCCCGACCGACCTGCCGGTAGACCGATGCGCCTTCGAACACGATTTCGGAAACGGAAGCGTAAACGTAAACGAAAACGGCTGAGGTATCGCCCGGCAGCGTCGGGGTCGCAGGATCACGCTAAACCGGTCCCGCCGCGGACAGGTGGCGTGTAACAAAGACCGACGCGGGGGAACGCACCCCCATGTCAGCGCGAAGCGGCGACCTGACCGAGAAGTGGTACGAGTACGTGTACCGCGACGAGACCGAGACGGTCCGCCGGTTCGTGGACCGCTACCCCGACGAGCGGGCGCTATCGGTGAGCTCCGAGCGGTTCGGCCACGACTACCGGTTCGTCAGGCCGCTGCTCGCGGACCCCGACGAGGCGCTGCGCGCGGGCAAGGCCGCGCTGTCGCGGTTCCTCTCGGGCGAGATCGACCGGGAGCTCCGGGACGTCTACCTCCGGGTCAGCGACCTGCCCGGCGAGAGCGAGGTCGCGCTCGCGGACCTCCGCGCGGAGCACCTCAACAGCCTCCACACGATGCGCTGCGTCGTCACCGACGCGGGGCCGCTCCGCCCCAAGGTCGTGCGCGCGGCGTTCCGGTGCGCGAAGTGCGAGGACGTGACCCGCCACGTCCCCCAGTCCGGCCGGGAGTTCCGGACCAACGCCAAGTGCCCGCGGTGCAGTTCGGTGGGCTACCTCTCCTTCGAGCCCGAAGCCAGCGAGTACGTCGACGCCCAGGAGGTGACGGTCCGCGACCCCGACGGCGACGACGAGGTGCCGGTCCTGCTCGAGCACGACCTCGCTGGCGCGGTGTCGGACGGCGACCATTTGCGCCTCGTTGGCATCCCACGTGCCAATCGGACCGACGAGTCGGCGGTCGCCGACACCTGGGTCGAGTCGGTGAGTATGGAATGCTTAACCGAGCAAAACCGGTAGCGTCCGGCGATTCTGCCGTCTCGCGGGCGTGACAGTTCCGCGAGTTCGAAACGGCCATCATCCTTTTCCCGATAGGAAGGTTCCGGTCTAAAAGGGGAGACGATGTACGACCTGACAGGCTTCCAGAGAGATCTGCTGTACGTCATCGCGGGGCTGGACGAACCGCACGGGCTCGCCATCAAGGACGAACTCGAGGACTACTACGAGAAGGAGATCCACCACGGCCGGCTCTACCCGAACCTCGACACCCTCGTCGACAAGGGGTTCGTCGAGAAGGGCCAGCGCGACCGCCGCACCAACTACTACACGCTGACGCGCCGGGGCACTCGCGAGATCGAGGCCCGCCGGGAGTGGGAGGCCCAGTACGTGGACCTTCCGCAGGAAGCGACCGCCTGAGCGACTGACCCCACTGCGGGCATCGGGGACGACCGACCGAGAACGTCTCAGGGGTGGGACGGAGCGAGCGTCGCGCCGACGACCGCCGCGTCGAGCGACTGCACCAGCCGCAGGACGGGACTCTCGGAACCGAGGCGGTACTCGTCGCCCGACTCCTCGAGGACGCCGAGTTCGACCAGCTTCTCGACGTGGAGCCAGACTCGCTTGCGCGAGACGCCCGTCAGTAGATGCACGTCCTCCTGGGTCAGCGACCGGTCGAGGTCTGCCTCCAGCAGGGCGTCGAGCATCAGCCGCACCGACTCGAGTCGCGCGAGGTACGCCAGGCCCGACTCGTCGTCGGGCGCGCCGGTCGCCTCGACGGCAGCCGCGAGTTCGCCCGCCGCGTGGTAGACGATGGCGTGCTCGTTGATGCGATACGTCCCCTCGTCGGCGAACAGCACGCCGAGCGAGATGAGCGCGTCGATGGCCCGCTCGACCGCCGCGTCGTCGCGGTCCGCCCGCGAAGCGAGGTCGTCGAAGCCGTACCGAGCGTCGGGGTCGGCGTCCAGCAGCGCGATCAGCAGCGACCGGACGGCGTCCTCGCCGGTCACCCAGAGCCACCCGCTGGGGTAGGCCCGGCGGGCCTCGGCGGGGTCGGCGTCCTCCGCGAACTCCCACATCTCGGGGGCGGTGTCGCTGGTCCGCAACTGGGCGTCGTCGGTCGTGGGAAGGGTCATTACGGGTCCGGTATCGCGGCGACGATAAAAAGCTACCGCGCGGCGGGGCGCCGCCCTCCCGTTCCGAGCCGGCCCGGCGCGTCAGTCCGGCCGCGTCGTCTCGCAATCGACGCGCCAGCCGCAGTCGTCGTCCTCGCAGAGGCGGGCGTACATCCCCTCCAGGGCCTCCGGGGCGGTCTCGGGGAGGACGTGGAGCTCCACGCTCCCGTGGCGGATCACGACCCGGAACGCGGTGGAGTGGCGCTCGTCGTGGACCAGATACACCGGCGCGGGGAGTTCGAACCAGTCGCCGAAGGTGTACCGGTCGCCGTCGAGCACGTCCTCGACGAGCGCGACCAGGTCCGACTCCGACCGGTCGGCGTCGGGCGAGAGCCGGAAGACGGTGCCGCCCTCGTACTCCACGCCGCCGTCGCGGGGGTAGGTCCGCTCGGGCCGGCGGGGGATGTCGAACGTCGGCGCCTCGTCGGTCACGACTGGTCGTACGTCGCCATCACTTATCAATCTCTACCTCGCGCGGCTGAAAACAACGAACGCCGCAGCAGCCCCGGTTTCGTTTCCGGTATCGTTTTCGTGTTCGTTTACGTTTGCGTTTCCGCCAGATCGGTTCGAATACGGTTCGAGTCTCGGCCCTTCGGGACCGCGTCGTTTCTCTCGAGGACTGGGGTTGCCGTTACGAAGGAATTTACGATTACGTTAACGAATACGTTTTCGCATAGAGGTCTTCGCGGTCCGACGTTCGGGTCCGACAGAAGGGTTCCATCGGTCCGGAGATGGAAAACGAACCGTCGTCGATGACGGGCAACCCAATGACTATCGACTAGCGATAACGTGTGCGTGAGCGTTTTCGAAAACGCAAACGGAACCGGACACGGATGCAAATCGGAGAACGGATGCGAAAGACGAACCCGGAAACGGCCCTCAGAAGTTCCGACGGGCGTGCTCGGCCGACGCGTCGGCGAGCAGGTCGAGGTACTCCGGCGCGGCCTCCCTGAGACCGAGCCGGACCGCGAGCCGGACGATCTCGCTGCGGTCGAGCGCGTCGCGGTCGACGTCCCGGCCCAGCGCGCCCTGGAGGGAGGTGCCGACCGCCTCGAGGTCCTCCTCGCGGTCGGCCAGGGTAGTGAGGAGCGCGGTCACCGACTCGTCGCGTGCCGCGAACGTCTTGGCCTGGTCGCCCTCGTCGATGGCGGTCAGGGCGTCGACCAGGTCCTCGACCAGGTCGTCGGTCCCGTCGTCGCCGGCGGCCGACTCCGCGAGTCGGTCGGTGCGCTGGGTCTGCTGGCGGAGCTCCTCGAGATCCGGGTCGCTCACGCGGTCTCACCTCCGGCGGCCGCGCGGGGCTCGGCGCGCTCCAGTCGCTCGGTCAGCGTCTCGGCGATGTCGAGGAACGCTTCGCGTGCACGCCGGGCAGTCGTCGAGGGCTCCTCGAGCGCGAACGCGGTCCGGCCCGACTCGGCCGCGTTCCGGATGTCCTGGCTCACCGGGACGTGGGAGGCGACGAAGGCCTCGGGGTAGGCCGCCTCGAAGTCGGCGAGGTACTCCTCGGCGAGCTTCGTCCGGGTGTCGACCTTGTTCGGCAGCACCATGGAGAGGCGGACGTCCACGTCGAAGTTGGCCCCGATCTTGTCGAGGTCCGCGCGGAGCGCCTCGGCCTGCTCGGACTCGAACGGGCCCATCTCGACCGGCGCGATGACGTTCCGGGCGGCCCAGAGGCCGTTGTAGCTGACGTTGTTGGTCAGCCCCGGCAGGTCGATGAGGACGGCGTCGTAGCCCAGCGGTTCGATGTACTCGTCGAGGAACGCGTCGAGCCGGGAGTAGCGGTCCTGGGCGTCGTCGATGTTGCCCAGTTCGGCGTCGAGGCCGTCGAGGCCCGGGTGGGCCGGAATCAGGTCGACGCCCTCGTCGGTCTCGAGGATGAGCCCCTCGACCGCGGCCTCGCCAAGCTTCTCGGCGATTGCGCCCCACTGGTCCTGGAACACCGTGGAGATGTTGGGCCAGTCGTCGTCCTCGGCGATCTGGCGCTCGACGGTCTCCCACCGGCCGAAGTGCTTGACGAGGTCGCCCTGCTTGCCCGCGAGGTCGATGAGCAGCACGTCGTTGCCCTGCTCGGCCAGCGCGACCCCGAGGTGGGCCGCCGTGGTCGTCTTGCCCGTACCGCCCTTGTCGAGGAAGGTACAGGCCCGGATGGAGCGTGCCATTTTGCGTTTGCGCAAACGCAAACGACCCATTTAATCCTTCGTCAGACACGTGTATCGGAAACAACATTTGCGATTGCGTTTGGAGTAACGTTTGCGTTTACGTAAACTAAGGGCACGGAAGACGCAGTGCAGCCGGAACCGCTAACCGGCGGACAGTCCAAGCGAGGGGCATGGACCCGTTCTTCCTGGTCGCCGTGGCGATCCTGCTCGGGGGCGTGGCCGGGAGCGTCGTCCCGCTCGTTCCGGGCGCGGGGCTGTCGCTGGTCGGCATCTACCTCTACTGGTGGTCGACGGGCTACGCCGTACCAGGCCTCCTCGCGCTGGCTGCGTTCACGCTCGTCGGCATCGCGGCCATCCTCGCCGACCAGTTCGGCGGCGCGCTCGCGGCGGGCGCGGGCGGTGCCTCGACGAAGACCGTCGCTCTCGCGTCCGTGGTCAGCATCCCGCTGCTGTTCGTCGCCGGACCTGCCGCGCTGGTCCTCGGGGTCGCGGCCGTGGTGTTCGCCGCCGAACTCTACCGCACGCGGAGCGCCGGGCGGGGCGCCCGGGCGGCCGCCTACGCCGCAGTGGGGGTCCTCGGGTCGGCGGTCGTGCAGTTCGTCGTCACGCTCTCGCTGCTGGTGGGCTTCGTCATCGTCGCGCTCTAACCTTTTTATCTGGTCGGGGGGTACTTCGACGCATGAGAACGTACGCAGCGCTTCTGGTGGGGGCGATGGTGCTGCTCGGCGGGTGCGTCGGAGGCCTCGGCGGCGGAACGACGACCGACGCCGGCGGAGAGCCGAACTCGACGGGAACGGCCGACGACCGGACGACGACCCCGGCGCCGACGACGACCGACGTCGAGCGGGTCGTCAACGCCACGTTCGTCGTGCCGAACGGCGAGAACGCGAAGGTCAGCCTGCGCGTCGCCGACGAGGCCGGGGAGCGCCGGTCGGGCCTGATGCACCGCGAGTCGCTCGCGAACGACAGCGGGATGGTGTTCGTCTACCCGAACGCCCAGCAGGTGTCGTTCTGGATGAAGAACACCCTGATTCCGCTGGACATGATCTTCGTCGGTCCGGACGGGGAGGTGCTCAACGTCCAGCACGCGAGGACCCAGCCGAACGCGTCGACGAGCGAACTGGAGACCTACCCCAGCGACGGCAAGGCGAAGTACGTCGTCGAGCTCCCGCGCGGGTTCGCCAACCGGACCGGCGTGGGTCCGGGGACCGAACTCGTGTTCAACGGAACGGCGCCGACGGCGGAGTAGCGACGCCGGTACCATCCCCGACCACAAAGCATTTAAAGGATGGGTGACACCGAAAAAATACCTCGGGTAGGGGTACACGAGGTATATTCTTTCGAGGCCGATTGGGAGCCGCGGGTGTCGGCCGAACCCGGTTCCGGACGAGCAACGGATCGCCGCGAGCCCCGGTTCTGTAATCGTTTTCGAAATCGGAAACGTGACCGCAAACGTCGGTGGGAGACGGATTCCCGCCCTCCGAGAATCGTCCCGGGTTGATACGGTGTGTCGTGCCGAACGTCTACTGGGGGAAGACGATGACCACCGACCGGACACCCGCGAGCCAGAGAGTAGAACGAGCGCACTACGGGACCCGCCAACACCCGGCCGAGGCGGTCGCCGACGAGCGCCCGCTGTACGGGGAGCCACAGCACGAGCGAGCGACGCGCGATCCGGACGCCGCCGACCGCATCAGCTACGAGGACGACCACTGGCTGGAGAACTCGCTGCCTCCGGACCGTCCCGCCGTCGCCGATGCGGGCGAGGGTTCGGGCGAACTCCTCGCGTAGCCCCGTACACTTTCGGCGCTGGCCGATGTCGAGTCGAAGGAGTTCCCGCATGGACTGGCACGCAGCGCCGCCGAGCGAGGTGTACGACGAACTCGACGCCGACGAGACGGGGCTGAGCGCCGACGAGGCCGAGCGACGCCTCGCGGAGTACGGACCGAACGAGATCCGCGACCGGGACGGAGTCTCGCTCGCGGGCCTGTTCGCCGATCAGTTCCGGAACTGGCTGACCTACCTGCTCGTGGTGGCGGCGGCGCTGTCGCTCGGCGTGGGGTTCCTGCCGGGCCAGACGCCCGAGTACGCCGAGGCCGGGCTCATCGCCGCCATCCTGCTGGCCAACGGGCTGTTCGGCTTCGTCCAGGACTACCGGACCGAGCGGTCGATCCAGGCGCTCCGGTCGCTGTCGACGCCGGACGCGACCGTGCTCCGGGACGGCGAGAAGCGGACGGTCGACGCCCGCGAGGTGGTGCCCGGCGACGTGTTCTTCGTCGCGCAGGGCGACGTGATCCCCGCCGACGGGCGACTGGTCGACGCCCAGCGGCTCGCCGCCGACGAGTCGGCGCTGACCGGCGAGAGCGCGAGCGTCGAGAAGACGACGGATGCCGTCGCCCCCGACGCACCGCCGGCCGACCGGGAGGGGATGGTCTTCACGAACACCCACGCGGTCCAGGGACGGGGGACCGCGGTCGCGGTGGCGACCGGGATGGACACCGAGGTCGGCGCCATCGCCGAGCAGCTCGGGTCGACCGAAGAGCAGCCGACGCCGTTCCAGGAGGAGGTCGACGCGCTCGGCCGGCGCATCGCGGGCCTGACGCTCGGAATCATCGGGTTCGTCGCCGCGGTGCAGTTGCTGGTCGCGGGGTCGTCGCCCGTCGCGGTCCTGCTGGTCGCGGTGACGCTGGCGGTGGCCGCGGTGCCGGAGGGGCTGCCCGCGGTGGTCACGCTCACGCTGGCGCTCGGGTCGCGCCGGCTCCTCCGGCGGAACGCGCTGGTCCGGCGGCTCCCGGTGGTCGAGAGCCTCGGCTCGGTCGACGTTATCGTCACCGACAAGACCGGGACGCTGACCGAGAACGAGATGACTGTCCGGCGGGCCTACGCCGGCGGCGAGGTCGTCGAACTGCCCACCGGTGAACGGGCCGCCGCGGAGACTCGCGCCGACGGGCCGACGCCGCCCGCGCTCGCCGCGCTGCTCAGGACCGGCGCGGTCTGCAACGACGCCGAGCGCGGCCCGGACGGCTATCGGGGCGACCCGACCGAGGTGGCGCTCCTCCGGGCAGCCGAGGAGGCCGGCGTCGCGGAGTCCGTCGAGCGACTCCGCGAGGTCCCGTTCTCGTCGGAGCGAAAGCGCATGACCGTGGTCGCGCCGGCCGACGACAATGATGTAAACGCATACGCAAACGAATACGCAAACGGACATAAATACGAAAACGAAAACGGCCGCGGAAGCGAAAACGCCATCCCGGAATCCGGCCCGACCGCGTACGTCAAGGGCGCGCCCGAGGTGATTCTCGACCGGTGCGAGAGCGAGCTGGCCGACGGGCGGGCGGTCGCACTCACCGACGAGCGCCGGGCCGAGATCCTGGCGGTGACCGGGGACTTCGCCGCCGACGCGCTGCGGGTGCTGGCGTTCGCTCGCAAGAACGGCGTCGACCCCGAGGCCGGCGACGACGAACTGGAGAGCGACCTCACGTTCGTGGGTCTCCAGGGGCTGATGGACCCGCCGAGACCCGAGGTGGCCGACGCCGTCGCCGACTGCCGGCGGGCGGGCATCCGGACCGTGATGGCGACCGGCGACAACGTCGAGACGGCGAAGGCCATCGGCGCCGAACTGGGCTTCGACCCCGAGGGGGCGCTGACCGGGCCGGAGATCGAGGCGCTCTCGGACGACGAACTGGCCGAGTGCGTGGAGGACGTGGAGGTGTTCGCCCGGGTCTCTCCGGCCCACAAGGTCGCCATCCTCCGGGCGCTCCAGGAGCGCGACCACGCGGTGGCGATGACCGGCGACGGCGTGAACGACGCCCCCGCGCTCAAGCGGGCCGACGTGGGGATCGCGATGGGCCGACGAGGGACCGACGTGGCCCGGACCGCCGCCGACGTGGTGCTCCGTGACGACAACTTCGCCACCATCCGGGACGCGGTGGCCGAGGGCCGGGGCGTCTTCGACAACGTCCGGAAGTTCGTCAACTACCTGCTGTCGGCCAACGCGGGCGAGGTCCTGGTGGTGTTCTTCGGCGCGCTGGTCGGCGCCGCGCTCTTCCCCGAGGCGTTCGCCGGCAGGGAGGCGGTGGTGCTCACCCCGGTGATGCTGCTGTGGGTCAACCTGGTCACCGACGGGCTGCCCGCGCTCGCGCTCGGTGCCGACCCGAAGGCCGACGACGTGATGGACCGGCCGCCGCGGGACCCCGGCGAGCGCGTCGTGAACCGGCGCGTGCTGGCGTCGGTCGGCACCATCGCGGTCCTGATGGCGGTCGCGGGACTGGCGGTCTTCTTCTACGCCCTCGACCGCACCGCGCTGGTAGCGGCCCAGACCGTGCTCTTCACGTTCCTGGTGGTCATCGAGCTGGTCCGCATCCAGCTCATTCGGTCGCGCTACGGTCTGTCGGTCGGCTCGAACCCGTGGCTGCTGGCGGCGGTCGGGGTCACGTTCGCGCTCCAGCTGGCGGTGCTGTACACGCCGCTCCGGAGTCCCTTCGGCGTGGTCGCGCTCGGCGCGACCGAGTGGACGTGGCTCGCCGCGGGCTTCGGCGCGTTCGTCGTCCTCGCGCTGGCGGCCCGGGTCGGACTTGCACGTCTCGTCGGGGAGTGAATTCGGCGCCGCGAGGTCGTGAGCTGGTACAGCGGGCGCGGTCCCGACCAGGGACGGCGGGTGCGGCTCCGACGCAGGAACGCTTACCTGCCCGTCCGCCGAAACAACGGCGTGGCAGTCACGACGACGACGCTCGCGGCAGTGCTGGTGGGTGCGGTCGCGCTCTATCTGCTGCTGGTCGGGGCACGGGTGACCGTCCAGCGGCTGGTCAACGTCGCGCAGGGGTACGGCGTCTCGGAGGCGGTGATCGGGCTGACCGTGGTCGCGGTCGGAACCAGTCTGCCGGAGATCGCGGCCAACGTCACCGCCTCGGTGGGGAGCCTGACCGGTTCGCTCGACCCGGCCGTCGCCTCGGCGACCGTGCTGGGCGGCACCGTCGGGTCGTCTGTGGTTCAGCAGACGCTGCTCGTGGGAGCGTTCCTCCTCGGCGCGGGCCGGGTGACCCTCTCGCGGTCGTTCGTGCGGTCGAGCTACGTGCCGATGGTACTGTCGGCGGCGCTGACCCTGGCGCTGGCGGTCGACGGGACGATCTCGCGGCCGGACGGCCTGTTGCTGGTCGGAGCGTTCCTGGTCTACCTCTACTACACCTACGACAGGCGCGAGCGGACCGTGATTCCGGCCGAACTGGAGGTCGAGAACGCGGACGTGCGGACCGACGCCGCTATCGCGCTCGGCGGATTGGCGGTCGTGATGACGAGCGCGTACGTCGCGCTCGCGGCGCTCGAGGTGCTGGTCGCGTCGCTCGGCCTCGGCGGGTCGCTGGTCGGAGTCGTGACGATCGGTGCGGGCTCGGCGCTGCCCGAACTGTCGACGGTCACCGAGTCGGTCCGCCGGAATCGACCGACGCTGGCGCTCGGGACGCTCGTCGGCAGCAACGTCGTGAATCTCCTGGTCGGGGTCGGACTCGGCGCCGCCATCTCGGGCTACCGGGTGCCGCCCGCCGTCGTGTTCTGGGATCTGCCGGTGATGGTCGCGGTCGGCGTCGGTGCGTTCGTCTACGTCACCCGCGTCAGCGACGGCGTCCTCCGGCGCCGGGACGCCACCGCCTTCGTGGTCGCCTACTTCGGGTTCCTGACCGGTCACATCCTGCTGTTCCCCGGCGGGTGACCGTCGCCCGAGACGATAAACCATATTTCGGTTTGTAGATGGCCAGCGCTGTAGTTTCGAATTGTGCCTGAGAACATCGGCACCAGCCGTATGCCGTGATTGGCCGCCAGAGACGCTCACAACCACCAACTTCATACTTTCGCTTTCGTGAATTGGAGCGAAATCAAGTCGCATCCCTAATCAGACATAACTGTGACCAAGAAGAGCGATGCCTCTACCGAAGGGCTAGCCCGGAACCGAGATCACAGGAGGGCGTGAATCCTCTGCTCAAGGAAACCACGGAACTCCGGGAATGCCGTCGGGCACCTGACTGGGTGACGACGAGCAATGCCAATCCTGATAAGAAATCATCCAATATCTGAACAAAAATGAACGCTGACATCGCGATTCACGACGCATACGTACTCACGGTCGACGATAGGAATCGACTCTACGAACAAGGAACGGTAGTCATCGAAGACGGTCGTATCACCGAGGTGCGAGCGTCTCGGGACGACGATGCGGACATCGCGGCCGCCCGCGTCATCGACGGCGAGGGCAAGCTCGTGATGCCGGGCCTCGTCAACGCTCACACCCACCTCGAACTAACACCGCTCCTCGGCGCATTCAGCGACCTCGATCTGATGGAGATGATGAGCGGGATGACTGCCATTTTCGGCCACATCGCCGAAGGCGAGTACGACTACCTCACCGAGGCGGGCTACGAACTCGCCGCCCTCAACTTCCTCGCCGGCGGCGTCACCACCGTCAACTCAATGGACGTCCGCCCGAGCGCGGGCGCAGAGACGTTCGGCAAGGCGGGGCTCCGCGGATTCTTCGGGATGGCACTCTCCGACCTCTTCTGGGACGTGCCTGTCAATGAGCAGTTCGCCCGCGCCCGCGAGTTCATCGACGAGTACCACGACACCTACGACGGCCGGATTCGAGCGACGATTAACCCTCACGACGACTGGTCGTGTACCCGTGAGTTGTGGGAGCGCACAGCCGATCTCGCCGCCGAGTATCCCGACCTGCTCGTTCACACCCACCTGCTCGAACTTGAGGAAAGCAACACGATGGCACGGTCGAACGGCGCCGAGGACTCGCTTGACCTCCTCGACGACGTCGGCCTCCTCGACGACCGGTTGGTGGCCGCCCACTTCCGCCTCGCCGACGACGAGGACATTCGGCGGACTGCCGAGGCGGACGCATCGGTCGCACACTGTCCGTCCATATTCTGCTACTGGAACACGGACGGCGATGTGCAGTGGACGCCGGTGCCGGAACTCCGCGCGGCGGGCGTCGACGTGGGACTGGGCATCGACGACCACTACTGGCACGACTCCTACAACATGTTCGGGGAGGCGCGACAAGCGCGACTCGCGGCCAATCTCAAGCGGTCGACCGGTCAATACCACTCGATGGAGTTGGTTCGGATGCTCACCATCGAGGGGGCAGAAGCCCTCGGCGTCGGCGATGAGATCGGCAGCATCGAGTCTGGCAAGCGGGCCGACGTCATCCTGCTCGACGTTGAGAAGCCGAAGTTCACGCCGCTGACCAACATCCCTGCCCACGTCGCCAACAACGCGGCGCCCGCTGACGTCGAGACGGTCATCGTCGACGGCGACGTGCTGATGCGAGATGGCGAAGTCGAGACGATGGACGCCGACGCTGTGCGCGAGAGGGTCGAATCCGCGGTCGACCGCTTCGCGTCGGAGACTGACTGGGAACTCGGAATCGGTGGAAGTGAGCCGCCGAGCAAAATGGGTGTCGCTCGAGACCTGCCGAAGCGCGGCCCTGCCCAGTTGCTCGGACGGCTTGCGTTCCAATCGATCAAGGACAAATACCCGTTCTGAGACAAGTCAGTAGGGTTGCCCGGAAACAACCACAACTGATGCACAAATTCTGGCATTCGCAACTACAGCCAGCGCGTCCTCGGTCCGAGGACTCGAGCGGTGAGTTAGCTAGTCGGGCTGGTCGCTGACGGTACCATCCTCTCGCCCGAGAACCGGCGTAAAGAGGTGAGCCGAGAGTCAGAGGTCCTGGAACGCGCCGACGAAGTCGTCGTGGTCGTCGAGTTCGGCCCGTGTGGTGTCGACCACGGTCTCCAGTTCCTCGATCTCTGCCTGGAGTCGGGCGTACTCCTCGTTCGAGGCCAGCGACTCGGTGTCCTTCTCGGCCTCGAGGACCGCCCGCTTCGAGACCAGCGAGAAGTACTCCTGGAGTTGGGCGTCGTAGTCGACCCTGGTGAGCATCTTCTCCACCGTTTCGTGGAGTTCGTCCTTCGATACCGGCTTGACGAGGTAGTCGTCGAACCCCATCTCGAGGATGTCGAAGTCGGGTTTGACCGCCGTCACCATCACGACCCGGCAGTCGAGGTCGCGCTCGCGGATCTGCCCGAGCACCTCGTCGCCCGACTGGCCGGGCATCCGGCGGTCCAGCAGGACGACGTCGACGTCGTCGTCGAGGACCGCCAGCGCCTCGTCGCCCTCGTAGGCACTCCGCACGCGATAGTCGCCTTCCAGCCACATCGCGTAGAGGTCCGCAACGTCTCGCTCGTCGTCGACGACGAGCACTGTCGATTGGTCGGGGGACATGATGATTCGGGCGCGACGCAAACAGCCTCTGTTTACCGACTGAATCATGCGACAAGATGAACTTATATCTTGTGGTTACCGAGCGGAAACGATTCGCTCGCTGCCGTGCAAAATTTTGCAGAGGGCGGTACGACGGCGTCAGCGCAGCGGCCTTCGAACGCCGGCGTCGCGACCGGCATTGAGTCCGAACAGGTTCGGTCCCGAGGGCCCGGGTTCGACTCGCCGAAGCGACGCGCCGACCCGACGACGTCTCCGTCGTCGCCTCGGGAACAGCAACGACTAAACCGGTCGCCATCGAACGCTGAACTGGCCATGTCGAAGTCCAGTGATCGTTTTTGCCACGGGCAGTGATTCGGAGACGACGCCACAGCGACGATTCGAACGACTCGTAGCGCTTCCACCGAGCGCGAAACTCGTCTACAAGGTTCTCGAGGGCGCCGGCGGACCGTTGACGCAGGGTCAGATCCGCGAGCAGGCGCTCCTGCCGCCGCGGACCACCCGCGACGCCCTGACGAAGCTCGAGGACGACGAACTCGTCGAGGAGCGACTGTACGTCCCCGACGCGCGCAAGCGGTTGTACGAACCCCTATCGGTCGAAGCACCTGCGGACGCGGAGTCGCCGGGGTGAGTCGGGAGGACACTTAAAGAACCGCCATGCCATGCAGTATTGATATGAACGTTCAGTCAGTACTAAGATACGCCTGCAGGGGGTCCTCCCCCTCACGTCGCAGGCAAGGGAGTCGTAAACAGCCACTGTGCCTCTGACCGGGGCGGTCCCCGCCGCCCTGATTCCGACCCCGGTAGCGACTGGACTCCGCTGACGCTGCGGTCCGTCCGCAGCGAAAGTTCGTCGATGCGGCACTGCTTCGTGGTTAGCTGTGCGGACCCGGCGGGCCGCCGGGTCGCGCTACTGGAACGCCTGCTGGAGCTGGTCGAAGGTCCGCTGGACGTTCCACGAGGAGTTGAATGTCGAGATGGCGCCCTCGAGGTTGGTCAGCTGCTCGGGCGTGACCGCCAGCCCGTGGGCGGTCGACGGCGGCTGGGTCTGCGCGTTCTGGAAGTCGTCCATCTGGCTCCGGAGGAACGGCCCGAACGCGTCGCGCGGGACGTCGGTCCGCGGAGGGATCGACCCCTTCAGGGGATTGAACCGGCGCTGCCCGTCGACGCTGCCGACGTACCGCAGGAACTTGGTCGTCGCGTCGGGCGACGGGTTGTTCTTCGGGAACGGGAACGAGTCGATGACCAGCGAGTACATCCCGCTCGTGCCCGGGTAGGTCACCTGATTCCAGTGCTGCTCGTACTCGAAGCCGTCCTGGCCGCGGTACATGCCCGCGGCCCAGTCGCCCTGATGGATGAACGCCGCCCCGCCGTTGACGACCTTGGAGTTGGCCTGGGTCCAGTCGACCGACCCGGCGTCGTCGTTGAAGTACTGGCGGTACCCCTTGACCGCCTCCAGCGCGTCCTTCACCTGGCTCTCGACCGCGCCGACGTTACCGTTCGCGAACTGCTCGTAGGTCTGCTGGCCGTGGCGGGCCAGCAGCTCGGTCTCCCACAGCTGGAGCGTCGACCACGGCGACTGGGTCTGGTGGGCCATCCCCGCGGCGTCGGTCTCGGCCTCGACGGTCTCCAGCGCCGCCAGCAGGTCGCTCGGCGACGAGAACGACGTCGGGTCGACGCCGGCCTGCTCGACGACCTCGACGTTGTAGAACAGGTTGTTGAGCCGGTGGATGTTGAGCGGGACCGTCACGTAGTTGCCCGCCGGCTGGGCGACCTGCTTGGGCCCCTCCAGGTACGCCGACTTCATGTCGTTCTGGTCCCACACCGACTCCTCGATGTCCTCGAGGACGCCAGCGTCCGTGTACGGCGTGAGGTTCTGGCCCGGCCAGTCCTGCCAGGTGCTCGGCGGGTTGTTGTTCAGCACCCGCTTCTTGATGACGGTGTGGAGGTTCTGGCCCGCGCCGCCCGCCACCGGGTTCTCGTTGACCTGGACGTCGGGGTACTGCTCGCGGAACCCCTCGAACAGCGCGCTGATGGCCCGCCCGCCGTCCCCGCCGGTCCACCAGTGCTGTACTTCGAGCGGATTGTTCTGTGCGTCGAGGTAGCCGGTCAGGCTCCCGAGTCCCGCGGCGCCCGCCGCGCCCGTCGCCTTCAGATACCTGCGCCTCGAAAACGTGTCGTCGTTTGCTCCCATTGGTAACCCCCGGCGGCAAGACTACGGGGTGATACTAATGATTTCCGACGCGTTCGGCCACTGCGGGCGCGGAGGAAAGGCGGAGGCGGCGTCGGATGCGCTGGTCAGGCCGACAGCCCCTCGACGTTCTGCTGGAGCCGGATGGTCGCGGTGATGAGAAAGCCCGCGACCAGGACGAGGAAGACGTTCTCGACCGCCCCGGCGACCACTGGGCTGATCCCCGCGGCGGCCCCGAGGTCCGCCAGCCCGAGCCCGCCGAGCGCCGCCAGCACCGGCATCAGGTGGCGGCGGAGCGTGTCGAGGCTGGTGCCCCTGGCCATCGACTCCAGCTTCTCGGCGAACACCAGCCCGTAGGCCGCGAACGCGACGCTGCCGACCCCCTTCACGAGTTCGGCGACCACCGTCTGGTCGATGAGCAGCACCGCGACCCACTCGACCAGGATGACCGCGACGAAGCCGGCCTCGATCCGGCGCAGCGTCGCCAGCGAGAACCGCTGCTCGTCGGGCGGCGGCGCGAGCGCGGAGTTGTAGTACACCTCCCGCATCGAGAACGCGAGGAAGACGATGCACAGCAGCAGCGCCCCGTGGCCGAACGCGGTCAGCGCGCGCGACTCGGCGACCACGCCGGCGACGCCGAGCACGCCGAAGGCGCCGGCGGTCGCCCCAACCAGGCCGAGGTACCGCCAGAACGGTCGCTGGGACTCCAGTCGGTCGAGCCGGCGGTTCCGGCGCGCGTAGTAGCCGAACGTCCCGGCCGCGAACGCGAGCAGCACCGACCCGAGGAAGCGGACGACCGCACCGCTCGGGTCGCCGGACGCCTGCGCGGTGAGCGACGCGAGCGCCATCGTACCGTCCTGTCGCATCGAGGATACTTAAATGCGGGCGGAGTGCGGTCGGGCGGCCGCCAACCGCGGAGCGACCCGCCGCTCTCCGCGGTCCCGGATGCGGGGCTTCCGGCACCGGGTCGCGCGGAGCGACGTTCCGGACCGCCGGCGCCCGGGAGATTGAAACCGCTCGCGTCCGTCTAGCGTGACGTGCACTCCCACGACCCCGACGAGACGCCCTGCCCGGTCTGTGGCAAAGCCTACGACCAGCGCGTCGTGGTCGAGCGCGGGGACCGCTGGGCCGACGTCTTCGGCGGGCCGCCGTTCTCGGCGCTGACGAAGTACGCGCGGCGGTGCGCGACCCGGTACGACGCCGAGGACGAGCGCGCCCGGAGCGATTCCGAGCGCGTGGTCTACTTCCACGACGACGGTCCGGCCGGCGGGCGCTGAGTGGAACAAGGCCGCGACCGGGCCGCGGTTACACCCGCGCGACAGTTACAGCTCGACGGACAGCGACAGGTCGCGCGCGACGACCTCCAGTTCCCGCCGGAGGTCCTCGGCCGTCTCGAACCGCGCGCGCTTCTCCCTGGCGAGCGCCCGGTCGACCAGCGCGTCGAGCGTCTCCGGCACCGCCGGAGCGTGCGCGCTCGGCGGCGCCGGGTCCTCGGTCGTGACCCGGCGCGCGACGTCGTCCGGGTCGCCGACGAACGGCGGCCGGCCCGCGAGCAGCGCGTAGCAGAGCGCCCCGACCTGGTAGACGTCGGTCGCGGGGTCGGGGCGGCCGAACTCGTCCGGGGCGACGTGCTCGGGCGCGGCGTAGGCCGGCGGCACCGGCAGGTCCCGGACCGCCGACAGCGGACCGCCGAACGCCCAGTCGCCGACCTTCGGGACCGGCCACGCCCCCAGCGTCCGCGAGAGGCCGACCGCGCCGGGTCGGAGGGCGCCGTGGACCACGCCGCGTGCGTGGGCGTGACAGACCGCCGTGACGACGCAGTGGGCGTACCACACCGCGCGCCCGATACCCGCCGAGCCGACGGCGTCCCGGAGGCTACCCCCGTCCATGAACTCGGTGGCGAGCCAGGGCCGGGGCGTCTCGCCGCGGGCCAGGACCGGCGCGACGTGGTCGTGGTCGTCGAGGCTGTCCCACGCGCGTATCGCCGCCGCGAACTCGTCGGGGTCGACGCCGGCGCCGGCCCGGAGCGACCGGAGGACGACCACGACGTGGTGGCCGCCCTCGCCGACAGTTCGGACCCGGGCCTTCGCGGCGGTCGTCAGCGGGCCGCCGCCGAGGTCCGAGAGCCTGTCGAAGTCGCGGCGCCGGCCCTCGACCGCGGGCACCTCGGGAATCCGCTCCGGCGGGCCGAGCGATTCCTCGTCGCGGTCGCCCGGACCCTCGGTATCTCCATCACCCTCGTCATCGCCGCGCTCCTCGTCCGCCGACGCGTCGCGGACCCGGACCGCCGGACCGTCGGGGTCGTCGTCCTCTTCGGTCACCTCGACCACGTCGGCCTCGCCGCGCAGGCTCTCGGCGACCTCCGGCGTGACCGCGACGGTCCGCGGGAAGCCGTCCTCGTCGAGGCGGACGAGGAGTCGCCGGAGGGTCTCGACGGCGGTCCGTCGAACCCGGTCGTCGCCGTCGGACGCGAGGGCCGCGAGGTCGCTCAGCCCGGGTTCGGCGGCGCGCGGGTACTCCCGGGCGACGTCCGCGAACGCGAGGACGCTGTTTTCTCGAACGAGGGGGTCGTCGTCGGTCAGGCCGCCGGCGACGGCCGAGAGGCCGGCCCGGGCCCGCGCCGGGTGGTCCTCGGCGACGGCCGCCAGCGCCCAGGAGGCGCCCCTGCGGACCCACCGGTCGCCGTCGGCCAGCAGCGGCGCGAGTCCGTCCTCGACCGGGAGCCGGCGGGCGCGGTCGGGGTCGCTCGCGGCGAGTTCCGCGAGGGTCCACGCCGCCGCCGCGCGCTCGTCCGCGTCGGCGCTGTCGAGGCGCGGCGCCGCGGCGTCGACGTCCCCGTCGGCGCTGGCCCACCGGTCGCGGGCCGCCTCGCGGAGGCGGTCGAACCGCTCGCGGTCGGCGCCCGCCCTGCCGCGCTCGCGGTCGTCCGCCGCGTCGTCCCGCTCGCGTCCGTCCATCGGTTCCCGGAACTCGCGCCGAATTGATAAGTGTTCGTGAGTGTTGGTCCGTTCCGGCCGCGAGACGACGAATCGTCGGCGTCGACCCGCCGCGGGACGCAAGACCTAAAACACATGCGTTCATCGGGTGGGCCAACGTCAATGAGTCTCGGTCCCAAGCGCTGGAAGTGCAAGGACTGCGGGAGAAAGCACCGGAGCGACCGCAAGCAGTGCGTGGAGTGCGGCTACAGCGTGCTCGAGCCGGTCGACGACGAGCGCCGGCTCGACCGGCTCACGACGGTTCTGCTCGGACTGCTGCCCGCGCTCCTGGCGGTGCTCACCATGGGACTCATCGCGTGGGCGATGTTCTTCTGACGGCGAGCGCGCAGGCGGCCAGCATCAGGACGACGCCGTAGAGCGTCGGAGTTCCCAAGGTGAGCACCGGCGTCGCAACGTCGAGGACGCCGGCCGGAATCGGCGTCGCCCCGACCAGCGCCCGGACGTTTGCCAGCGTCACCGCGACGTTCGAGACGAACGCGCCCGCGACGAACAGCCGCCGGGCCGGCCCGCGCTCCAGCAGGTAGAGCAGCGGAACCAGCGGGAAGACGAGGAAGACGGCGTACAGCAGCAGCGACGGGAACCCGACGACTATCGCCGCCATCGTGGCGAAGACGGCGACCAGTCGCTCGACCGGCCCGTCGATCCGCCGGTAGCAGTACGCCACGACCGGCGCGAGCAGCAGGAACGCCAGCGGGCCGTAGAGCGAGGGGTCGAGGTCCGGCAGTAGCACCGAGAGCGGCCGCCGGAGCGTCACCATGGCCGCGGCCGGGTCGAGTCCGCCGGCGAACTCCTCGCTCGACAGCCGCGGGCGGACCGCGACGTCGAGGTAGGTCAGGTGGGCGTCGACGCCGAACGCCGCGACGCCGAGCGCGAACGCCCCGACGCCGGTCGCGGTCGCGGCCGCGACGGCCCGCCAGGCCCGGCGACGGAGCAGCCAGAGCCCCACGGCGGCCGGGAAGAGTTTGACCACCGCCGGGAGCGCGAAGGCGACGCCGGCCTTCGCCTCGTCGCCGAGCCAACCGCGGGTCTCCGCACCGACGTCGGTGGTTTCGGCGGCGTCCAGCCACCGGAACCCCGCGACGAGCGCCAGCACGAGGAAGTAGTTGGTCTCCCCGTACAGCAGCGTCGACGCCGAGTGGAGCGAGAGCAGGACGAAGCCCGCGATCAGCGCGCGGTCGAGCCGGGCCAGGGGCTGGCGGTAGCGCTCGACGTAGTCGACGAGCAGGGCGGCCGTAGCGAGCGCCGCGGCGACGTTGAGCAGGGTGAACGCGGCGAACGCGGCCCGCCAGCTCCCGAACAGCGCGAAGGGGTAGAAGACCGGGAGCGTGACCGGCGGGTAGACGTAGCCGTAGGTCGGGTGGGCCGGCGGCGCGGCCGCGTAGAAGTCCGCGCCCGAGAGGGCGGCTTTTGCCGCGAAGTAGTACACCTGGAGGTCCATGCCGATCTTCGCCGGGTGTCGAGCGACGGTGGCGGCGAGGCCGACGATTCCCAACAGGACGCCGGCGGCGAGGACGAGGCGGGCGTCCCAAGGAGTAGCCGGTGGGGGAGACGGGGAGGTCGCGGAGGGCGCAGACGACGGAGAGGATGCCGACGGTCCGGAGGACGCGGAGGAATCGGCGGATTCGTCGCCGTTCGGGGGACCTGCCATCCGAGATCAGTCGTCCGCCTCGGCCTCGGGCGACCAGTCGTCGAGGGTGCGCTGGACCGCCTCCTCGCCGACAGCGCGGGCCAGCGTCTCGAAGCCGGCCCGCTCGGTCCGGTCGTCGGCGCCCGCCAGCAGCCGGGAGACGATGAACTCCGGGGTGGATTTGCCGACCGTGCCGAACCGGGGCTGGTAGTCGACCTCGAGTTCGAGGTCGTCGTCGAGGCCCTCGGCGAAGATGCCGTCCTTGCGGGCCTTCTCGGGGAGGGGCTTGAGGTCGTCGGCGAGGTGAGTGACGAACACCCCGAGCGCGCCGCGGTCGACCGTGAGCCGGACCAGACCGTGGAGCAGGTCGGCCGCGCTCCCGGGTTCGGTGATAGCCTCGAACTCGTCGACCAGCATCAGGGTGTTCGACCCGTCGGTCAGCGGCGGGACGATGCTCCGCAGGGTGGACTCCAGCACGCCCGCGTTGAAACTGGCGTGGCGCCGGTGGAAGACGATGTCCTCGGAGAGCGACACCTCCGCGCGCTCGGCGGGCACCGGCAGGCCCATCTGGGCCAGCAGCGCGACCTGGCACATCGTCTCCAGCAGGGTCGTCTTCCCGCCGGAGTTCGCGCCGGTCAGCACCGAGACCCTGTCGCCGTCGGGCGGCGCCGGGTCGGCGTCCGCATCGTCCTCGGAGGGGGCGGAATCGGACGCCGACCCGTCCCCGAGCCCGTGACTGCCGACCGCGTACGTCACCGGCTGGACCGACTCGCCGCCCGCCTCGAGCGAGACGTTCCGGGCGTTCAGGACCGCGAAGCCCTCGTCGGTGAACGACGGCCGGGCGAGGTCGAAGTCGCGGGCGAACCGGGCCAGCGAGAGGTGGAACGCCAGGTCCGACACCGCCGCCCGCGCGTCGTCGACGGCGGCCTGGTTCTCGGCGATTCGACCCCGGAGCCGCCGGGCGACCGAGCGCTCGCGCTCCTCGGCGGTCTCCCGGAGGTCCTCGAGCAGGTTCCGGAGCGTGGCGTTCACGAAGTCGGCGGCGTCGACCGCGTCCTCGGGCGCGGCGTCCCGGACGCGCTGGAACCCGGCGTCGGTCTCGCTCGCCACGTAGTCGACCACCACCTCGCCGAACTCCGCGCCGGCGCGGGCCTCCTCGCGGATCTCCTCCATCGCGTCGAGCGAGTCGGCCGAGAGTGCCTCCGCGCCGTCGAGCGCGTCCCGGAGGTCGTCGAGTTCGTCGTCGACGCCCCGGGCCACGTCGCCGCCGTCGAGGTCCGCGAGCGCCGAGGCGGCGGCCTCGAGGTCGGCGCGGTCGATGTCGGCGACGCGCGAGAATGCTCCCTCGGAGAGTCCGGCGTCCCGGAGCGCGAGCACGGTCCGGACCGCGGCCTCGTCCTCGCCGATGCGGTCGTCGCCGGCGAACTCGGCGAACGCCGACAGCACCTCCTCGCGGGTCGGGTCGTCCAGCGCGGCCCACGATTCGGCGGCGTCCGTCACCGCGTCGAGTCGCTCCTCGGCCTCTTCCCGGTCCATCAGCGGCGTCAACACCCGGATGCGGTCGGCCGCGTCCTCGGTCACGGCGTAGTCGCTGGCCACGTCGAGCAGTTCCTTGTAGACCGCCCGGGCGTCGCGGGTCGCCAGGACCGACATCCCCTCGCCGCCGTTGGCCCGCCGGAGGATGCGTGTCGCGCGCCCGCGGGGCAGCCCCGCCGAGACGAGCGCACGGACCTCGCCGGACTCGATGGCCTCCACCGCGCGCTCGGTGCCCAGTTCGGCCTCGAGGCGCTCGCGCGTCTTGGGTCCGACCCCCCAGTACTCCTCCAGTCGCATGTCCGAGACGTGCCGCCCCCGACTCTTAATGGTTACACAAGCCGCGCCGCGCCCCGGAGTGCGTCAGACGAGTGGTATTTATCCGCCCCACATATTACAGGAACAAAGGAGTTCGGAGCGTCTCCGACGCCGCACGGGACGGAAAAGAGATTTCGAACCCAACCCGAGACGAAACGCTAACAACCTCCCGGTGTCTGTCGTGGTAATAATGCAACGGCCCGAGGGGGAACGAGGCCGGCCGCGAGCCGTCGCGCGACGGGTGCTGTACGTCGGCGAGGAGACGCGGGGGGCCGCCGTCGCCGGGGAACTGTTCGACTCCGAACTGCGCGTCGAGCGCCGCGGAACCGAGGCGCTCGACCGGATCGAGACCGATGCGGTCGACTGCGTCGTCGCCGAGGCCGACCTCCCCGACGTCGACGGCGCGGAGCTGCTCGGCGCCGTCGGCGAGCTCCGGCCCGACGCCGCCAGGGTGCTGGTCGCCGAGTCGGTCGAGGACGCGCCCCGCGACGTCGCGTTCGTCCCGACCCGGCCGCGAGCCGACCTCCCGGCGCGGACCGCGCGACGGGTCGAGCGCGCCGCGGAGCTGCGGTCGGCCGCCGACGAGCGCGACCGGCTCGCCGACCGGGTCGAGACGCTGGTCGAGGGGACGCCCGACCCCATCCTGACCGTCGACGAGGACTGCGAGGTGGCGTTCGCCACCCGGGCGGTCGAGCGCGTGTTCGGCTACGATCCCGATACCATCGCGGGCGAGCCGGTCCGGACGCTGCTCGCCGACGGCGAGGCCGACCGGGTCGCCGAGGTGGTCGAGTCGCTGGCCGCGGACTCGGGTCCGGACCAGCGCGACTACGTCGAGCTGACGGGGCGGCACCGCGACGGTCGCGAGGTGCCGCTCGCGGTGTCGATCCGCGAGGCCGAGCGCGACAGGGCGCGCTACTTCTCGGCGGTGGTCCGGGACGTGAACGAGCGCGAGCGGCTGGCCGACCGGCTCGAGGCCGAGAAGCGCAAGACCCGCGAGCTCCACGAGGTCGCGGTGATGCTCGAGGAGTCCGGCAGCGTCGAGGCCGCCTGCGAGCTGGCGGTCGAGACGGCCGAGCAGCTGCTGGAGTTCGACCTCTGCGCGGTCGACACGGTCGAGGACGGCGAGCTGGTGCCACAGGCGGTCTCGAGGGGCGTGCCGACCGACGGCGTCTACACCACCACGCCGGTGTCGGCCGACGACAACCTCGCGGCGCGGGCCTACCGTGCGGGCCGGTCGATCCGGACGGCCGACCTCCGCGAGGCGGGCGTCGACCCGGCCGCCAGCGGCTACCGGGCGGCGCTGACCGTCCCGGTCGGCGAGGTGGGCGTCTTCCAGGCGGTCTCGAAGGAGGTCGGCGCGTTCGACCGGAGCGACCGGAAGCTGGCCGAGCTGTTGACCTCCCACCTGGCCCAGTCGGTCCAGCGCATCCGGTCGGAGGCGGCCCTCGAAGCCGAGCGCGACCGGTTCGCCGCGCTGTTCGAGAACACCCGCGACGCGATCATCTACCACGACGTCGTCGACGGCGAGCCGGTGATCCGGTCGGTCAACGAGTCGTTCGAGGCGGTGTTCGGCTACGACGCCGAGCGGGTCGTCGGCGAGTCGGTGCTCGACGTCCTGGTCCCCGACGAGTACGCCGAGGAGGCGAAGCGACACGTCGACCGGATGCAGCGAGGCGACCACGTCGACGCGGAGGTGCGCCGGGAGACGGCGACGGGGGTCCGGGACTTCCAGGTCCGGACCGCGAAGGTCCCGGACGACGCCACCGGCGGGTACGTCATCTACACCGACATCACCGACCGCAAGCAGTTAGAGCGGGACCTGACCCGCGAGAAGCAGAAGATCGAGGAGCTCCACCACGTGGCGGTCAGTCTGGAGGGCTGCGACACGCCCCGGGAGATCTACCGCCGGACCGTCGACGCCGCCGAGGAGATCCTGAAGTTCGACATCTGCGGGGTCGACGTCGAGGAGGACGGCTACCTGGTCCCGAAGGCCACCTCCTCGGAGCTCGACGAGACGGGCTACGACGTGCTCCGGGCCGACGAGGGGCTGGCGGGCGAGACCTACCTGACCGGCAGGACGTTCGTCGTCGACGACATCCACGAGGTCGGGGACGTCGAGGTCGTGAGCGACCGGTACCGGTCGGTGTTGAGCGTCCCGTTCGGCGACGTGGGGGTGCTCCAGGCCGGGGCGTACACCCCCGGGGAGTTCGACGAGGAGGACCTCCGACTGGCGGAGCTACTGGTCGCCCACGCCGCCGAGGCGCTGAGCCGGGTCCGGTCGGAGGAGGCGCTCCGGGCCGAGCGCGACCGGTTCGCCGCCCTGTTCGAGAACGTCCCGGAGCCGACCGCGCGGTACGAGCTCCGGGACGGCGAGCCGGTCGTCCTGTCGGTCAACGAGGCGTTCGAGGACGTGTTCGGCTACGACGGCGAGGAGGCACTGGGCGCCTCCATCGACGACATCCTCGTTCCGGACGGCCGGCGCGAGGAGGCCGAGCGACTCACCGAGCGCGTGCGCAACGGCGAGCGTATCGACGCCGAAGTCGAGCGCGAGGCGGTCGACGGCGTCCGGGACTTCCTGGTGCGCAACGCCTCGGTGTCGGGCGGCGACGAGCACTACGTCATCTACACCGACATCACCGAGCGCAAGCGCAACGCGGAGCGCCACCGGTCGATGACCGAGGACGTGATGGACAACACCGACGTCGGCATCTTCGTGCTCGACGACGAGTTCGAGGTGGCGTGGGCCAACTCCGCGGTGACCGAGTACTTCGATCTGGACCGCGAACGCGTGCTCGGGGCGGACAAGCGGTCGCTCATCGACGCTGAGATACGCGACGTGGTCGCGGACGACGAGGCGTTCGTCGACACCGTGACCGCGACCTACGAGGACAACAGCTACGTCGAGGAGTTCACCTGCCACGTCACGGCGGGCGGCGACCGCGGGGAGCGCCACCTCCACCACCGGAGCCGGCCCATCGAGTCGGGGCTGTACGCCGGCGGCCGGGTCGAGCTCTACTACGACGTGACCGAGCGGGTCCGGCGCGAGGAGATGCTCGACGCGCTCCACGGCGCGACCCGCGATCTGATGGCGGCCGGGTCCCAGCGCGACATCTGCCGGACCGCGGTCGACACGGCCCAGAACGTCCTGGACATCCCCTACGCGACGGTCTTCCGGTGGGACGAGGAGCGCGAGCTGCTCGATCCGTACATCCAGCTCGAGGACACCGTCGCCGAGCTCGGCGCGGCGCCGACCCTCGAACGCGGCGAGGGGATCGTCGGCACCGCCTTCGCCGAGGGCGAGGCGCTCCACTTCGACAACGCGTGGGACGACCCGCGCGCCCACGAGAACGGCGCCGAGGGCATCCGGGCGTTCGGCGCGTTCCCGCTGGGCGACTGGGGCGTGATGACCGTGGCCTCCCGGGCTGTCGGCGCGTTCGACGACTACGAGATGGACCTGGTGCGGGTCCTGGCGGCCAACGCGGAGGTCGCGCTCAACCGGGCGGCCCGCGAGGCCGAGCTCGCCGACCAGCGGTGCCAGCTCGCCGAGCTCGACCGCATCAACGCGGTCATCCGGGACGTCGACCAGCTGCTGGTCCGTGCCGCGACCCGCGAGGAGATACTCCAGGCGGTCTGCGACCGGCTCGCGGAGTCGGACCAGTACCAGTTCGCGTGGACCGGCGAGACGATGGCCGGTTCGGACTGGGCGGAGCCGACCACCTGGGCGGGCGCCGGAGAGGGGTACCTCGACGAGATCAAGGCCATGCACGAGGAGACGCCCCGCGGGCCGGCCCAGATCGCGGTCGAGACCGGAGAGGTCCAGGTGGTACAGAGCGTCCCGGAGGACGACGAGTTCGCGCCGTGGCGCGAGGCGGCGCTCGAGCGGGGCTACCAGTCGGCGGCCGCGCTCCCGCTGCGCTACCGCGAGACGGTGTACGGCGTCCTCTGCGTGTACGCCGACCGCGCGAACGCCTTCGACGACCGCGAGCGGGCGGTGCTCGCCGAGCTGGGCGAGACCATCGGCCACGCCATCAACGCCGCGGAGAACAAGCGGGCGCTGCTGACGGACGCGGTCGTCGAGGTGGAGTTCGAGATCGACCACGGCGAGGGGTTCCTCGCGCGGGTCCCCCGCGAGGAGGGCGGCCGGTTCGCGCTGGAGGGCGTGACCATGACCGCCGAGGGGTCGTTCGTCTACTTCGTCACCGCGGACGGGCTCGACCCCGGGACGGTGCTCTCGCGGGCCGAGGACGCCGACGACGTCGAGCAGGCCCGCCTGATCAACGAGCACGACGACGGCGCGCTGTTCGAGCTGGTCTACACCGGGCCGTCGCCGCTGACCGGCCTGGCCGACCACGGCGGGACGCTCCGGCACGCTGAGTTCACCCCCGAGGGCGGCCGGAGCGTGGTCGAGCTCCCGCAGAACGCAGACGTCCGCTCGGTGGTCGAGTCCATCCAGGAGGGGCTGCCGGGCACGTCGGCCGCCGCCCAGCGCGAGCGCGAGCGGCCGGCCCGCACGGTCGAGGAGTTCCGGACCGCGCTGGGCGAGGACCTGACCGAGCGCCAGCGCTCGGCACTGGAGGCGGCGTTCTACGCGGGCTTCTTCGAGTGGCCCCGCGAGTCGACCGGCGAGGAGGTCAGCGAGTCGCTGGGCGTCTCGCCGCCGACGTTCCACCAGCACCTCCGGGTGGGCGAGCGGAAGCTACTGTCGGCGTTTCTGGACGAAGAGTGAGTTGTAGGTTCGAGGACTGTTCTTTGGTGGGTCTAGGGGGATACGACCGCGAGACGCTAGCTACTGCCGTCACCTCTGAATCTCCGCACTGCCCCGCACCGCGACAGCCTCACCCTCCCCAGCCTCCTGCGGTGCTCGCTTCGCTGTGCTCCTCGTCCCTCGCACGCACTGGCGCGACACAAGGGTCGCGCCAGCGCGCGCCAGTCTGAAAGTGCAGGTAGTCCGCCCGTTCAGAACGTCAGTCCGTGGGTCTCGGTGATGTGGTGGGCCGCGGTCCCCCAGATGTAGTTCTCGCCGGGCCACCACGTCCGGGCGTTGTTGAACCCGCCGACGAGCACGCCCGCGTCCGGGTCGTCCGGGTCGGGGTGGTAGTTGACCGACCCGCTGTCGCCGTCGTCGAATCCCGACTCGTCGCCCCACTTGAGCTGCCCCTGCTTGCAGATGGCGCCGTAGGCGCAGGTGAGCCCGTCCACCGCCTGGATTTTCCCCTTCGTGTGGCCGGTCTTGACGCCGATCTTCTCCAGCGGTTCGCCCGCGGCCTTCAGGTCGGCGAGGCCGGTCCGGGTGAACTGGCCCAGGACCCGGCCGGGCGACCCGTCCCGGATGCGGTGGAGCGGTCGGTAGTCGTCGGTCGGGCTGGCGCAGACGACGTCCGCCTTCGGGTAGCCCGACCGCACCTCCCCGATCTTGGTCCGGCCGTCGTCGAGCAGGTACATCGGCTTGCCCTCGTTGCCGGTCCCGCCGAAGACGTGGTTGGCGGTGGCGAAGTACAGCGACCCGTCGGCCGGGTCGCGCATCGCGGGCGCTAAGGTCCCGTAGAGGTCCTCGCTGGCGACCGCGACGCTCCCCGGGACGCCGCCGTCCTGGAGACCGACCGACGCGCTCGGTTCGGCCCGGAGGCCCCGGTCGCCCCCGGTCGCTCGCTCGACCTTGCGGACCTCGACCGGCGTGTTCTGGACGCGCTCGGGGACGTCGCCCCGGACGTCCTCCGAGGTTATCTCGACGCGAATCGACGCGTTCGCGCCGCCGTACTCCCCGGGCGCCACCGCCGAGTTCGCCACCGCGTCGCGGTGGACCGCCTCCAGGTTCCGGTGGGCCGCGAGCGCCGTCCGGAAGTCCTCGTACCAGTCGGCCGGCACCGTCTTTCGCCGGGGGGTCAATCCCCCGTCGTCGCTCCGCGTCAGACCGTAGACCACCGGCACCTCGTCGCGGCTCGCCGCCCGCACGTCGTCGGCGGTGAGCAGACTCGCGGAGAGCGCGCCGAAGCCGAGGCTCGCGAGCGTGTCCACGAACCGGCGCCGGCCCATCGTCGTCACCGGTTCGTCGTGGACCGCACCGGGCCGGTGTTCAGTGTCGTCGTCCCCCATTTCCCCGCAGACCCTACACCAGTCACTCACTTGAAACTGCTTGCCCGGTGGCGGCTCCGCTCGGTTAGTACAACCCCGGAACCGCGCCGTGAAAACGTCTACGGGGGAATCCGCGGCCCCAGCCGAGACGGCGCGGACCGCCCCCGAGCGGCTCAGGTCGGGTCCAGCACCGCGTCGGTCTCGACCGAGGCGACGCCCGCCAGCGAGCAGACCGCGTCGACGTCGGTCTGGGCCACCTCGACCAGCAGGCGGTCGAACCGGAGGTCCCGGACCGCCTCGCCGCCGAGCGACTCGACCGATTCTGCGACCGCCGACTCGTCGGCGTCGCCCCCGACGGTCAGGACGAGTCGGACCGACTCCCCCTCGACCGGGTCGTCCCGGATCGACCGGACGGCGTGGCTGAGGTAGGTCACGGTAGACTCGGTCAGAGCGGCTCCCACGTCCGGGGCGAGTCGTTCAGGCGCTCGCAGCCGTCGTCGGTGACGGCGACCAGGTCCTCGATGCGGACGCCGAACTCGCCGGGCAGGTAGATACCGGGTTCGACGCTGAACACCATCCCCGGTTCGAGTTCCTCGTCGTTCCCCGCCACGATGTAGGGGTCCTCGTGGACGTCGAGGCCGACGCCGTGGCCCGTTCGGTGGACGAACTCCTCGCCGTAGCCCGCGTCCTCGATGACCTCGCGGGCCGCGCGGTCGACCGACTCGGCCGGGACGCCCGGTTCCGCGGCCTCGACCGCGGCCCGCTGGGCCTCGCGGACGACCTCGTGGACCCGCTCGAACTCCGCGGGCGGGTCGCCCGCGAACACGACCGTCCGGGTCTGGTCGCCGGGGTAGCCGTCGACGTACGCGCCGAAGTCCAGCACCACCGGGTCGCCGCGCTCGATCTCGCGCCCGCCGTGACGGTGATGGGGCTTGGCGCCGTTCGGGCCCGAGCCCGCGATGGTCCCGAACGCGACCTCCTCGCCGCCCTTCTCCGCGAGGCGGCGATCGATCTCGGCCGCGAGTTCGGTCTCTGTCATCCCGACGGCCTCCTCGCCGAGTTCCCGTATCTCGAGGCTCACCGCGTCGGCGAGGTCGCCCGCGGTCCGGAGCGCCGCGAGTTCGGCCTCGTCCTTGCGCGCCCGGAGGTCGTCGAAGACCTCGCTGGCCAGCCCGAAGGTGGCGTCGGGCAGCGTCTCGCGGAGGTCCTGTGTGAACCGCGCCCACATCGTGTCGTCGACCAGCAGCCGGCCGCCCCGGAGGTCGAATTCGTCGGCGAGGTCGGCCACGAGGTCGGTCGGGTCCTCGCCGTCGGCCCAGAGCCGGACGTCCGCGACCCAGGAGGCGTCGCGGATCTGCTCGTCGTACATCTCGGGCGCGACGAACGCCGGGTCGGCCCCGGTGACTCGCGGGCCGTGCCCGCTCGCGCCTTCCGCGGAGCCACGCTCCGCGCTCGGGACGACCAGGAACAGGTGGCGCTCGCCGGGCTCCTCGCGGAACCCCGAGACGTAGAACAGGTTGGTGCTCGGAAACAGGACGGCCGCGTCGGCGCCCGCCTCGTCGAGGCGGCGCTGACACCGCCGGGTTCGGTCCTCGAACGCGCTCATGTCCGGGAGTTGCGCGCGACTCGAGTTAAAAGTACGTACGGGGATGGAGCCGGGACAGTTCAGACAGTTTCACCCGGGTGACCGATTCCCGCTAGGTAACTATATCGTGCTCAGCGTTGTCACCCAACACGGTGTTCGCCAATGACACAGGAGTGGACTATCAAGGGGGACTACGTCGAAGCCTGCAACTGCGACGTGGCGTGCCAGTGCGTCTGGATGGAACCACCGGACGACGACGTCTGCAACGTCTCGCTGGCGTGGCACATCGAGGAGGGAAGATACGGCGACGTCGATCTGGACGGGGTGGACGTCGGCATGCTCATCTCGACAGAGGAGGGCGTCATGTTCGGCTCCGAGACGGAGTGGGACGTCGTCCTGCTCGTCGATGAAACGGCCGACGACGACCAGCGCGCGGCCGTCGAGGACATCTACTTCGGCCGGGCCGGCGGAATCTGGGCGCCCGTCGCCGACACACACGTCAGGTCGGCCGACGTCGCGACCGTCCCGATCAGCTTCTCGCGGGACGGGTCGGACTTCTCCGTCGAAATCGGTGACGTCCTCGCGATGGACGCGAACGGTGCGGTCGGGTTCAACGAAGAAGTCGGCACGGTATCGCCTCACCCGCTGACGGAGAGTCACGTGGTGCAGACGGGCAAGTCGACGACGGCCACCGTCGCCTACGACGACCAGTTCGAGTGGGACGTCTCGGGGAACAACGCCTACCTCGGCGACTTCGAGCTGGCGAACTCCTGACCGCGGTCGGACGGTACTCTACGCTACCATGGGGGCACACGACTCGTTACGGGACCGGATCACTCGCCGGCGCATCCCGATAGTCGCCGTCGTCACCTACGCGCTCGCACTGCTGGCGTGGGCGGCGGTTGTCGGTCGTTGGCTCCCGATGCCGGGCGGAGAGGCGGGCACGCGGATGTCCGACCCGGGGGTGCCCGAGGAGATGGCGCTCTCGAACGGGGCGACGGGTATCGGCCTCTACCTGTTCATGTGGGGGGTGATGATGGTCGCCATGATGTATCCGTCGTCGATCCCGCTCTTCCGGCTGTACGCCAGGACGCTCGAGGGATCGTCGACCGCAGGGAAAGCGGCGCGGGTCGGAGCGTTCGTCGGCACGTACGCGTTCGTCTGGACGCTGACGGGAATCGTCCCGCTCGCCGTCAACGCGACGGTGCCGATCTCGGGCCTCGCGAGCGATCGCGGTGCGCTCCTGCTGGGCGGGACGCTGCTGCTTCTGGCCGGGTACCAGCTATCCCCGTACAAGTACCGGTGTCTTCGATACTGCCGGTCGCCGCTCGGATTCCTGATGAGTCACCATCGGCCGGGAGTTCGGGGCGCCGTGCGGACGAGCTGGCAGTTCAGCATTTTCTGCGTCGGATGCTGCTGGGCGCTGTTCGCGTTCATGGTCGTCGTGGGCTCGATGAACATCGTGTGGATGGCCCTCATCGCGGTCGTGCTCTCGCTCGAGCGGACGGTCGCGTGGGGCGGACAGCTTGCGCGTGCGGTCGGCGTCCTCGCCGGCGTCGCCGGAATCGCAACCGTCGTGACTTCGCTGATGTAGAGCCGACCGCTCGCGACTGATGAACGCACCTGTCGGGTCGGCCGACGGGGGTACGCCAGTCGTCGTTACACGGCCATCGACCGTCA
Source organism: Halorussus rarus (assembly GCF_003369835.1). Taxonomy (NCBI): domain Archaea; kingdom Methanobacteriati; phylum Methanobacteriota; class Halobacteria; order Halobacteriales; family Haladaptataceae; genus Halorussus; species Halorussus rarus. The sequence goes on along the minus strand of NZ_QPMJ01000004.1, from coordinate 94,313 downwards.
CAGGGCAACCACCGAGGAGCCGGTCTGCCGCCTCCGTATATACAATCGGCGAACGCCTTCCTCCTGCCACGGCCACCTAAGTGCGACGCCGTGGTAGCCGACCCGTGACCCGTGAGCAGGTGGCCGAGTTCTCGATAGAGTACGTGCAAGCACTGGACGAGGAGGCGAACCTCGACGAGGCGGTCGCGCCGGACCTCGACGACGAGCAACTGCTGGAGTTCTACCGGCTCATGCGGCTCGCCAGGCGGCTGGACGAGCGCGCGGTCGCGCTCCAGCGCCGGGGCGAGCTCGGGACCTACGCGCCCGGCGTCGGCCAGGAGGCCGCCCAGGTCGGGTCGGCGACCGCCCTCGCCCCCGAGGAGTGGCTGGTGCCATCCTTCCGCGAGGGCGCGGCGCTGCTCGCGCGGGGCGCTCCCATCCACCGGCTGCTGTGGTACTCGATGGGGATGGAGGAGGGTGCCGAGGTCGACGGTGCGAACTTCCCGCCGTCGATACCGGTCGGCTCCCAGCCGCTTCACGCCACAGGCATCGGGTGGGGCAAGGAGATCGCGGGCGAGGAGGAGGCCGCGATGGTCTACTTCGGCGACGGTGCGACCAGCCAGGGCGACGTCTACGAGGCGATGAACGTCGCCGGGGCGCTCGACGCCCACGTCGTCTTCCTCTGTCAGAACAACCAGTGGGCCATCTCGACGCCCCGGGCGAGCCAGACCCGGGCCGGGACCATCGCCCAGAAGGCCGTGGCGGCCGGCATCGAGGGGGTACAGGTCGACGGCAACGACCCGCTGGGCGTCCACGCCGTGACGCGGGATGCGCTCGAATCGGCCCGCGGAGGCGACCCCGTGCTGGTGGAGGCGCTGACCTACCGGCGGTCGATGCACACCACGAGCGACGACCCCCGGGTCTACCGGACCGAGGAGGAGGAGGCCGAGTGGGAGGCCCGGGACCCCATCGCCCGGTTCGAGCGCTACCTCCGGGCGGAGGGGCTGCTCGACGACGAGCGAATCGCCGACATCGCCGAGGAGGTCGAGGGGGCGATCGCCGACGAGATCGACCGGGCCAAGGAGGGCCAGAAGCGGGTCGTTCCCGCCGAGATGTTCGACTACGTCTACGCCGAGCCGACGTCGGAGCTCCGCCGGCAGAAGGCGGAGTTCGAGCGCGAGACGGGCGGCGGCGAGACGACCACGCCCGAGGAGGGGTCGAGCGGCGACGAGCGGGCCGGCGGCGGGGAGGTGTCCGGCCGTGGCGAATGAGATCCGGATGGTGGAGGCGATTCAGCAGGCGCTCGACGAGGAGATGGCCCGCGACGAGTCGGTGCTGGTCTACGGCGAGGACGTGGGTGTCAGCGGCGGGGTGTTCCGCGCGACGAAGGAGCTCCGCGAGTCGTACCCCGACCGGGTGTACGACACGCCGCTGGCCGAATCGGCCATCCTGGGACTCGGCGTCGGCCTCGGTGCGACGGGGTACACGCCGGTCACAGAGATACAGTTCGCCAGCTTCGCCTACCAGGGGTTCCACCAGCTCGTCCAGCACGCCACCCGGTTGCGGAGCCGGACCCGCGGGACGCTCGGCGTGCCGATGACCGTCCGGACCCCGTACGGGGGCGGTATCCGGGCGCTGGAGCTCCACTCCGAGAGCTTCGAGGCGGGCTACGCCCACGTGCCGGGGCTCAAGACGGTGGTGCCGTCGAACGCCGCGGACGCGAAGGGGCTGCTGACGTCGGCCGTCCGGGACCCCGACCCGGTGATGTTCCTCGAACCCACGAGCCGGTACCGGGCCTCGCGGGAAGCGGTCCCCGAGGGCGAGCACACCGTCCCGCTCGGGGAGGCCGAGGTGGTCCGGGAGGGCGCGGACGTGACCGTGGTCGCGTGGGGCGCGATGCTCGCGGAGACGCTGAGCGCGGTCGGCCGCGGCGACGCAGATGTCGATGCGGAGGTGATTGACCTCCGCACCGTCTCCCCGATGGACTCGGAGACCGTACTCGACTCGGTCCGGAAGACCGGGCGGTGCGTCGTGGTCCACGAAGCGCCACGCACCGCCGGGCTCGCGGCCGAAATCATCGCCCGCATCAACGACGACGCGCTCTACTACCTGGAGGCGCCGGTCGAGCGCGTCACGGGCTACGACGTCCCGTTCCCGCTGTTCGCCCGCGAGGACGCGTACCGACCGGACGCCGAGCGGATTCGGCGGGGCATCGAGCGCGCGCTGTCGGCATAGATTGAATAGCGACCGTATCGTCACCCCGTCGGGGGATTCGATGCAGGCATTCGTCATGAACGGCGTCGGAGAGACGGGGTTCGCCGAGAAGGAGAGACCGGAACCGGGACCGAACGACGCGATCCTCGAACCGACGCGGGCGCTCGTCTGCACCTCGGACGTTCACACCGTCGGCGGCGCCATCGGCGAGCGCGAGAACCTCACGCTCGGCCACGAGGCCGTCGGAGTCGTCGACGAGGTGGGGTCGGAGGTCGAGGACTTCGCCGCGGGCGACCGGGTCGCCGTGAGCGCAATCACGCCCGACTGGGGGTCTGCCGAGGCCCAGAACGGCCACCCCTCGCAGTCGGACGGGCCGCTCGGCGGGTGGAAGTTCGCCAACGAGAAGGACGGAGTGTTCGCCGAGTACGTCCACGTCAACGACGCCGACGCGAACCTGGCGCCCATTCCGGAGGACGTCGCCGACGAGGAGGCGGTCTACGTCTGCGACATGCTGAGCACCGGGTTCGTCGCGGCCGAGAACGCGGAGATTCCCATGGGCGGGACCGTCGCGGTGTTCGCGCAGGGGCCGGTCGGCCTCATGGCGACGAAGGGCGCGGCGTTGCAGGGCGCCGGGGAGATTTTCGCGGTCGAGAGCGTCCCCGAGCGCCGGGAGTTCGCCCGCGAGTACGGCGCCGACGAGGTCGTCGACTTCTCCGAGACCGATCCTGTCGAGCGAATCCTGGAGCTGACCGACGGCGCGGGCGTCGACGCCGCCATCGAGGCGCTCGGTCGCGAGGAGACGCTCGCCGACTGCGTCGCGGTGACGAAGCCCGGCGGCACCGTCTCGAACGTGGGCTACTACGGCGAGGGCGAGACGGTCGGCATCCCGCGGGAGGCGTGGGGCGTCGGCATGGCCGAGAAGGACATCGTGACCGACCTCTGTCCGGGCGGCCGGCTCCGCTTGCGGCGGCTGCTCCGACTGCTCGACGCCGGCCGGGTCGACCCGACGCCGATGACGACCCACGAGTTCGACTTCGCGGACATCGACGAGGCGTTCGAGCTGATGGCGTCGAAGGAGGACGGCGTCATCAAACCGCTGATTCGGTTCTGAGCGCCGGAGCGGGTGCCGGGCCACGCTCGGCGGCCGGAATCGCGAACCGAGGGGACCGCCGGCGTCCCGCGGTTCAGTACTCCTCTGCTTCCAAGTCCTCGAGGTGCTGCTGGAGCTCGGGGTACTGTTCCAGGTCGACGAACCCGTAGTCGCCGCCGCCGTAGAAGCTCTCGGGGAGTTCGCGCTCGACCAGCATCGTCTCGGGGTCGGCGTCGACGTGGTTGACCTTGTTCAGCGGGACGACCCGGACCTCGTCGGTGCCTTCGAGGCAGACGATGCTCCGCTCGCGGAAGAGCACCGCGTCGAACTCCAGCGCGTCGTACTCGTCGACCGTGAACACAGTCGGCCGGGAAGGTGCCATACGTCGAGAAGTGGGGTCAGCGTATTAAAATCCGGTGACGGAGAAGGGGGTCGAGCGGGGCGAATCGAGGGGAGGAGTCCGACCTCAGTCGCCCATCTCGCCGCGGGGCGCCGGGTCGCCGCCGTCGCGGAAGCGCTCGGGGATGTGGGGGTCGAGCGCTGCTGGCGCGTGCGGGACGAGGCGCTCGGCCAGCGATGCGAGCCGCTTGCGGGCCAGTACGTACCCCGCCGAGACGGCCAGGACCGCGGCGACGAACGCCTGGACGTGGCCGTCGTAGGTCAGCAGGGCCGGCGCGCCGAACGCCGCCGCGACGAGGAAGTCCTCGGGCGCGCCGTCGTAGCGTACCCAGCGCCGGGGCGGGACCCACCGCCCGCGGTAGTGGTCGTACACCGCGCGCTCGGACTCGGCGCGCCACGGCTTGAGTTCGAGGCCGCCGCCGAGCACGTCCATCAGCGAGTGGGCCGCCGCGCCGGCGAGGAACACCGCGAGCGCGACGGTGGCGGTCGCGGGGACCGCGACCGCGAGCGCGATAGCCGGGAGCGCCGCGACGGCGTAGTACACCGGGAAGTGGAGCGTCCGCCGGTGGCCCGCGTAGAGGTCGAGGTCGGGGAAGACGCTCCCGACAACGCCGGCGACGAGCGCGACGGGCGCGAACTCGGGCGCGACGGCCGCCGCGGCGCTGGCCAGGACGACGCCGAACAGCGCGTGGGTAGTCGCCATCATGTGAACGAGTGGTAGGCCGGCGAACGTATAAAGGCGTATCGCGTGAATCGGTAGCGACGGCCGTAGCTCTGAGCTAGGAGCGGCTCGCGGTCGGGGGCGGCGCGGCGCGAGACCTCGCGCCGCGGCGGTCGCCGGCGGAGCGTCGGGACGGCGCGTCGACGGACCGCGACGCTCCGCGAGTCGGTGCGGTTCAGTGTGTCGATGGAAGCACGTCTTTGACCGGGTAGAGGTCCTCGTGGATCCCCTCCGCGTCGCAGTCGTCGTTCGGACATCGATAGTACCAGCCGTCGTCGGTGGCCTCGGCGGCCTGGAATCGCTCGCCGCATCGACCACAGAACAGCAGCGAGTCGAAGTCGTCCGCGCCGCGGGAGAGGTCTACGCCGTCGGTTCCGGTCTCGCGACTCTCGAGTAGTTGTTCCATACACGTAATAACCGCGGCATCGTATAAAAGACCCACCGTTTTCCCCCACGTCCCGGAAACGATTCCGTAAATTTAGCCCTCTGATATGGAAATCGAAAGCGAGGTCGGGGAGCGGTCGGCCCACCTCTCAGCGCGCGCGCAGGTGCCACGCGATTCCGAGCGCCAGCAGGACGACCAGTCCGCCTGCGAAGAAGACCAGGCCCGGCGGGAGCCCGCTGGCGGCGGTATCGCCGGCCGTCGCGGCCGCGGTCGTCGAATCGAGGGTCAGATCCGTGGCGGTCCTGGTCGTCTCGGCCGCCGTCCGGGTCGCCTCCTCCATCGTCCGAGGCGCCTCGGTCGCGGTTCGGGTCGCCTCCGCGACGGTCCGGCCCGACTCGGTCGCCGTCTCGCGGCCTGCGTCGGCGGTGGTCTCGGCGCCGGTGAGCGAGTCGCCCGACTCGGCAGCGGTTGTGGCGGCGGCGTTCGGTCCGGGCGCCGTCGCGTTCTCCGCTGCGGTGGTGCCCGCCGCGTCGCCGGCGCCGCCCCAGGACACGTCGGAGTCGGTCACACCGCCGGTCGAGTCGCCGAAGAGCCGCTGGACGAGGAGGCTCGACAGGCCGAGGACGCCGAGCGCGCCCAGCAGCTTCGAGAGGGCCGACTCGACGCCGGGCGCGTCGTCGTCGCTGCCGGCGAAGACCACCAGGGGCTTGGCCGCGGGTGCGTACACCTTCATCTCGCGGCCTTTTTCGGAGTAGACGGTGTCGGCCACCTCCACCAGGTCAGCGTCGGTCAGCCGGTCGAGATGGTAGCGGACGTTCTGGATGGAGGTGTCGACCTCGTCGGCCAGCGCCGAGGGGCTCGCCGGGTCGTCGTAGAGCGCCCCGAGGATGTCGCGGGCCGTCTCCGACTGGAGGGCGGCCAGCAGGTCCTCGGCGTCGTCGGAGTCGACGCCCACGACGCGGGGGTCGCCCCCGTCGCCGGCCGAGGGGTCGGGGCTGGAGGGCAGGAGGTCGGCCATACAGTCGCGTTGCGGTCAGCCGGGATATAATTTTGTCCCTGTCGCGTCGGCAGGATACGGCGCTCGGGGCGGGTCCGGGACGGCGTCCGGGACCGCGGCAGTATCGAAATCACTTTGTGTCGGTTTAGGCTACCCTAAAGCAGAGAATGGCGAGCGACACCCGCGGACACAGAGACAACCAGGCCGAGTCCGGCCCGTTCGGCTGGATCGACGGCTCGCTCGCCACGGTCGTCCTCGGCAGCGTCGCCGTGGTCGTCGTGGCGGGCCTGATACAGGTGAGCTTCGGAACCTACTCGATGACGCTCGCCCAGGCGTGGCGGGCGGTGATCGACCCGAGCATCGCGCTCAACCCGGACGCGTGGCGGGCGTTCCTGTTCGGCGCCGAACTCCCCGAGATGGGCCGGCGCCGACTGGTGATCTGGAACATCCGGCTCCCGCGGGTCATCGTGGCCGCGCTGGTCGGGACCAACCTGGCCATCTCGGGCGCCATCTTCCAGGCGGTGACCCGGAACGAGCTCGCCAGCCCGTACGTCCTCGGGGTGAGCTCCGGGGCCGGGCTGGCGGTGCTGCTCACGCTCGTCGTGTTCTCGGGGCTCGCACCGTTCCTGCCGATCTTCGCCGCGCTGGGCGGCGCGCTCGCGTTCCTGATGGTCTACCTCATCGCGTGGAAGGGCGGGACGAGTCCGGTCCGGCTGGTGCTCGCGGGGGTCATCGTCAGCACCGTCTTCTGGTCGCTCCAGCGCGGGCTGTTCTACCTGGCCGAGGACCTCGGCGTGGTCCAGTCGGCCATCGCGTGGACTACCGGGTCGCTCACCGGCGTCGACTGGGAGCAGGTCCGGATCATCCTCCCGTGGAGCGCGCTCTCGCTCGTGCTGGCGCTGGCGGGCTCGCGGCAGCTGAACGTGCTCCTGCTCGGCGAGCGGACCGCGAAGTCGCTGGGCATGTCGGTCGAGAGGGTCCGGTTCGCGCTGGCGGGCGTGGCGGTGCTGGCGGCCAGCGCCGCCATCTCGGTCGCGGGCATCGTGAGCTTCGTCGGGCTGGTCGTGCCCCACATGGTCCGGACCATCGTCGGCAGCGAGTACAAGCGCCTGATGGTCGGGTGCGTCTTCGCCGGCCCCGCGCTCATGGTCGCGGCCGACGTGGGCGCGCGGCTGGCGCTCGCCCCGACTCAGATTCCGGTCGGCGTCGTGACCGGGCTGGTCGGCGGCCCGTACTTCCTCTACCTGATGCGTCAGCAGCAGGAGATGGGCGAGCTCTGAGGCGGGAACGCACTCCCGTCGGTCCGCTCGTCGCGGCGCTCACCGCGGCGGAACGACGTCGGACACTTTTCCCGGTCGCGCACGTCTGTCCAACCGAGCCATGCGACCAAGCGAACTGACCACGCTCGTCGACGGCCTGCTCCACGAGGAGACCCAGGTGACCGACCGCGGTGTCGACCTGACGGTGAACGAGGTGCTCCGCGTCGAGACGCCCGGCCGCGTCGACTTCGGCGGCGACGAACTCGACGACCCCAACGTCTCGGCCCACGAGAAGGTGTGGCGGAGCGACGATGACGATTACCAGTGGTGGCACCTCGCCGGCGGCCAGTACCTAGTGGAGTACAACGAGACCGTCGCGGCCGACCGCCCGCTCCGGGTCCAGACCCGCGACGCGGTGCGCGAGATGGGCGCGTTCCACCCGACGCTCGAACTGACCGACCTCGGTAGGATACCCCTCTCGGTTGCGCCCGGGGGAATCCGACTGAAGGAGAACGCCCGCATCTCGACGGTGCTCCCGCCCGAGGAGGGCTCGGAGTAGTCCGGCCATGTACGAGAAGACCGGCCTCGCGGACCTCGAGACCCGGGACGTGGAGGGCGTCGAGCCCGGCCTGAAGGCGGTCGGGTACGAGCTTCGGCCCGAGGAGATGCGTCCGAGCATCTGGGAGTTCGCGGCGGGCGAGTCGAACAACCGGCACCGCCAGCGCGAGCAGGAGGAGCTGTACTACGTTCTCGACGGAGAGTTCCGCGTCACCGTCGAGGACGATGATGGAACGAGCGAGTCCTTCGAACTCGGCGCCGACGAGGTGGTCGTGATTCCGCCCGAGACGTGGCGGCAGTTCGAGGCGGAGACCGACGGTCGCCTGCTGGTGGTCGGCGCGCCGAACGCGGAGGACGACGCGGTCACCGAGGACGACGCCGACGACGGGGACGGCGCGTCCTGACGCGACCCGGCCGCAACCTCCAGTCGAACCACCCGAAACGGCGGAAGCCGCCGAAACACGGGAAGCGGTCGGCGGACCCGAAGCGAGCGAAGCGTCCGAACCGGGCGAAGCGTCAGACGCGCGTCGGCTCCGCGCCTGGATATCGAAGAGAACGGGAGGATGAGAGACGGGAACGCCGATTCAGTGCTCGATGGTCGTGATCTCCTCGACCGGCCACTGGCTCAGGATCTCGACGCCGTTCTCGCGGACGACCACCATCTCCTCGACGCGGACGCCCTGCCGGTCGGCGGGCCGCATCGTCTCGACCGCCATCGTCATCCCCTCCTCGATCTCGATGGGGTGGTCGGGCGAGAGCCCGCGCCAGATGAGCGGCACCTCGTAGAGCTGGAGGCCCAGGCCGTGGGCCCAGTGGTTGGTGGTCATCTCCCAGTACTCGTCGGCGTCGTACCAGTCCATGTGCTCGCCCTCCTCGTCGGGGAAGCCCCGGCAGATCTCGTCGGTCGTCGCGCCGGGTTCGATGCGCTCTAGCACGTCGTAGAGGTCGTCGCGGGCCTTCTCGTAGGCCTCTCTCTGGGCCTGCGTCGGTTCGCCGACGCTGAAGGTCCGGTAGTAGCACGACCGGTAGCCCATGAATCCGATGTTGTAGAAGTCGGCGTAGACGAGGTCGCCCGGCCGGATGACGCGGTCGGTCGTGTTGGCCTGGTGCTTGGGCCAGGTGTTCGGGCCGGAGGTGACGTAGCCGCCCTGGACCATCGCGCCGAGCCGCCAGAGCTCCTTCGTCGCCTCGCCCCACACCTCCGACTCGCGCATGCCCGGTTTCGCGGTTTCGGTGATGCGCTGGAACCCGGCCTCGCAGAGCGCCGCGACCATCCGGAGGCACTCGATCTCGTCGCGGGTCTTGACCTTTCGGGCGTCCTCCATGACCTGCGCGCAGTCGCCCGGTCGGACGTCGACGTCCCGGTCCTCGAACTTGGAGATGAGGGCCTGGTTGCCCACGTCGATGCCCATCGGCTCGTTCTTCACGCCGTACTCGTCCATCGCATCGACCACGAGGTCGGCCATCTTGCCCTTGAGCCAGTTGCGCGCCGAGTCGCGGCCGGACGCGCGCGGGACGTTGCCCAGTCCGGGCGCGGCGTACCGGATGTCGTCGAGCCACGGGCAGTTGAACCGCTGGTTGCTCGCGTGGTCGGCGGTGTCCCAGTGGACGACGTCGCCGTCCTCGGTGAGCAGGGTGTAGTGGTCGGCCCCGCTCCCGCCGGTCATCGCCAGCCCGGTGACGTACCGGACGTTGGGGTCGTTGATGAGGAGCATGCTGCCGAGACCGGCCTCCCGCATCCGCTCGCGGGCCCGTTCCTTGCGCTCCTCGCGCATGCGCTGGAAGTCGATCCGCTCCTCCCAGTCGACGCCCATGGTCCCGCGGGTGCCTTCCATGAAATCGCGCTGATAGAATCCCATGGGCAGGAGTACGCCGAGGCCGGTAATGAAAGTGGGTGGGAGAAGGTGGCGTGGCGTCTTCGGGCGAGAGGCCAGCGCATGGGGCGTTCGTCGATACACTGAGTGGGACGGACTCCAGTTGGTCGGGGTCGACGTGGAGGTAGTCATGCTCGGTGCAAGTCTGAATCTAGTGAACTTCTCGACCGAGCGCGCCGGAGCTGGCAGTATATTTACTAAAATAATACCTACAATTCAACTAAAAATCAAAATTTAGGGATAGATATTTTAGTCACAAGAGTAGATGCTCGCACGCTATGGACGAGCCGGTTCGACTACTTCACGTCGACGACGACCCCGACCTCACAGAGTTGACCGCGACGTATCTCGAACGGGCCGACGAGCGGTTCGCCATCGAGACCGCGACGAACGTCAGCGAGGGGGTAGCCCGGCTCTCCGACGGGGACTTCGACTGCATCGTCTCGGACTACGACATGCCCGAGCGGGACGGGATCGAGTTTCTCGGCGCCGTCCGCGAGGACTATCCCGACCTTCCGTTCGTCCTGTTCACCGGGAAGGGCAGCGAAGAGGTCGCCAGCGAGGCGATCTCGGCCGGCGTCACGGATTATCTCCAGAAGACGCCCGGCACCGAACAGTACACGCTACTGGCGAACCGGATCAAGAACGCCGTCGCCCAGTACCGGGCGGAACAGGAGGTGAAGCAGACGGAGGATCGGTATCGACACCTGATCGAAGAATCGACCGACGTGATCATCGTCGTCGACGCCTCGGGGACGTTCCAGTATCTGAGTCCCGCCGCCGACCGGGTGCTCGGCTACGCCGCCGACGAGATGGTCGGCGAAAACGCGTTCGACTACGTCCATCCCGACGACCGCGAGCGGCTGGTAGCGGAGTTCGCCACCCAGGTCGAACACCCGGACGAGCGCGTCACGACCGAGTTCCGGTTCGATCATCCCGACGGGGGCTGGCAGTGGATGGGCGTGAAGGGACGGAATCTCCTGGACGCCCCGATCATCGACGGAATCGTCGTCTACGCACGCGACATCACGGAACGCAAGAAGCGCGAGCGGGAACTCGAACTGTACGAGACCATCGTGGAGAACACCGAGGACGGCATCTACGTGGGAGACGCCGACTGTCGGTTCGAGTTCGTGAACCAACGCGTCGCCGAAGCCTCCGGAATTCCCCAGGAGGCCTGGTTGGGCGAACACGTCTCGATGCTCTCGGACCTCGGAATCCTCACCGACAGTGAAGTCGCCTCGCTCGAGGAGGGGTTCGAGGCGATCATCGACGGTGCGCGGGACCAGGTGAGCGTGGAGGTCGCTCCGAGGGTGCCCGAGGAGGACTTCGTGATCGACCTCCGGCTGACGTCCCTCCAGACCGAGAGGCCGATCGACAGCGTGGTCGGGTTCTCCAGGAACGTCACCGAACGCAAGAAGCACGAACAGGAGCTAGAGCGGAAGAACGAGCGGCTGGAGGAGTTCGCCAGCGTGGTCTCCCACGACCTCCGGAACCCCCTGAACGTCGCGGAGGGCCGGCTCGAACTGATCCGCGAGGAGTGCGACGGCGACCACCTCGACGAGATCGCGGACGCCCATCAGCGAATGCGGACGCTGATCGACGACCTGCTGACGCTCGCCCGGGGCGGCGACACCGCGTCCGACGCCGAGCGTATCGACCTCGCGGAGACGGTCGACGCCTGCTGGCGAAACGTCGAGACGGAGCGGGCGACGCTCGATGCAGACGCGACGCGAACGTTTCGGGGCGACCGGAGCCGGGTCCGACAGCTGCTGGAGAACCTCCTTCGGAACGCGGTCGACCACGGCGGGACGGACGTGACGGTAACTGTCGGCGACCTCGAAGACGGGTTCTACGTCGCCGACGACGGCCCGGGGATTCCCGACGAAGAAGCAGCGTTCGAGGCGGGCTACTCGACCGCGGAGGAGGGGACCGGTTACGGACTCACGATCGTCCGGCGCATCGCCGACGCGCACGGCTGGGCGGTGGACGCGACCGACAGCGAGGCGGGTGGCGCCCGGTTCGAGTTCACCGGACTCGAGACCGAAGCGGGACGAGTTCACAGAACGGACAGCTCGGTGTAGCTGAACCGGAATGACAGTCGGCGGAGCCCCGAAGCGTCACCGGAAGTGGTCGGCCTTGCTCAGTAAGTAGAGGACGATGAGGCCGTCCAGGACGAGCGCCAGGGGACTGATGGTCACGAGGTCAACCAAGGCGCTGAGGCCGTACAGCCGGACCGCCCATTTGTACCCCCAGTACTGGAGGTTCCAGAGCCCCCAGAGGACCACGATCTTCGCGACGACGAGGGCGAACAGCAGCGAGCCGACGACGGCGAAGGGGCCGCCGGAACCGGCGAGACCGAGCGTTCGGAACAGCGCGAAGAACGACCCGACGAACCCGAGGAGACACAGGACGGTCACCCCGAGGGGTCTGTTCCGCGAGCGACTGCCGTAGGTGGAGGGCATCACCCTAGATTTCCGGGGATGCCGGGATAAGCTTTGGGTCAGCTCCGGCGGAGGAAGGCGGTGGCTTCGGCTCCGCGAACGGGCGCCGAACGTGTGTCTCGATACGAAGACTGCCTCCGTCAGGGAATCGAGCGCGGGAAGTTCACCGCCTATGTGAGATAATATCCAGAATACAGGGAATGAACGCGCTCTTCGCCGACCGGGACACGGTGCGGAACGTCGGGCCGGTCATCGCCGCCCTGGTATCGGCGGTCTCCTCGCCTACGTCGACGGCGACATCGTCCCGCCGGTCCTCGTCATCGGCGCGACGGTCGTCGCGATGCTGCTGGTCGAGCGCTACGGACTGTAACCGACCCGGCCAGAGCGACCGGCTCGGAGCGACCGACCCGGAAGAGTTCCGGCCCGACGACCGAGAACGCAAGCTATAGCCCCGACGGATGACTACCGACGGCCATGTCGTGGTACGTCCTCCTCGTCGCGGGGCTGTTCGAAATCGCCTGGGCCGTCGGCCTGGAGTACTCGGACGGCCTGTCGAAGCCGGTGCCGACCGCCGCGACCGTCGTCGCGCTGGTGATCAGCATGGTCCTGCTCGCGAAGGCGGTCGAGGATCTGCCCGTGGGGACCGCCTACGCGGTCTGGACCGGCATCGGCGCCGTCGGGACCGCGACGCTCGGTATCGTGCTGTTCGAAGAGCCCGCCGACCTCGCGCGCGTCGCGTTCATCTGCGTCATCGTGGTCGGCATCGCGGGCCTCCACTTCGTGTCGGGCGGCCACTGAGGGCGTCCGACCGTTCTCCTCTCCACCCTCCCGCCTGGTTTTATGACCGTCCGAACTGTGCCAGCAAGTATGTACAAGCACGTCGCCCTGCTCGTGCGGAAGGAGGGGATGACCCACGAGGAGTTCGTCGACCACTGGCAGAACGAGCACACCCCCATCGCCCGCGAGATCGAGGGCGTCACGCGCTATCAGACCGTCCTCCCGACCGACCCCGAGCACGCCGAGTTCGACGGCGTCGCCGAGCTCTACTTCGAGGACATCGACAAGCTCCACGACGCCCTCGGCAGCGAGGGCTCACGCGACTACGACCCCGACAAGGGCAAAGCCAGAGAAGCCCGCCGGGACGTCGACAACTTCCTCGCCATCGACGAGCGTCCCCGGTTCATCGGCGAGGAGACCGTCCAGAAGGACGAGGTCGACGGCGACACCGACGGTCTCTACAAGCACTCGGCGTTCCTCGTCCGCAAGGAAGGGATGACTCACGAGGAGTTCGTCGACCACTGGCAGAACGAGCACACCCCCATCGCCCGCGAGATCGAGGGCGTCGTGAAGTACAACACCGTCCTGCCCACGGACCCCGAGCACGCCGAATTCGACGGCGTCGCCGAACTCTACTTCGAGGACCTCGACAAGCTCCACGACGCCCTCGGTAGCGAGGGCTCACGCGACTACGACCCCGAGAAGGGCAAAGCCAGAGAGGCCCGCCGGGACGTCGACAACTTCCTCGCCATCGACGAGCGCCCCCGGTTCATCGGCGAGGAGACCGTCCAGAAGGACGAGACGTAGTCGGCTTTCGACCCCGGGGCCGTCCGGGCGGGGACAGTGGGGAATCCGAGAACAGGTAAATTTTTGTACTAATCGGCGCTTTCGGACCGTTGCATGTCAGACGAGAACATCCTGGAGGAGCTCGCGCGCCTGCCGGAGCTGGCCCACCCGACCGTCTCCCCGGACGGCGACCGGGTGGCGTTCTACTACAACGGCACCGGGCGCAACGAGCTCCACGTCCTGAACCTCGAGACCGGTGAGCGCGAGCGATGGAGCGACGGCGAGGTCCCCCGGAACAACCGGTGGCCGGTCGCGTGGGCCGCCGACGGCGACCGGGTGTTCTTCCACCGGGACGAGGGCGGCGACGAGCAGAACGACGTCTGGGCCATCGACCGCGACGGGACGACCGAGCGGATCGTCGAGGACGACGGTCAGCTATCGGTCCAGGACGTCGGCGAGAACGGCGAGACGCTGCTGGTCGGCTCGAACCGGGACGGCCAGATGAACCTCTACGCTCACGACCTGGCCGCCGGCGAGACGACCAAGCTGACCGAGTACGACCGGTCGGTCAGGGCGGCCCGGCTCTCGCCCGACGGCGAGCACATCGCCTACGCCACCAACGAGGCCGAGGACACCAACAACATGGACGTCTACGTCGCCGACGCCGACGGGTCGAATCCGCGCAACCTCGAAATCGGCGACATCGGGGCGGAGGCGATGCCTGTGGACTGGGGCCCGGACGGCGAGCGACTCCTCGTCGGCGACAACTCCGAGGACCTCGACCGGTGCGGAATCTACGACCTCGCGACCGACGAGGTCCGGTGGTACGGCGAGGGCGACCACTCGGTCGCGCCGTCGTTCTTCACGCCCGACGGCGACCGATTCCTCGCGACGCGGTACCGCGACGCCACCAGCATGCCGGTCGTCTACGACGTCGAGACCGGCGAGTCCCGCGAGCTCGACCTGCCCGACGGCGTGGCCTCGTTCGGGTGGCAGAGCGACCGCGTCGTCGACGACGATCGGGTGCTGGTCGGCCACACCACGCCGACACGCCGTGAAGAACTGCTCGTCTACGACCTCTCGACCGACGAGCACGAGACGGTGTTCGACCGGGAGTACGGCCCGTTCTCGCCCGACGACTTCGCCGACGCCGAGTACTTCACCTTCGAGTCCGACGGCGTGCCCGACACCCCCGCCAAGGCGGTCGACCACGACCCCTACGAGTCGCTCGAAATCGGCGCGCTGCTCTACGACTCGGGCGAGCGACCGTCGCCGCTCATCGTCAACCCCCACGGCGGCCCGCGCTCGATGGACCAGAAGGCGTTCGGCTATCGCACCCAGTTCCTGGTCCAGCGGGGGTTCTCGGTGCTCCAGGTCAACTACCGCGGGTCGTCCGGACGCGGCCGGGAGTTCACGCAGCGGCTCTACGACGACTGGGGCGGCGCCGAGCAGGGCGACGTCGCGACCGCGGTCGAGCACGTGCTCGACACCCGCGACTGGATCGACGAGGACCGGGTGGTCGTGTTCGGCGGATCGTACGGCGGCTACTCGGCCTACTGGCAGATGGTCCAGTATCCCGACCTGTACGACGCCGGAATCGCCTGGGTCGGCCTGACCGACCTCGAGGACATGTACGAGAACACGATGCCCCACTTCAGGACCGGCCTGATGGAGAAGAACCTCGGGACGCCCGAGGAGAACCCGGAGCTCTACCGCGAGCGGAGTCCGGTCGAGTACGTCGAGAACCTCGACGCGCCGCTGCTGATGCCCCACGGCGTCAACGACCACCGGGTGCCGGTCTCGCAGGCCCGCATCTTCCGCGACGCGCTGCTCGACGCCGGCTACGAGGAGGGCGAGGACGGCGACTTCGAGTACGCGGAACTCGGCGAGGAGGGCCACGGCTCGTCGGACATCGACCAGAAGATCCGGTCGCTCGAACTGCTCGACGAGTTCCTCGACCGGAGACTCGACGCCCCCGCGGCGACGGCCGACGACTGAGGCGGGCTCGACCGGCGGGGTCGAGCGAATCGTCACCCCGCTAAAACGTTAAGGCGCCCCCGGCCGACCGTTGGGGCATGGACATCGGGACGGGACTGTTCACCGGCCAGCGTCGGCCGGACGACGACCGGTCGATGGGCGAGATATACGACGAGATGCTGACCCTCGGGCGGGCCATCGACGACGCGGGGCTCGCCAGCGCGTGGGTCTCCGAGCACCACTTCACGGAGGACGGCTACCTCTCGGCGACGATGCCGACGCTGGGCGCGCTGGCGGCCGAGACCGACGACGTCGAGCTCGGGACGTGTATCGCGCTCGCCCCGCTGTACGACGGGGTCAGGCTGGCCGAGGACGCCGCGACGGTCGACCTGCTCGCGGACGGCCGGCTCACGCTCGGGCTCGCCATCGGGTCGAACCCCACCGAGTTCGAGGAGTTCGGCGTCCCCCGGGAGGAGCGGGTCGAGCGCCTGGGCGATGCGACAGAGCTGCTCCGGGCGGCGTGGTCCGCGGGGACGCTCGACTACGACCCCGAGTTTCACGACGTCTCGCCCGACGTGAGCGTCACGCCCAAGCCGGACGGGGAGATTCCCGTCATGTACGGCGGGTCCGCGAAGCCCGCGGTCCGGCGGGCCGCCCGAGTGGCCGACGCGTGGTGCGCCCCCTCGGCGCTGTCGGTCGACGGCGTCCGCAAGCGCGTCGAAGACATCCGGAACGTCCGCGCCGAGGAGGGACTGCGTGAGGACGCGAGCGAAGCCGGCGACGAGGCCGACGACTTCGACGTCTACGCGCTCCAGCACGGCTTCGTCGGCGACTCCGAGGAGCAGGCGTGGGAGGCGATGAAGGACGGCTACTTCTACATCCAGCGGCGCTACGCCGAGATATTCTCGGGCGAGACGGTCGACGAACTCGACGACGAGCGCAAGCGGGAGCTGAAGGACCAGGCCATCTACGGCACGCCCGAGCAGGTCGTCGACCAGCTGGAGGCGTACCGCGAGGCGCTCGGCGACGACGTCCACGTCATCCTCCGGACCTACCACCCCGGCGTCGGCACCGACCGGATGGTCGAGTGCGTCGAGCGGCTCGGCGACGAGGTAGTCCCGCACTTCGAGTGAGGGCTCGCAGAATCGGTTCGCCGACATTGGCGTTTTTCCGACACGTTCTCGCGTAATTTCGCCGTCCACCCGCCCACATCCTACACAATAGTTTATTAGCGAAGCTACCGCGTGGGTGGTATGGGGTACGAAAACGGCTCTCAAGGTGGGGAGACGAGCGGCGGAACCGCAGACGGCCGCGCGTCGCGGCGGAGCGTCCTGCGACTCGCCGGCCTGGCGGGGACGGGCGCGCTGGCCGGCTGCGTCGGCGGCGCCGGACCGGGGAACCGAACCCAGAACATCGACGCGGTGACCTACGGCGTGCTGAACCCGATGACCGGGCCGTACGGCGGGCTGGCCGAGGGCCAGCGCAACGGCGCGAAGCTGGCGGTCCAGCACGTCAACCAGAGCGACCAGTTCAGCTTCGAGCTGAACGCGGTGTACGAGGACACCGAGGCCGACACCGCGACCGGTCGGCAGGCCGCCCAGAAGGTGGTCCAGCAGGACGGCGCGGAGTTCCTGATGGGCGCCATCTCGAGCTCGACCGCGCTGGCGCTCAACTCGTTCGCCGAGAGCGAGGAGATCGTCTACAATCCGGGCGCGGCCGCGATGAACATCACGGGGTCGGAGTGCAACGAGTGGGTGTTCCGGGCCGAGACTCACACCGCCCAGATCGCCGAGGCGGTCGCGCCGTGGACCGCGAACAACGTCGGGACCAGCGTCTGGTTCCACATCGCCGACTACGCGTACGGCCAGTCGGTCCGCCAGGAGTGGAAGTCCCGCATGCAGGAGGCCAGCGACGACTTCACCGAGGTCGGGGTCTCGCGGTCCCAGCTCGGCGCGAGCAACTACGGGTCCTACGTCAGCCAGATCAGCAACTCCGACGCCGACGTGGCGGTCCTCGGGATGACCGGCGGCGACCTCATCAACTTCACCAAGCAGGCCGCCAACTCGGGACTGAAGCAGGACGTCGAACTGGTGAGCCCCACGATGACGTTCCAGGTCGTCCGGAACGCGCTCGGCCCGGCGGCCTACGGGACCTACGGCGGGGTCCGGTACAACGCCCAGATAGAGACGGGCGACAACCGGGAGTTCGTGTCGGCGTACCGGGACGCCTACGGCTCGACGCCGGACAGCTTCGCGCGAGTCGCCTACGACTCCATCCGGATGACCGCCCACGGCATCGAGGAGGCCGGCAGCAGCGACCCCGAGGAGGTCAAGGACACCCTCCCGGGCCTCGAGGTCCCGAGCGTCTTCGGCCCGAACACGTTCCGGGAGTGCGACCACCAGGCCACCAACCCGGTGTGGGCCGGCGAGAACGTCGAGCCCGACTCCGGCGACGCCGCCCGGGTGGCGCTCCGCCGGAAGGTCGAGGGGAAGAACGCGATCCCGCCGTGCAGCGAGACCGAGTGCGACCTCTAACATGGTCGGGGTCGCGGGGTTCGCCGAGCAGCTGCTGAACGGGCTGACCATCGGGATGGTGTACGTCCTGATCGCCGCGGGGCTGTCGGTCATCTTCGGCGTGATGGACGTCATCAACTTCGCGCACGGCGAGCTGTTCGCGCTGGGCGCGTACTTCGCGTTCGCCGTGGTCGCGCCGTTCGGCGGTGCGGGGTTCTGGCTCGCGCTGGTGGTCGCGCCGCTGGTGGTCGGCCTGCTGGGCGCCGGTATCGAGCGGCTCACGCTCCGGCCGCTGTACGACCGGAGCCCGCTCTACCACATCCTGTTGACGTTCGGGCTGGTGCTGATGCTCAACGACGCCATCACCTTCCTGTGGGGCAAACAGGCCAAGGCGCTGAGCGCGCCGCCGCTGCTCGACGGCCCGGTCACGATTCTCGGCGTAACCAACTCGCTGTACAGCTACTTCATCATCGCGTTCGGCGCGGCGCTGTCGCTGGCGACCTGGTGGGCGCTCAACGAGACCCGGTTCGGGCTGGTGGTGCGGGCCGGTTCGATGGACCGCGAGATGGTCCGGAACCTCGGCATCGACATCGACCGCTACTACACCCTGGTGTTCGGCGCGGGCGCCGCGCTCGCCGGGGTGGCGGGCGTGGTGCTCGGCGCCTACCAGAACGTCAACCCCGGGATGGGCAACGCGGTCATCATCCCCGCGTTCGTCATCGTCGTCCTCGGCGGACTCGGCAGCTTCCGGGGCGCAGTCGCGGGCGGGCTGGCGGTCGGCGTCATCCAGACGCTGACCCGGACGTACCTCCCGGTGATGGAGGGGCTCGTCGTGTTCGTGCTGATGATCGGCGTCCTGCTCGCGAAGCCCGAAGGACTGTTCGGCACCAGCGCCGGCGACGGCGGCGAGGGAGACGGCGAGCTCCTCGCGGGCCGGACCGGCGGCGTGCTGACCGACCGACAGCGGTTCCGCCTCGGCGCGGTCGCGGTCGGCCTGCTCGCGGTCGTCCCCTTCGGCGTCAAGGTGCTGTACTCCGAGTACGTCCTGACGCTGCTGTCGGACGCGCTCATCTGGGCGCTGTTCGCGCTCAGCCTCGACTTCGTGATGGGGTACGCGGGCCTGGTGTCGCTGGGCCACGCGCTGTTCTACGGGACCGGGGCGTACGCCGCGATACTCGTCCTCCTGCACTTCACGCCGTCGGCGTTCGTCGCGCTGGCAGTCGCGGTGGTCGTCTGCGCCGCCATCGCGTGGGTCGTCGGCTACCTCTCCATCCGGGTCTCTGGCGTCTACTTCGCGATGATCACGCTGGCGTTCGCTCAGCTGTTCTACCGGGCGGTGTTCAAGTTCGACTGGACCGGCGGGAGCGACGGCCTGTTCGGCGCCGACGTGGTGTACGGCCTCGGGAGCGCGGCGATGGAACTCGACGAGATCGCCGAGTCGATTCCAGCCGTGAGCGAGGAGGGGCTGTTCTACTACTTCCTGCTGGCGGCCGTGGTCGGCTCGTACCTGATCGCCCGCCGGATGATGCGGGCGCCGTTCGGCAGCGTGCTCCAGTCCATCCGGGAGAGCGAGCGCCGGACCGAGTTCGTCGGCTACGACGTGACCGCCTACAAGCGCCGGGCGTTCGTCGTCTCGGGCGCGATGGCCGGGCTGGCCGGCGGGCTGTTCGCGGTCCAGGACGGGTTCGTCGCGCCCTCGCTGCTGTTCTGGCTCAACTCGGGCGAGGTGGTCGTGATGACCGTGCTCGGCGGGATGGGCACCCTCTACGGCCCCATGGTCGGCGCGGGCGTCTACATCGGCTTCGAGGACCTGCTGTCGTCGTACACCGACCAGTGGCAGTTCTTCCTCGGGCTGGTGTTCGTCGTCTTCGTCATCGCGCTCCCGCGGGGGCTGGTCTCGCTCCCCGAGAAGCTGCTGGAGACCGCGGGCGGGCGCGGCGGCGCTCCGGAGGGCCGCGGGGAGGCGCGCGGCGACGACGCCGACCCCCTCGCCGAGGAGGTGAACGAGTGATGGTCGTCGCCGACGCCGCGGACTTCGACCCCGAGACCGACCCCGTCCTCAGGGCCGAGGGACTGACCAAGCAGTTCGGCGACTTCACCGCGCTCGACGGCGTGGACTTGGACGTCCGGAGCGGGGAGTTCCGGAGCGTCATCGGGCCGAACGGCGCGGGCAAGACCACGCTGTTCAACTGCCTCACCGGGGCGCTCGCGCCGACCGCCGGATCCGTCCGGTTCCGCGGCGAGGACGTGACCCGGCTGGCGCCCCACGAGCGGGTCCGGCGCGGGATGGGCCGGTCGTTCCAGATATCCACCGTCTTCGGCGGGCTGTCGGTCCGGGAGAACGTCCGGCTGGCCGCCCAGTCGGTCGCTGCAGGCGCCGGAGAGATTTCGCTGGCCCGCGAGCTGTTCAGCCCGACCGACCGCTTCGAGGGCGTCGAAGAGCGGACCGACGAGGTGCTGGCCGACATCGGGCTGACCGACCGAGCCGGGGAGTACGCCCGCAATCTGGCCCACGGCGACCGGCGGCGGCTCGAACTCGGCCTGGTGCTGGCGACCGACCCCGACCTCGTGCTGCTCGACGAGCCCACCGCCGGGATGGGGAGCGAGGAGACCCGGCGGACCATCGCGCTGGTCGAGGAGGTGCTCTCCGACCGGACGCTGCTACTCATCGAGCACGACATCGACCTCGTGATGGACGTCTCGGACGCCGTGACGGTGCTCCACCGCGGCCAGGTGCTGGCGACCGGGCCGCCCGAGCGCATCGCCGACGACGACGCGGTCCAGGAGGCGTACCTCGGGGGTGTCCGCGAGTGAGTCCGAACGAATCGAATCGGGGCGACCGCCTCGACGACGGGTTCTGCGACGACCCGCTGCTCGACGTCGCGGACCTGGTCGCGGGGTACGGCCCGACCGAGGTGCTCCACGGCGTCTCGCTCTGCGTCGGCGAGGGCGAGGTGGTCTCGCTGGTCGGCCGGAACGGCGCGGGCAAGACGACAACCCTGCGGTCGGTGGTGGGCAACGTCGTCCCCACCGCGGGCCGCGTCACCTTCCGGGGCGAGGACGTGACCCGGCTCTCGACCGAGGAGACGGTCCGGCGGAACGTCGCGTTCGTGCCCGAGGAGCGCCGCGTCTTCCCGGGACTGACGGTCGCGGAGAACCTCCGGGTCGGCCACCTCGGCGGCGGCGACACCGCCCGGTCGCGCGACCCCGACGACGTGCTGGCGGAGTTCGAGAACCTGCGCGAGCACCCCGACAGGCTGGGGTCGGCGCTGTCGGGCGGCGAGCAGCAGATGCTCGCCATCGCGAGGGCGCTGGTCGCGGGCGCGGACCTCCTGCTGCTCGACGAGCCCACCGAGGGGCTGGCGCCGTTCGTCGTCCGGCAGGTTGAGGACCTGGTGAAGAGCCTCCACGACGAGGGCATCTCGGTCCTGCTGGTCGAGCAGAACGTCCAGGTCGCGCTCGAACTCGCCGACCACCACTACGTGCTCGACCGCGGCGAGATCGTCTACCACGGGACCAGCGAGGAGCTCAGGGGGAACGACGAGGTGATGGACCGCCACCTGGGCGTGACGACCTGACGACGAGTGGTGCGGTTTCCGACATCCCCCGGTTTTCGACCCCGACCCCCGAAGTTGTGAGGTTGCCAACCAAACACTGATATCGCCGGACATCTAACGCAATCAATATGAACCGGGTCCTCCGGCTCGGCGGCTGGGCGCTGCTCGGGCTCGTGCTGCTCTGGGTCGTCGCCGAGATCGTCAGCATCGTCCTCGGAATCGTCTCGTGGGTCGTGAGCACCCTCGTCTCGCTGCTTGTGGTCGCGGTCCTGCTGTACCTCGCCTACCTAGCCGTGTCGCGGCTGTTCGGCGGGAGCGGCGGGAACTCCCGGTCGCGGTCCCGCTCGCGCGAGCGAGAGAAGATATACGAATAGCTCCGCACCCGAGGAACCCGCCGGCCGTCAGGGCGACTGCCGGACCGACCGCCGGACGACGCCCGCGACCCGCGCGCTCGTCGGCGGCGTCGCCCGCGCCAGCGCCCCCGCCATCACGTACTCCCCGAGCTCGTCCGCTACGGCGGTGACCGACACCGTTCCGTCGCCGTCGTACCTCGACAGGTCCCGGTCGGCGTAGGTGATATGACCGGCCGCGTTCCCGATCACTCGGCGATTCAGATGCCGATAGTCGTCTTTTCGCAGTCCTTTTTCCAGCGCCGCGACCGCGTCCGCCCGAATCCCCCGCGCGTCGGCCGCGGACTCGACGATGACGTGCTCGCCGGCCTCGACCCGCCGGAGGAGCGCGTTCAGCGCCCGGATCCGCACCAGGATTCCGTGGGCCGCCAGGACCGCGCTCGCGTACTCGTCGGCGGTCCGCGCCCGGTCGACCGCGTCGTCGTGTTCGAGGTCGGTCGCGAGTCGCCGGATCGCCTCGCCCGCCGGGGTTCCGTCGACGTCGCGAGAGACGAACGACGACGGTTCGGTCGGGTCGCCGTCCGGAAGCTCTCCTCGGCGAGGACCGACGAGCGAACCGAGCGTCTCGACCGCCGCGATGAAACCGGCGCGGAGGCTTCGGCTCCCGTCCGCGGTCGCCGTTAGTCGGTCGTAGAGGTGGCCCGCGTCGTCGAGCGAGGCCCGCGCGAGTTCGATGTCACCGGCGAGTTCGCCGACCGCGACGGGGTTCTCGCGGCCCGAACGCTCGCCGGCCACGACGCGCTCGGCCCGGTTCACCGCCGCGTCGAGGTGGGTCTCGATCTCGGCGTGGACCACCACCGCCCGAATCGGGTCGGCCCCGTCGTACGACCACCGCGAGCGGAATCGGTCGGCGGCGTCGAACAGCGACCGCCCGGACTCGCGGACGTCCGCCCGGGTGAGGTCGGCGTCGATGGCCTTCCAGCCGGCCGCCACCGCGCGGGCCTCGCCGCGGGCGTCCCTGACCGTCTCCATCGCGCCGAGCGGCGACGCCGCCTCGTCCACCGATTCGACCGCCGTGCGGGCCCGCTCGTGCTTCCGGGCCAGGTCCTCGCGGATCGCGCCGTTGGGGATCTCCTCCTCTTCGAACGGCGCCGGAACCGACGCGAGCAGGTCGCGCGCGCGAGCGATGCCGTCGTCCAGGTAGGTCCGGCGTATCTCGACCGGCACCGTCTCGGGGACCGACGGCGGGTCGGTCGACGGAATCTCGGCGAGCGCCGCCCGGTCGACCTTCGGGGGTTCGCCGTGCAGGACCTTCTGGGGGTCGGGGAGGCCGCAGCCGGCGAGCGAGGCGGCGCCGGCGAGCGCGAGGAACCCCCGCCGCGTCGAGCGAGCGGCCCGCCGCGCCGACCGGTCGGTCATCGCTCGGCCTCCGTTTCTGGGTTCGCTGTGGTGGTGCCGGCCGTCGCGGACTTCGCGTCGGCGCTCGTCGGTGTCGTCTCGGCGGCCGTAGTCGCCCTCCCCGTTTCGGTCGGTGAATACGACCCAGGGGTCGCCCGCAGGTACGGCGGGTAAGTGCAGCCGCCGCTGCTCATCCCGGAGCCGTGGCTCGACACCTCGTCGGGGTCGAGCGCGTCGGGAATTCGAATCAGCCACGCCGTCCGGTCGGTGGCGTCGGTCCGGCACGAGACGTCGGCGTCCCGGTAGTGGCGCCCGTACCGCGTGTCGATCTCGGTGGCCGACCAGGTGACGTAGCACAGCTCCAGCGCGAAGCACTCCGAGACTGTCTGAGGGTCGAGGTACAGCGTCTCCTCGTCGAAGTCGGTCTCCGCGACGAATCGCCGGGCGTCTGCCGCGCCGTCGACGTCGGCGAACCGCAGCCGGTCGGCCCGGCTCCGAGACGCCACGATGACCCACCGGGTGGAGCCCGCCGGCGGGTCCGACGCGGCGGCGGCGTCAGAGGAGTCTGACGCGGCGGCGTCACCGGACCCGGACGCGTCGTCCGGCGGGAGCCACGCGAGCGGGCCGGCCTCGTCGGAGCTCCGGAGAACGGCGGCCTCGGGGTTCCGTGCGACGTTCTCGGGACGGTGCTCGCCGGGTGCCGAACCGGTGTCGGTCGTCGACTCGCTGCAGCCGGCGAGGCCCGAGAGGAGGGCGGCCGCGCCGGCGAGGAGGCGTCTCCGGGGGAGGGCGGACATGACGTTCCGAACCCCTCGGCGCGCTGGCATCAACGTTCCGGAGTCGGAGCAGCGCCGGGTCCCGGTTGTCAGCCACACTTAACTCCCCCTACGGCGTCAGTTCCCGTATGACCTCGAAGTGGCGGCAGTTGCTGCCTCAGATGCTGATAATGCTGGTCCTCTACGTCGTCGGCGTCACCGCGCTGGGGCTCGCCGGCGTGGAGGGGTTCGTCCCGAGCGTCGTCGTCGCGCTCGTCGTCGCCTTCGGCTACCCGGCGGCGCTCCGGTCGCTCGGCCGCGAGCCGGACGTCTGGAAGCGGTGAAGGCGACCCGGCAGCGCGACGAGCCCGGTCCGTTCCGTATCGGCGACCGGACGCTGGACCGCCGAACCGGCCGCGCGGTCATCACAGCGGTCCAACAGGTTCCGCCTACGCCGACGACAGACGGACCATAACAAAACGCGTCCGTCCCCGAGTGCCACGCATGCGGACCCTCGCAGCGGCACTGGTGGCGCTGCTCGTCGGCGCGAGCGTCGCGGCGGCCGTCCCCGCGGCGACGACCGGCGACGCGGCGCCACGAGAGATCCCCGAGAAGCGAGACGCACAGACGGGCGACGCGCCCCACTCGACCGACCCCGAAGCGCACGCCGGCGACTCCGGGCCCTCCGATGCTCTGGCCGGCGACTCCCCCGAGGTCCCGGCGGTGAAGCCGCCCGAGCTTCCACAGCAGTGGCGCCGGACCTACGGCGGGAGCAGCGACGACATGTTCGCCGACGCGGTCCGGACTGACGACGGCGGCTACCTGCTCGCGGGCTGGACCGGCGAGGATCGCGACGGCTGGGTCCTCAAGGTCGACGGCGACGGGCTGAAGCAGTGGTCGAAGACCCTCGGCGGGCCCGGCACCGACCGGTTCTGGGGCCTCGCGAAGACCGACGACGGCTACCTGCTCGCCGGCCGGACCGACGCCGACGGGGCGAAGGGCTGGGCGGTCGAGGTCGGGCCGGACGGCGAGGTGCGCTCGAACCGCACCCTCGGCACCGGCGCGTTCTACGCGGTCGAGCGCCGGACCGCCGGGAACGCCACCGACTACCTGCTCGCGGGCTGGACCTACGGCGACGGCGCCCGCGCCGGCTGGACGGTCGGGCTCTCGGCCGACCTCTCGACGGCGTGGGAGGCCAGTCACGCCACCCCCGAGAGCCACGGCGACGGCTACCTCCGGGCGGTCGTGCCCACCGACTCGGGCTACTACCTCGCCGGGAAGGCGGTCGGCGACACCGACGACGGCTGGGCGCTCCGGCTCGCGGCCGACGGGAGCCGCGAGTGGCAGAGCGTCGTCGGCGGCCCGAGCAGGGACGACGTCTGGGCCGCCGCGCCCGCCTCGCGCGACGGCAACGCGTCGGCCGGGTTCGTCCTCGCGGGCGAGACCGAGAGCGACAGCACCGGCCCGCGCGACGGCTGGGTGGTGAAGTTCGGCGCCGACGGCGAGGTCGCGTGGGAGCGCCGGCCCGGCGGCGAGGGCACCCAGTGGCTCGACTCGGCGATGCGGACCGAGGAGGGCTACCTGTTCACCGGCGGGTCGGACGCCGGCCCGAAGGCCAGCGCCGACGGCTACGTGGTGACGACCGACGCCGCGGGCGAGACCCGGTGGGAGACGTACGTCGGCACCGACGGCTGGGACAAGCCGTGGCCCGCCATCCGGGCCCACGACGGCGGCTACCTGTTCGCCGGCCAGACCGGCGGCGCCGGCGCCGACGGCCGCGACGGCTGGCTGGTCCGCGTCGGCGGGTCGACCGGCGAGGCCGACAACACCCCGACCCCGCCGGACGACGGGAACGAGACGACCACAGGGGACACGACGCCCGGCAGCAACACGACCAACGAGGCGATGCGGGGCGACACGGCCACGGCCACCGCGTCGTCCGACGGCCCCGTCCCCGGATTCGGGTTCGGGACGGCGCTGGTCGCCCTGCTGGCGGCCGCGCTGCTCGCCGGCGCCCTGGTCGCCGCCCGGCGGTAGGCCGGGACGGGTCGTCCGCGCAATCCCCAGCGCGCCCCTCCCCACGATAAGCTCGGCCTACCGCCCGAACAGGCGCGGGCAACGCGGCGTTACGCGGGGCTTGCTTCCCCATAACAAAGGGCGGATGCAGGTTACTCCCGGGGAGAGACACAATGACACGGGGGGAGGGAGACGACACGAGGCGGCGAGCCGACGTACTCGTTCTCGCGTGGCTGCTGGTCGCCAGCAGCATCGTCGGCGCGAGCGGGGTCACGCTCGCGGCCGGCGGAGCCGCGCGGGCGGTCGGGGCCGGTGCAGGCGGACAGCCGGGAGGTCCCGGCCCGGCGCCCACGGGCGCGAACGCGGTCACGGCCGCGTCGAATCCGGGCGAGGTGCCTGCCGGCGGGAATGTAGCCGGCGCAGGGCCGGACGGCGTTCCGCAAGGCGCGTCGTCGAATTCGAACGCGAACGGGAACCCGGCGGGCGCGAATGGTAGCATCGCCAAGGGGACGGGCGGCGCGCAGGACGAGGACACGAGGTGCGGCCGCGGCGCGATTCCCCGCGGGCCGGTCGGGTCCGCGAACCTCTCGGACGCCGACGCCGAGCTCACGGGCGCGGCGAGCAACGACCGCGCCGGGTGGTCGACCGCAGCGGGCGACGTGAACGGCGACGGGGTGGCCGACCTGCTCGTCGGCGCGCCCGCGAACGACTCGGCCGGCGACGAGTCCGGGGCGGCCTACCTCTTCTACGGTCCGGTCAACCGGAGCGACGTCGACGTCTCGGAGGCCGACGTCACCTTCCGCGGCCGGGCGGCCGGCGAGCGCGCCGGCTTCGACGTCGAACTCGGCGACCTGAACGACGACGGCCTGGCCGACGTCGTCATCGGCGCGCCCCTCGCCGACGCGAACGGCCGGAACTCTGGGTCGACCTACGTGGTGTACGGCAGCGAGAGCCTGCCGGGCGTGGTCTGGATGGAGTACGCCGCGGCGACGTTCCACGGCGAGTCGGCGGGCGACCGCGCGGGGTGGTCGCTCGCGACGATGCCCAACGCGAGCAACGGGACCGCCGGACTGCTCGTCGGCGCGCCCCAGCACGACGGCGTGGCTGACGACTCGGGCGCGGCCTACCTCGCGTACATGCCCCGGGTGGGCACCTACAGCCTCGCGTTCGCTAACGCGACCTACTACGGCGTGGCCGAGGGCGACTACGCCGGCTCGGACGTCGCGGCGCTCGACGCGAACAATGACAGCGCAAGTGACGTGCTGATCGGCGCGCGCGGCAACGACTCGACCGCGCCGGACGCGGGCGCGGCCTACCTCCAGCACGGCCCGCAGTTGGAGGGAGCGTCGCTGCTCGTCAACTCGCCGGTCACCTTCCGGGGCGCGGGCGAGGGCGACCAGGCCGGGTTCGCGGTGGCCGACGCGGGCGACCTGAACGGCGACGGCCGCGACGACGTCGCGGTCGGCGCGCCGTTTCACGACGTTCCGGTCGAGGACGCCGGCGCGGCCTACGTGGCGTACGGCGGCGACGTCCCGCGGACGGTGAACCTCTCCTCGGAGGCCGACGCCGCGCTGCCCGGCGAGGGCGAGGGCGACTACGCCGGCTGGTCGCTCGCGAGCGCGGGCGACGCCAACGGCGACGGCTACGGCGACCTGCTGGTGGGCGCGCCGTTCAACAACTCCACCGCCGCCGACGCCGGGGCGGCCTACCTGCTCTACGGCTCGCGCATCGCCGAGCGCCACGCGCTGTCGGGCGCCCACGCCAAGTTCCGCGGCGAGTCCGAGAGCGACCTGGCGGGCTACGCGCTGGCCAGCGGCGACCGGAACAACGACTCGGTGGCCGACCTGTTGGTGGGCGCGCCGTTCGCCGACGCGGGCGAGGAGGCCGACGGGGCCGACAACACCGGCATGGGCTACGTCGTCGACGGCGACTGCCCGCAGAAGCCCACGAAGACCGAGACGACCACCACGCCCCTGCCGCCGACGCCCGAATGCAGACCGGGCAGGCCCCTCGACGTGATGCTGGTGACCGACCGCTCCGGGTCGATGGAGGGCGAGCCCCTCGAGGCGGCCAAGCTGGCCGGCAGCCGGCTCGTGAACGCGGTCGACCGGCCGAACGACCGGCTCGGGCTCGTGTCGTTCGCCGAGTCGGCCCGGGTCGACGAGGAGCTGACGGACGACCGCGCGGAGGTCGTCGACGAGATCGAGGATCTTGAAGCCGACGGCTACACCGACATCGCCGAGGCGCTGAGCACGGCGAACGACGAACTGGAGGACGACCAGCGCGAGGACGCCCAGTCGGTCATCGTCCTGCTGTCCGACGGCGAGCACAACCAGGAGGGCGACCCCGCCGAGGTCGCGCGGGAGATCAAGCAGGATGGGACGCGAATCATCACCATCGCGCTCGGCGAGGAGGCCGACGAGGGGCTGCTGCGGCGCGTGGCGTCCTCGGGCGAGGACTTCTACGACGCGCCGTCGCCGAACGACCTGGTCGGCATCTACGACTCCATCACCCAGGAGATCTGCGAGGACCCCGAGCCCGAGACGGACACGACGACCGAGACGACCACCACGACCGCGACGACGACCGAGACGCCGGAACCCCTCCAGATCCGGGTGGCGTTCGACTGCCGGCGGGTGACGGTCGCGACCGAGCAGTACACTCGGGTCGTCCTCACCTTCGCCAACGGCGACACCCAGACGTTCTCCAGCGTCTACAGCGGGCGCAACACCTTCTCGGGGACGGGCGGGAACGACGGGGAGGTGATCACCCAGATCAAGGTGTTCAACGGGCCGGACAGCTTCGTCGTCCGGCGAAACGACACAAGCGGCTGCGAGCCCGAGGAGGAACCGGACGAGCCGTTCGTCCCGAGAATCTTCTTCACGAGCTGCGAGCGGGCCGTGGTCCAGGCCGAGGCGTTCCAGTCCGTGACGCTGACGTTCGCCGACGGCGACCGCCAGACCTTCCGCGGGGACTTCCGGGACCGCGCGCAGTTCGTCGGCACCGGCGACAACCAGGGCGAGGTCATCGAGTCGGTCGCCGTGCGCGGACCGGACGGTGAATCGGTCACCAGACGGAATCCGAGCTTCGAGGCCTGCGCGGACCCGGATACGACGACCACAACGACTACGACTACCACCACGACCGAGACGCCCCGGCCGCTCGACCCGAGCTACGACTTCGACTGCGCGAAGGTCGCGGTGAGCGCCGCCCGGTACGACGCGGTGACGCTGGTCTTCGAGGACGGCGACCGCCAGACCTTCCGCGGCAGCTTCCGGGGCCGGAACGTCTTCTTCGGCACGGGCGAGAACCGCGGCGAGGTCGTCGAGCGCGCGATAGTCAAACGCGACGGCGAGTCGGCCTCGCAGCGCAACCCCGACTTCCAGGAGTGCGTCGAGCGGGACACGACGACCACCACGACCACGACGCTCGACCTCCCGACGACCACGACTACGACGACCACCACCACGACGACCACCGCGGAGGCGCCGGGGCCGCCGCCGAACGCCCGGGCCGGGAGTCCGGACTGCGGGCGCCTGCGGCTCCAGAACCCCTCGACCGAGCGCATCACCTTCTCGGTGACCGCCGCGTCGGGGCTCACCAAGGTCGTCATCCTGAACCCGGGGCAGGTCGAGACGTTCGACGTCCCGCCGGGCACCTACCGGGTCCAGGCGAAGGCCGGCGGCCTGGTCGAGCCGACCCGGCCCGCCACGGTCAACGGCGACCAGATCGCCACCATCCAGGTCGAAGCCTGCCCGACGCCGACGACCACGACGACGACCGAGACGACGACCACGACAGAGGAGCCCACAACCACGACGACGCAGACGACCACGACGGAGGAACCCACGACGACGGCTACTGAGACCACCACGACGACTGAAACCCCGACCACCACGACCGAGACCACGACGGCGGCAGAGACGCCGACGAACACCACGGCGGAGGAGACCACCACGACGGAGGGCGCCGAGGTGACGACGACCGACGAGACGACCACCCGAGCGACGCCCGAAACCATCGCGGAGGAGACGACTACGACGACGGCAGAGACGACGACCACAACCGCCGAGGCGCCCGCACCGCCGCCTGACGTCGAGGCGCGCTCGGAGGAGTGCGAGTCGCTGACCCTCGCGAACCCGACCGACCGGAACGCGACGTTCCAAATTACTGGGCCGGACGACTACGACGAG
Source organism: Halorussus rarus (assembly GCF_003369835.1). Classification (NCBI taxonomy): domain Archaea; kingdom Methanobacteriati; phylum Methanobacteriota; class Halobacteria; order Halobacteriales; family Haladaptataceae; genus Halorussus; species Halorussus rarus. The sequence goes on along the minus strand of NZ_QPMJ01000004.1, from coordinate 64,071 downwards.
GCGGTGACGGTCGAGCCCGGCGAGAACCGGACGCTCGCGAACCTGACGCCCGGTGACTACTCGGTCTCGGCGACGGTGCCGACAGCGGACGCGGACGGCGAGGAAGACCAAGCGACGCGAAACGCAACCGTCAACGGCGAGGAGTCCGCGACCGTGAGCGTGGCCGACTGCCCGGACGTCGACGTGGCGTCGACCGCGCCCGAATCGCTGACCGTCGAGAATCCGACCGACCTGAACGTGACCGTCAACGTCACCGGGCCGGACGACTTCGCCGAGACGCTGGAGCTCGAACCCGGCAGCGAGACGACGCTGGACGACCTGCCGGCGGGCAACTACACGGTGAGCGCGCGGACCGGCCTCGCGGGCGAGCCGCCGGGCAAGGCGACCGTCAACGGGCAGGTAAACGTCACGGTCGCCGTCGCGGCGGCGCCAGCGACGACCACGACCGAAACGACGGAGGCAGCCGAGACGACCACCACGACGACCGCCGAGCTCCCGCCGCTGACGACGGAGACCACCACGACGGCCGAGGCGACCACCACCGAGGAACCTACCACCGCCGAAACGACGACCGAGACGCCAACCGAGGAACCGACCACGACGACTGAGGCACCCACGACGACAACCGAGGAGACGACCACCACCGAGGAGACCACTACCGAGGAGACGACAACGACGACGGAACCCGAACCCGTGAACGTCGTCGCCGAGAGCCCGGACTGCCAGTCGCTGACGCTGACGAACGAGGGCGACCGGGAAGTCGACGTCGCGGTCACCGGACCGGGCGACTTCGCCGAGGCGGTGACCGTGCCGCCCGGTGAGCCGGTCGGCCCGACCGACCTCGAACCCGGCGAGTACGTCGTCCGACCGGCGGAGGAGGGCGTGACGGTCAACGACAGTGCGGAGGTTTCGGTCGACGTCGCGGAGTGTCCGGTCGCAGCGGAGGAGGACACGACGACCACGACCGAGGAGCCCACGACCACCGAGACCACGACGACGACCGAGACGCCGACGACTACGACCACCGAGGAACCCACTACCACCGAGACGACTACCGAAACCACCACGACCACGGAGGAGCCGACCACGACCACCACGACGGAAACCACGACCACGACCGAGACCCCGACGACGACAACCGAGACGACTACGACCACGGAAACCCCGACCACCACCGAAACCACGACCACGACCACCACCGAAACGACGACTACGACCACCACCACGACCACGACCGAGACCCCGACGACGACAACCGAGACGACTACGACCACGGAAACCCCGACCACCACCGAAACCACGACCACGACCACCACCGAAACGACGACTACGACCACCACCACGACCGCGACTACGACCACCACCACGACCGCGATACCGGAGCCGACGATCACGCCGCGGCCGGTCGCCGGCTACCCGACCTGCGATGAGGACGCCGGGCTGGAGCACGCCCTGACGCTCGCGTACGAGGACGGCGAATTCGGGAGCGAGAACGCCACCGAGGTCGCGCAGAACACCTTCGAGTTCGAGGTCGAGGGCGAGACCTACCGCGTCGAACTCGCGAACGTCGAGCGCGACGGCGGCGGCGGTGACCCGGTATCGGTGACGTTCGACTCGACGCTCCGGGTCGACGCGGTCATCGTCCGCAGTGAGACCGGCGGGAACGTCTACGCCTTCCCGGAAGGCGTCTCCGAGCGGGCGGACCTCCAGGCACCGACCAGCGAGGACACCGGACAGCCGTTCGCCATCCGGGAAATCTCGTTCTGCTACGACCCCGCTACGTCGAACGCCGCGAGCGCGTCCGGGGCCCCGTCGGGACCGCCGACCCCGCTCGCCGCGAGCGAGGCCTCCGTGGCGGTCGGGGCGGCCGCCGCGGGGATGCTGGTCGCGCGACGTCGACGCGGGGAGCCGTAGCACTCCTCGCATTTCGCGCGGCGTCGCTAGCGCTGCGGTTCGTCCCGACATCTCGGCCGGGCGATTCTCGCCCTGCGACCGTTGTCATCGGCCCGGCTCACTCGGTCGGGTCCGCCTGCCGCATCAGCCGGCGGACGTGACCCAGCGAGTAGGAGACGCCGAACTCGCGCTCGACGAACTCGCGGGCGAGACGGGGCGTCCACGACTCCGCGTCGAAGCCGTAGGCGTCGGGCGAGTCGGCCAGTGCGTCGAACAGCGCCTCGCGGTCGGCGTCGTCGAGTTCCGACGGCCGGCCCGGTCGGTCGTCGTCCTCGACGGCCTCCGCGAGGGGGTTGTCCGCGATGCGGTCGAGCCAGTAGTACAGCGTCGACTCGGGCACGTCGTACCGCTCCGAGAGTACCGAGACGGGGACGCCGTCCTTGTACGCGATGGCGACCATCACGCGCTTGGTCGCCTTCGGGGTCTCGGCCGCGCCGAGCTGGTCCCGGAGCGACGAGAGCGAGACGCCGTCGAGCTTGTCCATCGGCGTGAATTTTCACATTTCTGGTTATTAGTTTTATCTGTTCTCGGTCGCTCGGCGAAGGGGCGGCGTCCGAAAGCGCGGGGCTGTCGGCCGACGACGTGCCCAGCAGGCGAGAGCCCGCACATCTCGGAGTCGCCCCGTTCAGGAATCGCAGAGTCGGGCCGCGGGCCGCGCCGCTTCCGCGGGGTTTAGGCGGTGGGTCGCGTAGCCGGCCGACATGGAAGTCACAGACTACGAACTGTTCGAGGTGCCCCCGCGATGGCTGTTCCTGCGCCTCGAGACCAGCGACGGCACCGTCGGCTGGGGCGAACCGGTCGTCGAGGGTCGGGCGCGCACCGTCCGGGCCGCCGTCGAGGAACTGCTCGACGACTACCTGCTGGGCGAGGACCCCCTGCGCATCGAGGACCACTGGCAGACGTTCTACCGCGGGGGGTTCTACCGCGGCGGCCCGGTGCTGATGTCGGCCATCGCGGGCGTCGACCAGGCGCTGTGGGACATCAAGGGCAAGCACTTCGGCGCGCCCGTCTACGAACTGCTCGGCGGTCGGGCGCGCGACCGGATTCGCGTTTACCAGTGGGTCGGCGGCGACCGACCGGCGGACGTCGGCGAAGCGGCAAGGGAGAAGGTCGACGCCGGGTTCACCGCGCTCAAGATGAACGCGACGCCCGAGATGGAGCGGGTCGACTCGCCGGCGGAAGTCCGCGAAGCCGAAGCACGGCTCGCCGAGGTCCGGGAGGCGGTCGGCGAGGACGTCGACATCGGCGTCGACTTCCACGGTCGCGTGGCGAAGTCCATGGCCAAGCGACTCGCCGCCGCGCTCGAACCCTACGAGCCGATGTTCGTCGAGGAGCCGGTGCTGCCGGAGCATAACGACGCCCTCCCCGAAATCGCGGCCCACACCACGACCCCCATCGCCACTGGCGAGCGGATGTACTCCCGGTGGGACTTCAAGCAGGTGTTCGAGTCGGGCGCGGTCGACGTGATCCAGCCGGACCTGAGCCACGCCGGGGGCATCACCGAGGTCAGGAAGATCGCCTCGATGGCCGAGGCCTACGACGTGGCGCTGGCGCCACACTGCCCGCTCGGCCCCATCGCGCTGGCCTCGTGCGTACAGGTCGACGCCTGCACGCCCAACGCGCTCATTCAGGAGCAGAGCCTCGACATCCACTACAACGAGGAGAGCGACGTGCTGGACTACCTCGCGGACCCCAGCGTCTTCGAGTACGAGGACGGATACGTCGACCTCCCGGACGGACCGGGCCTCGGCATCGAGGTGGACGAGGCGGTCGTCCGCGAGCGAGCGGGCGAGGTGAACTGGCACAACCCCGTCTGGCGCCACGACGACGGGAGCGTCGCGGAGTGGTGAGATGGCGGCCCCGCTGGACGCCTTCCCCGACGTCGACGACGAGGCTGCGCGCGACCTGGTGGGACGACACCAGGCGTTCGTCCGGGACCTGCCGGACGTCGGCGTCGACGGCCTGGTCTACGAGTACCGGACGCAGTTCCACCGGGACCCCCTCGCGACCCAGGACGGGACCGCCTACTACCTCTCGGTGAGGGACCACGTCTGGGACGAGTTCGCCGACCGGATGGGGCTGAGCGACGATGAACTGGCGACCCTGAAGGACGCCCACGCCGCCCAGTTCGCGGCCCACGTCGGCGACGAGGCGGGCGACGAGGCGGACGACGAGGCGATGATTCTGACCAAGGAGTGACCGGCGGGTGGCGCCGGTCGCGGGGACGCGCCGCGGCGCCGACGGCGGCGCCGGACGCGACGCCATCAGGGTAACGACGGTGGCCCGCGTACCCCGTCCGATGCGACACGAGATCTCGTACCGACCGACGTTCGCACAGCTGAGCGTGTCACTCGACCGTGGCGAGGCGGTCCGCGCGGAGGCCGGGGCGATGCTGAGCCACACCGCCGGCATCGACGTCCGGACGGGGACCGACGGCGGCCTGCTCGGGTCGCTCAAGCGCTCGGTGTTCGGCGGCGAGTCGTTCTTCCTCAACACGTTCGAGGCGCGAGAGCCGGGGTCGGTGACGTTCGCGCCCCGACTGCCGGGCGACGTCATCGAGCGCGACCTGGGGTACGAGCCGCTGTTCGTCCAGTCGAGTTCGTTCCTGGCCGGGACGCCGTCGGTCGACCTGGACACGAAGTTCGGCGGGTTCAGGACCTTCTTCGCGGGCGAAGGGCTGTTCCTACTTCGACTCGCCGGCCCCGGAAGCGCGTTTCTCTCCAGTTTCGGCGCCATCGACGAGGTCCCGCTCGCGGCGGGCGAGCGCGTCGTCGTCGACACCGGCCACGTCGTGGCGTTCGAAGCGTCGGTCGACTACTCGGTCCGGCGGGTGGGCGGGCTGCGTTCGACACTGCTGAGCGGCGAGGGACTGGTCGTCGAGTTCGAGGGGCCGGGCACCGTCTGGACCCAGTCGCGGAGCCCAGACGCGTTCCTCGACTGGATCGTCTCGAACGTCCCGCACGGCGGCGCGGTCGTTCCCGTCGGCGACGTGGGGCCGGGTTCGTCGTCCGCGGGCGTCGGAGGGGGCGGAGGCAGTGGAGAGGCCGCGAGGCAGGGCGGAGGGCAGCCCCCTGGATCGGGCCCGGCCGCTGGCCGGGGCCGAGCCAATGGCGGGAAATCGGGTCCCGAATCCCCGAAGCGTCGCGGATCCACGTTCGAGGTCACGCGAGGCGGAGGCCGCGGTCGGAGCGGATCGCGCGGCGCAGGGGGCCGGAACGCGACCGACGGAGGTGCGGGAAAAGCGGGCGCCGGGCGGAATCGGAACGGTCGCGCCAGCGGGGTTAACGGGGGAAGTAGTAGCGGCGGCGACAGCAAGGGAGGGAGTACCGGACCGTCGCGGCGTTCCGGCGGGAAACGGTCCTGACTCGCCGAACTTCCGGACCTGGGAGGCTCTGACTCGGTCGAACTGCTGCCGTGAAAGAGCAGTGACACGTCCGTACGGACGCGGATGATCAACATCCATGCCTACCGACAGGAATCGGGAACGCTAATCCACGACCGAATCGCGGCGCTAACTCCAAGCTTTGGCCGGGTAGAATCGTTGATTTTTTGTGCGATACGTCAGTTTGCGGTGACATCGAACATCTCAATCGGAGGTCCCAGCCGGACGCATGAACCGAGACACGCCGCCAATCACCGAACGCGCGCCGTCGCTCGATCGCGGCGGTCGCCCGGCCTACCGGGTCGCGCCGACCGAGTGGAACCCGAGCACGACAGTCGTCGCGGCCGTCTCGGAGGTGGTCGAGGTCGACCCGCTCGCCGACGAAGGGCTGCTGTACGACGCCCTCGATCCGGAGGCGCTGGACGGACTCTTCGCCGACAAGGCCGACGAGGCCGACAGTGGTTCACGGACATCCGGGCGGGTGGTCTTCTCGCTCCGCGGGTGCGAGGTCGAGGTCCACGCCACCGGCGCCGTCCTCGTTCTCGGCCCCGAGGGTCACGACGAGACGGGGTCTTCGACGGCGCAATCAGCGTGAGAATATCGGGAAACGAATCGGGGACCGAGCAAGCGGACCAATCGGCGGACGCTCGGGCGAAACGGTCGGAACGAGAACACGAAAAGGTAATCAGGGAGTGGCCGGACGCCTCGGTAAGGAGCGATTACCAGATGGCCGTCACGGACGAGGTTTCGTTTTGGGAGATGTACCGCGAACTGCCGGTCAAGACGACGCTGGCGAGCGTCGGCCCCGTCGTCCTCGGGCTGGCCCAGCTGCTGAACGGTTACGTCCACGACGTCCCCGTGACCCTCACCGGCGCCTTCGCGGCGGTCATGGTCGTCGCCGCCGTACTCGTGACCCGGTACCACCTCGTGGAGTTCCGCCGGATACGGCTCCAGCGCGACGTCTTCGGCAAGGACTGAACTTCGGCGCCGGGAGCGGGTACCCCGAATCAGGTTCCGGGGTCGTGGCGCTCGAACCACTCGGTGAGCTCCCGGAGGCGGTGGGTCGCCCGGTCGGGGTCGCCGATGGCGTGGTGCTCGTCCGGGTAGACGACCAGCCGCGCCGGCACGCCCTGCTTCTTGACGCTGACGTAGAGCTGCTCGCTCTGGGACGGCGGGCACCGCCAGTCCTCGCCGCCGGCGGTCACGAGCAGCGGGGTATCGACCGCTCCGACGTCGGTGATGCTCGACGCCGCATCGTAGCCCTTAGGGTTCTCCCACGGCAGGCCGAAATCGTTCTCCCACCACAGGTGGCTGTCGTCGGTGCCGAACGCCGACCGAAAGTCGTAGACGCCGTGCTCGGCCGCGGCCGCCGCGAACCGGTCGCTCGCCGCGACGAGGTAGCCGGTCGTGATGCCGCCGTAGGAGAAGCCGGTGGCGAAACACCGGTCGGGGTCGGCCCAGCCGCGCTCGACCGCGGCGTCGACCGCGCCCAGCACGTCGGCCGTCTCGCGCGGCCCCCACTCGCCGCGGATCTGCTCGCTGAACTCGCGGCCGTACGAGGAGCTCCCGCGGTAGTTCGTCCGGACGACCACGTACCCCTGTCCGGTCCAGTACGAGAAGTCGAACGAAAACGTCGGCGCGTCGTAGGAGATGGGACCGCCGTGGACGGAGGCGACGAGCGGGCGGGAATCCGAAGCTGCGTCGTCGGGGTCGACGTCGTCCGGGAAGTAGGCGATGGCCTCTATCTCGTCGCCCTCCGACTCGAAGGTGAACCGCCGAGCCTCGGGCGTGTGGTGGTCCGCGACCAGGTCCTCGTTGAGCGCGGTGAGTCTCGTCGGCTCGGTGGCGGCGTCCAGGCCGTCGACGCCGACCGCGAAAAGGTCAGCGCCGGCCTCCGGGTCCGAGAGGACCGCGACCGACGCGCCGGCCCGCGCGTCGAACCCCTCGACGGTCCGGTCGCGGCCCTGCGCGCCGAAGGTGCGCTCGGGCTCGTTGCCCTCGCTGAAGCGCGCGAGACGGGTCAATCCCTCATCGGCGATGGCAGCGAGCAGGTCGTCGCCGTCCCACGAGAGCCGGCCGTACCTGGCGACGGTCCGGTCGAGGTCGCCCGACCACGATTCGTGGGCGCCGCTCTCTGTTTCGTCGGCATTACATGCGAGTTCCGCGACGTACACCTCCGACGGCCGGTACCAGTTCTCGGGGTCGCCGCCGACGAACGCGAGGCGGTCGCCCTCGGGGTGCCACCGGGGCCCGCTGGCGGTCAGGTCCGAGTCGGTCAGCTTCCGGCAGTCGCTCCCGTCGGGCGCTATCGTGTAGACGTCCATCACGTAGCTGTCGTCCGGGCGGTCGGTCCGGTTCGAGAGGAACGCGATTCGCCCGCCCTCGGGCGACCACGCCGGCTGGAGGCCGGTCGCCGGTTCTCGCGCGCCGCCGCCGTAGGCGTCGTCGAGGCGGTCGACCTCGCGGGTCTCGCAGTCCACGACGAAGAGGTAGGTATTCACGTCGTCGAGCCAGCCGTGGCCGTCGAACTTGTGTTGGAGGCGCTCGGTGACGATCGGGCCGTCGTCCTCGCGCCGGGATTCGAGGTACTCGCGCTGGTCGTCGGTCGGGTCGCGGGCCGCGGCGACGATGCGCTCGCCCTCGGGTCCCCAGTCGAACCCCCTGACGCCCTCCTCGAAGTCGGTCAGTTGGCGGGCGTCGCCGCCGAGGTCGAGGTCGAACGCCCAGACCTGGGGCTTCGGTTCGTCGGCGTCGGCGTTTGCATCGGCATCGTCCTCGTCGCTTTCACCGTCGTCTTCGGATTCTGCTTCGCCCTCCGGGTCCTCGTCCACCGCGTCGTCCGAGTCGTCGTCTCGACGAGTCACGGCGATTTCGGCGTCGGTTTCGCGCGCGGCGGTGAACGCGAGCTTGGTCCCGTCGGGGCTCCAGGCCGGCGCGCCGGCGTCGGAGGCCCGGGTGAGCCGGTGGGGCTCGCGGCTCCCGTCGGTCGGGACGACGAACAGCGAGCGCCGGCGGTCGTCCTCGGCGCGGTCGAACTCGTCGGCGACGAACGCCGCGCGGTCGCCGTCGGGCGAGACGGCGAGGTCTGTCGCGAGCGTCAGGTCGTAGAAGTCCTCGAAGTCGAGCGGGTCGCTCATGTCCACCGCGTTGAGGGCCGCCACCTTGAGCGTGTGGGCACGGGCAAGCCGGGAGTCGAAGGCGGCGGAACCGCGGCATCACACTGGTTTCAGAAGACGTTCCGGAACTCGAACCGGGCGCCGCCGGCGTCGCTCTCGGCGACGGTGCACTCCCACTCGTACACCTCCACCAGCTTCCGGACGAACGCCAGCCCGAGGCCGGTGCCGCCGGCGTCCTCGGCCGTCGTGTACCCCGGCTCGAAGACCGCGTCGCGGTCCTCCGGATGGATGCCGGGCCCGTCGTCGGCGACGTAGAACCCCGTCGGGAGGTAGCCGACGGTGACGGCCACGTCCGGTCCGCCGTGCTCGACGGCGTCCTCGCGAGGTTGCGAGCGAGGGCTCGTGGAACCGTGTTCCACGGCGTCCTCAGAAATCGAAGATTTCTGATGGGCTGCATCAGACTCCGTCTGATGAACGTCGTCGGCCTGTGGCCGACGGCTTGTCGAACCGTGTTCGACAGCGTTCTGGAGAAGGTTCCGGAAGAGGTGGCGGAGGTACGTCTCGTCGGCCTCGATTGTACGGTCGAGATCGACGTCGAGCGAGGCGTCCGGGGCTTCCACGTCGCCCCACGCGGTCCGGACCGTCTCCGCGAGGTCGACCGGCGCCCGGTCGCCGACCGCCTCCCGGCCGCGAGTCAACACCAGCATGACGTCGACCATGTCCTCGATGCGGTCGAACGCCTCGGTGACGTACTCGACCGCCGCCGCGTCGGTCCCTGTCGGGAGCCGTTGGCTGTATATCTGGCCGATGGCGACGGGGTTGCGGAGCTCGTGGGCGAGCATGCTGGCGAAGCTCTCGAGACGCTCGTTCGACTCCTCGAGCTTCTCGATGGTCTCTTCGAGTTCGCGCTCGCGTTCGAACTGCTCGGTGACGTCGCGGGTGAGCGCGACGTGGGCGGTGGTCCCGTCCGGGTTGTGCAGCGGCGCGGCGTGGCTCTCCATGTGGCGCCGCGTGCCGTTCAGCCCGACGATATCGAACTCGAGGGTGCCGCGTTCGCCGCTGCAGATGCGCTCGTTGAACTCCCGGAACCGCTCGCGGTCCTCCGGGGCGATGACGTCGTAGATGCACTCGCCGGTCACCGCGTCGGCCGAGTCGGCCTCCACCATCTCGAGCCCGGCGGGGTTCATCTGGAGCAGGGTGCCGTCGGCGGCGACGGTCTTGATGCACTCCGGGGCGGTCTCGATGAGCGCGCTCAGGTGCTCCGTGCGCTCGCGGAGTTCTCGCTCGCGCCGCCGCCGGTCGAGCTCGTAGCTGACCCACTGACCCATCAACTCGAGGAATGTCCGCTCGGTCTCGGAGAACGGCCGCTCACGGGGCTCTGTGCTCCCGACCCAGAGCGTCCCGTACGGCGTCGACCCGCTCGTCACCTTCGTGCCGAGGTAGCACGACAGGCCGTGCTCGCGGTGAATCTCGTCGTCCTCCCACTCGGTGCCCCGGACGTCGGCCTTTCCGACCGGCTCGTCCTCGGCGAGCACCTGCCGACAGAAACAGCCCTCGCCCGGGTCGGTCCAGACGTCGTCGGACGCGTCGACAACGTCGTCGTTGCTTTCACCGTCGCCGTCACCGTCGTCGTTCCCGTATCCGATGGCGTATTCGGTGAGTAACTCGCCGCCCTGTTCCGGGAGATGGGTCAACCCGGCCGCGTCGAGGTCCATCCGCTCGCGCGCGAGGTCGAGGAGGCGGTGGAGCTTCTCCTCGAAGTCGAGCGCGGGGTCGGCCGTGATCCGGTAGCTCTCGCGGAGGTATCGTTCTCGTCGCCGGAGTTCTGCTTTCGCGTCGGTCTGGTCGCCGAGCGACCCGAGCAGGCGGTCGACCTCGCGCTCGGACTTCTCGGGACCGAAGAACTCCTCGGGCGGGGTGTAGTAGACGTTGTGGCTGACACGCCCGTCGTGGACGAGCAGCGGGTGGGTGCTGATGACGTCCCGGATGACGTCCGACGGGAACCGGTTTCGGTTATACTGGCAGAGCGCGATGCCGTCCACGTCGTCGAAGAGGTAGTTCGCCTTGGCCTCGCACCGGACGAGTTCCTCACCGTCGGGGTCTTCCTCCAGGACGCTGCTCATCTCGCCGGTCACCCGGAGCCCCTCGTACTCCTCGTCCGCTGCGTCGATGGCGGCGTCGAGGAACGCGACGGTCTCGTCGGCGTCGAACGTCTCGTTCCGGAGGTAGGTCTCGGTCTCGTCGTGGACCGAGAGCTGGCCCGAGTCGAGCGCGGCGTCTACGTCGACGCCGCACTCCCGCATCGCCGCCAGGACGTCTTCCCTGGAGTTCTCGTAGGCGATGTACACGCACCGCTCGCCGCGGTCGAGGCCCTGGCGGATGAACGGGACGGCGGCGGCGAACTGCTCCTCGCGTGAGTCGTAGACGAGCGCGAAGTGGTCGTTGGCGTGGGCGTGGCCGTCGAGCGACTCGGCGGGGCCGCGGAACGACGGGCTCGCCCGGAGGGCTTCGAGACAGCTCTCGGGATTCGCGGACGGGTCCGCCTCGGGTGGGAAGGACCGCTGCTCACTCACGAACACCGCCCCCTTCTCCCGCGCGACCGCAGTCCTCGGACCCCCGCATTCCTCGCCACGTCATAACTGGAGACAGCGTCCCGGCATGGAAAAGTCTGCTGCAGTACAGCGTAATCGCCGGACAGGAGCAAGCGGTGAGAACGAAATGGGTACGCGGCCCGCTCGTGACGGCGGGCGGGACGCTCAGGTATCGGTCGACGTCGAGACGGCGTACACGCCGAGGGTCATGACGAGTCCGCCGGCAACGAACCCGGAGCCGAGCGACTCGCCCAGCAGGAGCGCACCCAGCAGGGTCCCGACCACGGGCTGGGCGAAGAAGAAGACGGCAACGGTGCCGGCGTCGACGTACTCCAGCCCCTTGTACCAGAGGTACCACGCGGCCGCGGTGCTGGCCAGGCCGAGGTAGCAGACCGCGGCCGCGACCGGCAGCGTGAGCGACAGGTCGCCGAGCGCGGTGCCGGTGACCGCCAGTTCCGCGGCGGCGAGCACCCCGAGCATCGGCACCGCGGCGACGGTCGAGTAGGTCGCGGTCTCCAGCGCGGAGTAGGACCGGACCAGCGGCTTGCCGTAGACGGTGAAGGCCGCCCACGCGAAACTCGCCGCCAGCAGCGCGGCGACCCCCGCGGCGTTGCCGGCGGCCATCCTGGTGAGGTCGTACCGGCCCGCGAGGACGAGCAGCGTACCGACCGCCGCGAGCGCCATCCCCCCGACCTTCCGCCGGGTCAGCGGTTCCGAGAGCGCCGCGACGCCGAGCAGCAGGGTGAAGACGGGCGTCAGGACCGTCAGCAGCGCGCCCTGGCTCGCGTTGGTGAGGTCGGTACCGACGAACTGGGTGACGATGGTCGCCGTGACGGTCGCACCGAGCGCGACGAACCGCCGGCGGTCGGCCCCCGAGAATCCCCGAGCGGGCCGGGTCCGCCGGACCACGACCAGCAGAGCCGCCGCCCCCAGCGCGACCCTGAGGAACCCGAGCGTGACCGGCGGAATCGCCGAGAACCCCCACTTGCTGACCACGTACATCCCGCCCCAGAGGGACGCCGCGGCGAGCGGTGCGACGGCGTAGACTGGGTTCTCGGCCACGATAGGTAGTACTGTGCGCGGTCCGGTATTTGAACGTTCGTGACTCGCACCGGGACCCGCCGAGTCCGTCGGAGCCGTCCGGGGGTCGGGAGTAGCAGAGGACGACGGGAGGTAGTAGTATTGTGTCCTATGTGCAAAACAGTTAAGCACGTCGGGTGCCAAACCCGAGTGATGAGCGAAGACGAACTCGAATCCATCCGGAAGGAGAAGCGCGACGAACTGCTCGGCGATGCCGGAGGCGAATCCGGCGAGACCGACGAAAGCGGGACCGCCGCGGACGCGCCCGACGAACCGATCCACGTCGAGAGCGTCGAGCAGTTCTCCTCGGTGACCACCGACTACGACGTGGTCCTGGTGGACTTCTACGCGGACTGGTGCGGACCGTGCAACATGCTCGAACCCATCGTGGCCTCGGTCGCCGCGAACACCGAGGCAGCAGTGGCGAAGGTCGACGTCGACCAGCACCAGGGACTGGCCTCCCAGTACGGCGTCCGGGGCGTCCCCACGCTGCTCCTGTTCGCCGGCGGCGAGCAGGTCGAACAGCTCGTCGGGGTCCAGGACGAGTCGACGCTGACGGACCTGATCGAGCGACACGGCTAGAAGATCAGTTATATCGGGAGGAGATAATCTTGCATATTTCGCCCACGTCTCGCAGTCGTTAAGGGGGTCGCCGACCCACATCGAGACGATGGGTTTTCACACGTTCGACCCGGCGTCGGCCGACAGGCTCGAGGACGAGTCGCGGTACCGCTACTGTTCTCGCGAGGAACTCGTGGCCGCCCTCGATCTCGGAAACGCCCGGGACGCGACGGTCGCGGACCTCGGCAGCGGAACCGGCTTCTACACCGACGACGTCGCCCCGTTCGCCGGCGAGGTCAGGGCCGTCGACGTCCAGCCGGAGATGCACGACCTTTACCGCGAGAAGGGCGTCCCCGGTAACGTCGACCCGGTGACCGCCGACATCGGTGACCTCCCGTTTGCCGACGGCGAGCTCGACGCCGCTTTCTCGACGATGACGTTCCACGAGTTCGCGGGCGACGGGCACGGCGAAGGCAGGCACGGCGGAGGCGAGCATAGCGAAAGTGGGCACGGCGAATACGGCCACGACGACGTCGGAGATGGGGGCGGCGAGTCGGGCGGAGAGGTCGAGGTCGCGCGCGTCCTCCGCGACGGCGGCCGATTCGTCGTCGCCGACTGGACGGCGAATGGCGACGGCGAAGCGGGCCCGCCGGTCGAAGAGCGCTACGGCCGCGACGAGGCCGTGGCCCTGCTGGAACGGGCGGGGTTCGACGTCGTCAGGGCCGACGAGCGTCCCGAGACGTTCCTCGTGATCGCGCGGGCCTGACTCCGGTGGTTTCCGAATCAGCGACCAGAGACGGGCCTCCGACTCCACTACTCCCGGAGCCGCCGGCGACGCTGCTCGAACTCCTCTTCGGAGAGTTCGCCCCGCGCGTAGGCCCGACGCAACTCCTCTAGGGCCGGGTCGGTCGTCTCGTTCGCGGCCCACCGGTAGAGCAGGTAGCCGGCCCCGACGAGCACCAGCAGGCCGACGATCCAGAAGCCGAACATCCACGTCGGCGTCGCGCCGCCGCTCCCGCCGGGGCCGACCTGTCCGTCTACGGGCCCGTGCATCCACCAGCCCATCCCCATCATCGGCCACGCGAACAGCATCATCACGACCGGGAGCAACAGCAGGACCGCGATGGCCGCGATCGCGAGTCGGGAGAGTTGTGTGTTCGTCGCCATACCAGACAAGACGATCCGGAAGGTCAAAACGTTGTGTGTGGTGCTGTGGTGTTTCCGAACAACGCCGGGTTCGGCCACTTGACCGGGGATCGAAACCTCGCACCTAAACCAAACCCGCTTGGCGGAGGTCCGGCCCCTCGCGTTCGGAACTGTCACCCGGAAGGTATTACTTGAGTTCGGTCCAACTCTGGGCGAGTTCACCCTCGTCGGCGCTCCGCGCAAGAATCATGAGGAAGGTCCCACGCCCCGAAAGTTGGCTGGTCGTCCTCGGCGTGACAGTCGCGACGCTCGCCGTGGCTGCTCTCCCGACTCCCGCAGGACTGCCCGTCGCGGGCCAGCGCGCGCTCGCGACGGCGACGTTCGCCGCGGGGCTCTGGATTACGGGCGCGTTCCCGCTGGCGGTGACCGCGCTGACGGTGCCGTTCTGGCTGGTGGTGTTGGGGGTCTATCCGACGCTCTCGCAAGCGCTGACCGGGTTCGCCGACCCCATCGTCTTCCTGTTCCTCTCGACGTTCGTCCTCGCGGCCGCGCTCCAGAAGCACGGGCTCGACCGGCGCGTCGCGCTCCGGTTGCTCGGCCGCGTGGGGACGACGCCCCGTCGGGTGGTGCTCGGGGTGATGGTGGCCACGGCGGTGCTCTCGATGCTGATCTCGAACACCGCGACGGTGGCGCTGATGGCACCCATCGCGGTCGGGGTCGTCCGCCAGATCGACGCCGCGGCCGACCGGTCGGTCGAGAACCTCCACGCGGCGACCCTGCTGGGCGTGGCCTACGCGGGCAGCATCGGCGGCATCGGCACCCTCATCGGGACGCCGCCGAACGCCATCGTCGTGGCCCAGCTCGCCGACGCCGGCTACGAGGTGAGCTTCGCCGACTGGCTGGCCGTCGGTCTGCCGACGGTCGCGGCGACCCTCCCGCTGGCGTGGTACCTGCTCGTCCGGCTCTACCCGCCGGAGCCGGTCGACGTCTCGGGCGCCCGGGCCAGTGCGCGCCGGTCGTCGGCCGCGTCGGGACCGCTCGACCGGCCGGCCAGGCGCGTCGCCGTCGTCTTCGTCGCGGTCGCTATCCTCTGGCTGCTGGGCGGGCTGGAGTTCGTCTTCGCCGAGCTCCTGCCACCGGAGTGGCAGACGACGCTGTTCGGCGGCGAGGGCGCGTGGGTCCTCGGCGAGGGAGTCGCCGCGGGCGGCGAGCCGGGGTATCAGGGTCTGCTCTACTTCGTCGTGGTCGGCCTCGCGGCGATTCCGGTCCTCTTCCTCGCCGAGGGCGTCGAATGGGAGGACGTCGAGGGCATCGACTGGGGGACGCTGCTGCTGTTCGGCGGGGGACTCACCCTCGCGGACGCGCTCTCTGACACCGGCGCGACCGAGTGGCTGGCCGGTCGAGTGCTGGTCGCGCTCGGGGACGCGCCGCTGGCGGTCCTCCTTGTCGCGCTCGTCGCGCTGACGGTGGCCCTGAGCGAACTCGCGTCGAACACCGCGACCGCGGCCGTCCTCGCGCCGGTGTTGATCGAGGTCGGTCGGGAGTTCGGGACCGTCGGCGGTGGCGGTGGTTCGGGCGGCGGCGGATTCATCGGTATCGGCGGTGCTGGCGTCGAGGCCGCCGTGCTGCTCCCGGTCGCGAGCGCGGTGGCCGCGAGCTACGGGTTCGCGCTTCCGGTCGCGACGCCCCCCAACGCCATCGTCTTCGGGACAGGCGAGGTGACGCGCGGCCAGATGCTCCGGGCCGGGTCGGTGCTGGACGCGGTGTTCGTGATCGTGACGACCGGCATTCTGCTGGTGCTGGCGGTGACGATATTGCCGGCAGTGGTGTGAATCCCGTCGGCCGGTGTGAGTGCCGGATTTCGTGGCGAACGGCGAGTACCGCCCTCCTATCACAACCTCCGGACCACCTCTCCCGTCTCAAAGTCTAACGTCTCGTGGACCGTTGCGCAGGGGACGTCATCGGGGGCATCGGCGACCGACAGGGCCGCTCCCACGAAGAACCGATGCGGTCTCTCATCACCGAAACCGAACCCGACGAGGCAGTGACGGTGGAACTGATCGGGGCGGCGAGTGTACCCACGAGGAGATAATGCTGGACGGACGACCGGCGGCGAGAACGGAATCGAATCGCCAACCTCGAACCCGGCCGGGCCGTGCCGATGATGGTTCGTACGATGACGACCAGGACAGCCGAGTCGGATCCCCCTTCCACCCAACCCCGCCGTTTCCGCTGTTTGGAGAGGAGCGAATAGCCCCAACGAGGCCCGGTTGGCGAAATTCCCGTTGGCTGGTGCACCGGAGTTCGTCGGCCCGAATTCGGATTCGTCGGGCTACCCCATCGTTTCCGCTGTTTCGCGAATCCGCCGGAAGCGGCGGTACGGTAATCAAGACGGTCAGGCGTTCGATTAAGAGAGTGGCATGTAGTCGAACGTCGATTATCTGTAAGGTTGGTCTGCAACGTGACCAACTGAAAGGAAAGACAGGTAGATGACTAGGGGACGGGGATTCGGTCGAACGCAACGGCGAGAGCAGAGTCGGCCGATACGGGATACCACGGACTCGCTCTGCTCGTCGCAACACCACGGTTTCCGCTGTTCTCCGCTGTGTTCCGAGGTTGCGCACGTCGTTTCCGGCAGGCGCATCGCAGTTCGGTATTGTTCCGATTTCCTGCCTTAGCGTCTCTCTCCATAGACGTAGCGTCTCTATCGACAAACGACTGCGGTTGTTTCCGCCGAAGCCTGGCGGACGGTTGGGAGAGGCTCTACAGAAACGGCCCGGGACTGCCCGACGGGAGACGAAAGAGAACCTGTCACACCCACCCCATCGTTTCCGTTGTCCTCGCCGAAGAGAGGAGCGGGTCGAACGGGGACACCCACCCCATCGTTTCCGCTGTTTTCGTCGAAAGGGACGGTAGTCGTGAGGCGATCATATCGGCGGAGGTGTCACCTTGTCTGGGAGAAACTCGAGGGAGCCTGTAGGAATAACAGTCGTCGAGGGTGCACATCTCCTACTACCGGAAATGAATCGGAGGTAAAGTGAGATAGAAATCGAAAGCTGATTCATTCTCCTTCTCTCTTGCTCTCTCAATCTTGCTCTCTCAATTCTGAGACCGTTACCAAAACCTAGAAGCCATTCTCTCACCTCGTAGTCTATTTAGGTGAGTTGGAATACGGGTATGGTTGCAGATGAATCTAAATAAGTGTTTCCCTTTCATAAGATAACTCCAATCTGGCTCACCCCTACGACAAAAGCTCCGGAAACGGTGGGGTGGGTGTGTCTTTAAGTATTGACGGACAGAGGAAACGACACTCCCCCGAGAAACCGCCACGAGTGATAAGGCTTGGGGACAGAAGAAACAGCGGACGCGCCGCTTACCACGAGCCTTTATATCCCCATCCGTTCAAGGACCGTTCATGTCGTCGTTCAGCTTCGATCGGGACAACTCCCTCTACAAGAACCGGGACGCGCTGCTGGAGGAGTACACTCCCGACAACCTGGTGGGCCGCGACGAGGAGCTGGAGGAGTACCACGCCGCACTCCAACCAATCATCAACGGGGAGGCCCCGTCGAACATCTTCCTCTACGGGAAGAGCGGCGTCGGTAAGACCGCGGCCACCCGCTTCCTGCTCAACCGGCTCCAGAACGACGCCGCGAAGTACGACGACATCTCGCTCAACGTCATCGAGATCAACTGCGACGGGCTCAACTCCAGCTACCAGGTCGCCGTCCGACTCGTCAACACCCTCCGGGACCCGTCCGAGCAGATCAGCAACACGGGCTACCCGCAGGCGCAGGTCTACAGCTTCCTCTGGGAGGAACTCGACCAGGTCGGCGGCACCGTCATCGTGGTCCTCGACGAGGTCGACCACATCAACGACAACTCCATCCTCTACCAGATTCCCCGCGCTCGGAGCAACGGCTACCTCGAACACGCCAAGATCGGCCTGGTCGGCATCTCCAACGACCTCTCGTTCCGCGACTCGCTCTCCGCCAAAGTGCGCTCCTCGCTCTGCGAGAAGGAGGTCTCCTTCCCCCCGTACGACGCGACCGAGCTCCAGAAGGTGCTCAGCCAGCGCGAGCAGGTGGCGTTCCACGAGGGTGCCCTCGCCGATGACGTGATCCCGCTCTGCGCCGCCTACGGGGCTCAGGACGCCGGAGACGCCCGGCAGGCGCTCGACCTCCTGCTCGAGGCCGGCGACCTGGCGCGCAAGGAGGCGGTCGAGCAGGTCACCGACGAGCACGTCCAGGAGGCCCGCGAGAAGCTCGAGCGCGACCGGATCATGGAGGGCGTCGCCGACCTGACCGAACACGCCCGCCTGGTGCTCTACGCGCTCACCTCGCTCGAGGCCGAGGACGAGACGCCCGCGCGCTCGCGGGACATCCGCCCGCGCTACGAGCAGCTCTGCAACCACGTCGGCACCGAACCGTTGACGAGTCGCCGGATGCGCGACCACCTCGCGGACCTCGCGATGCTCGGGGTCATCTCCTCGACCGAGAAGAACGAGGGCATGTCGGGCGGCAAGTACCGGAAACACGCCCTGAAGCAGGACCTCCAGCTCGTCGTCACCGCGCTCGAAGACACCATCGAGTTCGCCGGCGTCCACGAGAGCATCCGGCCGTACTACCAGACTACCTTCGAGGACGCGGAGAACTGAGCGTCGACCTCCGACCCTCATCTCCGCCGGGAGTTCTGACAGTCCGGAATCCGTTCCGCTGTTCAGCCTCGGTCCCTGTCACCTCGTCTCTACTCACCTCGAAGCTCCAATCATCCCACCGTTTCAGTTACTCCGCAGTTTCCGCTGTCCGAGCCGCCGGCCCTGCCCTCACCAACCCCACTATTTCCGCTGTCGTCCGACGCCGTCCGCCTCGAGTACCCCGCGATCCGACCCCGTCGTTTCCGCTGTCTGCACCTGACCGTGCGTAACATTTACGGAGACTCGTATCTCATTCCGGCGAATTCCACCCGAGTTTATGATAGTACAACGGTCGTTTTTGGATTTCAGAGCCGTTCACCATACGGATAACAGCGGAAACTGCGGGGTCGGAGAGTCGTCGACGGAGACGGACACTCCGAGGGAAAACAGCGGAAATCCCGGTGTTCCGCGGCCGGCCCTCGAAACCGGAACGGCAGAAACTTCGGTGTCGATTCAGCGGAAACGCCGGTGTACCCATCCGTGGACCTCCGTCGACGGACAGCGGAAACGCCGGAGTCGCGTCGATTTCCACGAGTAGCGACAGTGCCACCTCACCGTCAGCGAGCACGATGACTGTCGTACCATCTTACTTTCCACGAACCCGATGACTGCCGTACCACCTCCCTTTCCACGACCACGATGACCATTGTACCTTTCCCGGGGTTTCTCGACGGTAGACAGCGGAAACCGCGGGGGTAGCGACCGGAAACGACGAGACAGGTCTCGGCGTCGGTCCGTCGCGTCACGCGACGAGGTCAAGATACGGCCGCTTCGGAGTTCGTCGCATCGGAGCATGCCGTATAAGTACGTGCTCGTCGAGGACGACCCCCGAGTGTGGCCACGCAGTTACTCCTGCTCGACCTCGAGAATCCGGGCGTCACAGGCCGAACAGCTGACCGCTACCACGTCCATCGTGCGACAGCAGGACTCGACGGTCTCCTGCTCGACGGTGACGTCGCCGCCGCAGTCCGGACACTCGTCGAGGAACACCCGGAGGCCGCTCAGGACGCGGCTCTGGTTCGTGACCGGGAGGTCGTCCCAGTCGTCGTAGCGCTCCTCGAGTAGTTCCGCGGCCGCGAGGTCGGCGACCAGCGCCGCGCGCGACGCCCACTGGCCGAGGCGCCGCCCGTCGTACCGAGCGACCAGCGCGCCGTCGTACTCCTCGACGGAGAGGTTCTGGGCCTCCAGGTCGAGAATTCGTGCCAGGTCGTCCGTCTCGGTCCCGTCGGTCGCTATCGAGTCCATGGCGTCGTCCCACGCCTCGCGGAACTCCTCGGCGAGGCAGAGGTCGTCGACCTCCGCGCAGGGTTCGACCGCTCCCGCGTCGGCCAGGACCGCTTCGGGCTCGCGCTCCTCCGCGTTCGCGCCGGCGTCCGTCCGGTCGTCGACCATTCCGTGCTCCTCGGAAATTCCGTTCTCGTCGGCTCCGACCCTCTTGTCCTCCAGTTTGTCGAACTTCGCCAGCACTCGGTCGGGGAGATACCGCTTTGTCAGTGTCGGCGTTCCGGGGACGAGGTACCCTCGGAGGTAGATGATCCCGAGCGACAGCCCGAACGCCGCCCCGCCGGCCAGCGGTCGGACGGCGGCCGAAACGAGTCCGCTCCCGACCGCCGCGATGCCGACGTTGACGGCGGTGCAGGGCGTGCACCTGTTCTCGCCGGTGTACTCCCGCTGCCGGAACCGCTCGACGAGCCCGGTCGTTTTCGCACTCATTATGTCAGTAATAATCGGGTCGCTCGCACTTAGTTGTTATTTAAGCGAACGGACGGTTTTCCCTGCACACAGCGTCGCGCTACGGCCGACTCGACTTCCGAGTATCGACTGCGAGGTTACCGCTGTTCGACGCCGGAGACGTTCCCCTGTTCGGAGCCGTCACCCGGCCCGGAACCTCCCTCCCGATCAAAGTCGTCCTTCCGCTCGACCCCGTCCTCTCGCTCGAAATCGTCCTCCCGCTCGAAGTCGTCTTCCCCTACCGAACGGTCCGCGACCGCGCGCTGGAGTCGGAGCGTGACCGCCCCGCCGTTCGTCCGATAGTCGTCGAAGGTGAGTTCCCCGCCGAACTTGCCGACGATCCAGTTCGACAGCCAGAGCCCGAGCCCGCTGCCGTGGTGGAGCGCGGTCTCCTCGCCCTCGGTGAGGACGTCGCGCTCCTCCTCGGGGATGCCGGGCCCGTCGTCGAGGACGGTCACCTCCACCCACTCCTCGTCGTAGGCCGATACCGCGACTGTCACCGACGACTCCTCGCCCCCGTGTTCGATGGCGTTCTCGAGGACCTCGCTGATCGCAGCCTCCAGCGTCTTGTCGGCGTACACCGTGATCGATGCGGGCGTCTCGGTTGCGATGTCTGCGTCGGGGTACGTCTGCCGGAACTCCTCGCAGGTCCGCTCGACGCAGTCGGTCACGTCGACGCGCTTGGTCGTCCGGTCCCCGCCGTCGAGGGTCTTGCCGACTTCGCGGGCCTTCTCGCTGATCTCGATGAGCTCGCCCGCCTTCTGCCGGATGATGTCGGCCTCGCACGCCGCCTGCGGGTACTGCTCGGCGATGTTCTCGGCCCGTCCCAGGACGACGTTGAGGTCGTTGCGGAGGTTGTGTCGGAGGACGCGGTTGAACACCTGGAGGCGCTGCTCGCGGCGGACGAGCTCCTTGCGCGTCTGGACCGAGTCGATGGCGTAGGCGAGGGTGTTGCCGAACTTCGAGAGGACCCGGCGCTCGGTCTCGTCGAACGCGTACCGGTCGTCCGACCAGACGCTCAACACGCCGTACGACCGGCCGCGGTAGACGAGCGGGACGGCGGCGAGCGCGAACCGCTCGGCTGGCAGTTCGAACTCGTCGTCGAGTCTGTCTTCGAGGTCCCTCCGCCGTGCGACCTGCACGGTTCCGGTCTGGACCGCCCGCTGGACCGGAAGCGGGTCGTCGGTCCCCCGCTCGGCCTCGTAGATGATATCGTCGAGGTGGCGCTGCTCGATGCCGGCAGTCGCCTCGGGCCGGATGGCCGCCGTCTCCTCGTCCACGTTACCCACCCACGCCAGCACGTACGGGTCCGAGTCGGCGAGCCGGTCGCAGACGCGCCCCTCGATGTCCTCCCGCGACGAGGCCCGGAGCATCGACTGGCTCACGTCCCAGATGAGGTCGTTGACCTCGATCTGTCGCTCCGCGCGGCGCTCGGCGCGCCGCCGCGAGACGGCGTTCTCGATGCGGTTGGCCAGCACCGCGAACTGCTCTTTCCCCTCGCTCTTCCGGAGGTAGTCGGTGACGCCGGCCGAGATGGCCCTGCTCGCGACCCGCTCGCTCCCGCCGCCGGTCAGCAGGATGAACGGGACGTCGGGATCGGTCTCCCGGACGGCGTCCAGGAACTCCAGTCCGTCCAGCCCCGGCATCTCGTAGTCGCTGACGATGCAGTCGAACTGCTCGGTCTCGAGTCGCCCGAGCGCCGCGTCGGCGTGCTCCACCCGGCACACGTCGATGCCGTACTCCTCCGCCAGTATCTCGGCCGTGACTCTGGCGAAGAAGTCGTTGTCCTCGACGTGCAGGACGCGGGGGTGGGCCTCCGGCATCTTCTGTCTGCCCGGAGTCACGGTGACCTAATAAATGATTTCCTTCCTTCAACCCTACGAATCTAGATATCAGGATTGATTGCGCGTTCTCACCACCGATGACGCCGGCGAGACCGGGTGGCTTACCCTTTCTCCGGCGGGTCCTGCTGCTTGCCGAACGAAGCGCTCGGACCGTCGACAGGTTCGGCCCACGAGACGGCGTTGGCGACGACCGTCTGGATCTCGGGCTGGTGGTATATCGGATACGTCTCGTGGCCCGGCCGGAAGTAGAACACCTTCCCCGCGCCGCGCCGGTAGCAACACCCGCTCCGGAACACCTCGCCACTCTCGAACCAGCTCGTGAACACGAGCGCGTCCGGTGCCGGGACGTCGAACCGCTCGCCGTACATCTCGGTCTCGGGCACCTCGATGGACTCCCCGACGCCCGCCGCGATGGGGTGGCCGGGTTCGACCGTCCAGAGCCGCTCGGTCTCGCCCTCCTCGCGCCACTTGAGGTCGCACGTCGTCCCCATCAGTCGCTTGAATATCTTCGAGAAGTGGGCCGAGTGGAGCACGACCAGCCCCATCCCCGACAGCACCCGCTCGCGCACGCGCTCGACCACCTCGTCGCGCACCTCGTCGTGGGCCTCGTGGCCCCACCACGTCAGCACGTCGGTGTCGTCGAGCACCTGCTCGGTCAGGCCGTGCTCGGGTTCGTCCAGCGTCGCCGTCCGGACGTCGAACCCACGGTCACCGAGGAAGTCGGCGATGGTCGCGTGGATCCCCTCCGGGTAGACCTCGCGGACCGCCTCGTCCTCGCGCTCGTGGCGGTACTCGTTCCAGACTGTGACCGCGGTCACGTCAGTTCCCTCCGGACGCGCCGGCCTCGGGCGAGTCGGCGGCGCCGGCGGGACTGCTCCCGAACAGCGCGTCCAGATCGGGGTCCTCTTCGACGAGGGCGTACCCCGCCTCGGTCCGGTCGACGACGCCGCGGCGGTCGAGGTGGTCGAGGTGCGCCCACGCCTCGCCCGGCCCGTGCATGATGTGGATGTTCGACAGCTCGCCGAACAGGTCCGCGCTGACGGTCCACGCGTCGGCCTCGCCGCGCTCGTCGAGCACCGAGAGCACGCGCTCGGTCCGCTCGCGGTGGTGAGTCGCGATCTCGTGCGCCCGACCCGCGGGGTCGTCGATGGGGTCGCGGTGGCCGGGCCACGCGCGGGCGTAGTCGCCCTCGACGATCCGGTCGAGCGAGTCGAGGTAGGCGGCCAGCGGGTCCTCGACGCGGGGGTCGGCGCCGCCGACGTTGGGAGTGTACTTCGGCAGGAGCGCGTCGCCCGCGAGCAACTCCCGGCCGTCTTCACCGGCAAATTCGAACCCGGTCAGTCCGTCTGCGTGGCCCGGCAGGTGGACGGCTTCGAGCTCCACGTCGCTGGCGTCGAAGGTCGCGCCGTCGGCGAACGTCTCGACCTCGGGCGATCGGCCCTGTATCTCCTCGTGGATCGCGAGGAAGTCGAGCAGTTCCTCGGCCTTCTCGTCGGGGACGCCCCACTCCTCGAACAGGTCCCGCTCCGCGATCTCTGCTTCGTGGTTCATCCCCTCGTCGGTGACCATCGGCGCGTCGGCCTCGTGGACCCGGACCGTCGCGCCGCTCTCGGCCTGGATCTCGCCCGCCAGGCCCGAGTGGTCGTGGTGCCAGTGCGTCAGCAGGATCTGGTCCACGTCCTCGAACGAGAGGCCGTGCTCAGCGAGCCCGTCGCGGAGTTCGTCGCGGACGCCGTCGGTGGCGACGCCGGTGTCCACGAGCGTCGTGGGCCCCGCGTCGTCGAACACGTACACGTCGTTTCGACCCTCGAAGACGTTGTTCCCGAGCTGAATCCGTTTCACGTTCGTACTCGGCCCGTGACCGGTAAGTCGTTTTCTCTCTGGGCGCTCGCTCCGGCTTCGCCCGGTGAGAGGCGTTTGAGTACACCAGTAGTAAATATTCATACGGAACGTTTATGATAGATACCGTCCGCGATACGAGTACGCGATGAGCGAACGACTGGAGCGACGGGAGCAGGACGCCGACCCGGTCAACTGGAAGCGGACCGACGGCGGGGTCGAGATATACGACGAGACGAACTCCGACGCGTGGGTGCGGATGGAGTTCGTCAGCGGCATCGCCCCGGACAGACGACTCTTCGGCATCTGCGACGACTGCGGGCTCGTCACGCCGCAGCGCGCGCTGCCCTCCGACAGCATGGCCTGCGGGCACTGCGGCTCGGAGTTCGGCGACGACTCGTAGGCGCTCTCCTTCTCGACGCTGTTCGCCGCCGGTTCCCGGTGCAGTGGGTCTCACGCCGACGCTCAGAGCAGTCGGTCGACGAACGACTCGAACTCGCCGCCCTCGGAGACCGACTCCAGTTCGTCGAGCGCGTCCCGGTCCTCGTCGCGGTTCTGCGCCAGCAGGTCGACCGCCTCTCCGTCGACGTCGAGCGCGTCCGCAAGCGCGAGCAGCCCCTCGTACGCCGTGAGTTCGAGCCGCTCGGCCTTCCTGCCGACGTGGTTGTAGAGGGCGTTCTGGACCGCCTCGTCGTTCGATTCGGCGTCGGCCTCGCGCTTCTCCTCCAGCAGCGCGTCGACCGTCGGCACGGTCCGCCCGCGCGACTCCATGTCCAGCAGGGCGAAGACGCGCTCGAGCCGCTCGACGTGCTCGCGGGTCTCGTCCCGGTGGCTGGCGAACCCGTCCACCAAGTCGGCCTCGGTCGCGCTCGTCTGGAGCTCGTCGAGCATGTCGACCAGTTGCGTTTCGGCGTAGTAGACGCCCCGGAGTTCGTACTCGAACAGGTCCTCGGCCGTGTCGAGTGCCATGGTCCTACCGTTTAGCCCGCACACGTCCTTAGCTGTTGTTGCGGCCCGGCGCTCCGACGTCAGCGTTTTCACGGATGCCGCCGTTAGCGGAGCCATGGCCGTCCCGAAGCCCACGTCCGCGCTCGAAGTCGCGGCGGTAGCCGTCGGCGCGGTGGTCGCGCTGCTCGTCGTCGTCCCGCTGGTCCCGCTCGTCCTCGACCTCGTCGTCGGCATCTTCCGGGGCTTCTTCGACGTCCTCGTTCCCGGCGGTCGGACCTACGACGAGACGGCGTAACGGCGACCCGATTCACTCCCCGCCACCGATCCGCCGACCGACCAGCAGTCCGGCCGCGAACCCGGCGCCCAGCAGCCCGAGCGACCGCCGGCGCTCGCCGAACCTGACGAAGCGCGTTCCGTCGTCGGTGATCTCGAGCGCGCCGACCGGCGCGGCCGCCGCGCCGCCACCGCCGCCCGCGCCCCGCGGCTCGGCCGTCGGATTCTCGGAAGCGGTGGACGCGTCTCCGCCGGCCCCCCGGCGGTTCGACCCGTCGTCGGATTCGCCACCGCTCCCGTATCCGCCGCCGAAGCCGAACGCGACGCGGGCGACCGGGACGACCGTCTTCTCGCCGCGCTCTATCGGGTCGCCGAACACCGACCGGACGTTCGCGCTCCGCTGGAGTCGCTCGACGATGGATTCTATCTGAGTGACGCTCATTGTGGTCCCCGGAACGGGGTTCGGCGGCCGGGGAGAAAAGCGTGCGTGCCGCCGGCACTGATGCCGCCGAACACCCGCTCCGCCCCCGATTACTACCGGACCTCGTAGGTGTCGTGCTCGGCGAGGAACCGCCCGAGGTCGGCGGTCTGGCGGTAGTCGCTCGCCAGCAGGTCGGCCAGCGAGGCGGCCAGTCGCTCGGCGTCGCCGTCGTCCCACTCGGCGGGTTCGCGGACCGGAACGACCAGGAATCCCCGGCCCGGCAGGTGGTCGGCGTGGAGGTCGGCCATCCTATCGCCGGGACCACCGTCGGCCGATTCGGCGTCCGCCGCGTCGTTGCCGGACGCCGCCTCGTCGGTCGGCGTCTCGCCGCTCGCGACGCCGCCGTTGGCCGCCTCTCCGCTCGCCGCGGGCTCGCCGCGCCTCGCGCCGCCCTCCGGCGCCAGCAGTGCCTCGCGGGCGGCGTAGGTCCGCAGGACGTGTCGGGTCGCGCGCTCGCCCACCGGCAGCAGGACGTGGGCGGCGATGGCCCGCAACTCGGCGTCGAAGAACGGTTCGAGGTCGTCGTACTCCCGCTCGGTCGGCTCGCGGCCCTCGGGGAGACAGCACATGTACCGGTAGCTCAGGAACAGGTCCGCGGCCTCGGGTTCGTCGCTGTAGGGGTCCGCGAGCAGGCCCACCTCGTGGAGCACCGCCTGGAGGCGCTGGCCCGCCGAACTCCCGGTGAACGGGACCCCGGTGTCGCGGCCGCCGTGGACGCCCGGGTGGTCGCCCACGACGTGGAAGTCGGCGTTGGCGTCGCCGTAGCCGAAGACGGCGCTGCGGCCGGCCGTCTCGCCCGACTCCCCAGACTCCTCGGGGCAGGGCGGTCGCATCCCGAAGGGGTTGCTGGTTCTGTCCGTGACGTTCTTCACGCCGGGCGAGTAGGGCGGAGGGCGTTAAAACGAACGCGGTTCACCGCGGGGACGGCGTCTCGGCGTTCGTCGCGGGGTGCGACCGTCCCCGACCTCTTCTCCGCGCACTCTCGTGTCCGGCGTCAATACTCCCTGTTTCGGGCTTGGAGTCACCGCGGCCGGCAGACAAAGAGTCGAGGCCTCGAAGAACCGAGTTCCGAATCCCCCACCGACGGGGAGCGCTACTCCTCGTCGTCTTCCTCGGCGTTGCTCTTGATCTCGTCCAACTGGTCCAGAAGTTCGTCCTGAGACGCCTCGGAGTCGAACGACACCTCCCCCTCGTGAACGTGCTCGTGGACGGTGACCCCGTCGTCCTCGTCGAAGTCGCTTTCCTGGTCCTGTTGTTCGGATTCGTCGTAGCTACCAAAACCCATGTCTAACGCGAGGGGCTGCGGATAGTAAAATCGGTCGGTGTCCGGCGGGCCCCTCGCGGGTGACCGCCGAAGCTCCTCGCCGGACTCGGCCGAATCGCTTACGAGCGCTCGTTGACCTCCAGCACGCGCCCGGCCGCGATGGTCTGGCCCATGTCGCGGATGGCGAAGCTCCCGAGCTCGGGGATCTCGCTGGACGGTTCGATGCTCAGGGGCTTCTGGGGCCGGACCGTGATGACCGCGGCGTCGCCCGACTGGATGAAGTCGGGGTCCTCCTCCTCGACCTCACCGGACGAGGCGTCGATCTTCTGGTCGATGGACTCCAGCGTGCAGGCGACCTGCGCCGTGTGGGCGTGGAAGACCGGCGTGTAGCCGTCGGTGATGACGCTCGGGTGCTGCATCACGACGATCTGGGCGGTGAACGTCTCGGCGACGCTCGGCGGGTCGTCCGCGGGGCCGCAGACGTCGCCGCGGTGGATGTCGTCCTTGCCGATGCCCCGGACGTTGAACCCGACGTTGTCGCCCGGACCCGCCTCCGGGACCTCCTCGTGGTGCATCTCGATGGTCTTCACTTCGCCGCCCACGTCGCTGGGCTGGAAGCTGACGTTGTCGCCGGTGTTCAGCATCCCCGTCTCGACGCGCCCCACGGGCACCGTGCCGATGCCCGAGATGGTGTAGACGTCCTGGATCGGCAGCCGGAGCGGCGCGTCGGTCGGCGGTTCGGGCTCCTGGAGTTCGTTGAGCGCTTCGAGCACGAGTTCGCCGTCGTACCAGTCCATGTTCCCGCTGCGCTCGACGACGTTGTCGCCCTCCAGCGCCGACATCGGGATGAAGCTCGCGTCGGCGGTGTCGAACTGGACCTGGTCGAGCAGGTCCTTGACCTCGGCGACGACCTCCTTGTACCGGTTCTCGTCGTAGTCGACTGCGTCCATCTTGTTGACCGCGACGATGAGCTCGTTGATGCCGAGCGTGCGGGCCAGGAAGACGTGCTCCTGGGTCTGTGGCGCGACGCCGTCGTCCGCGGCGACGACCAGGACGGCGTTGTCGGCCTGGGAGGCGCCCGTGATCATGTTCTTCACGAAGTCGCGGTGGCCGGGCGTGTCCACGATGGTGAAGTAGTAGGTGTCGGTCTCGAACTCCTGATGGGCGATGTCGATGGTGACACCGCGCTCGCGCTCCTCCGCGAGGTTGTCCATCACGTACGCGAACTCGAAGCCGCCCTTGCCCTTCTCCTCGGCCTCCTCCTTGTGCTGTTCGATGACGTGGTCCGGGACGCTCCCCGTCTCGTAGAGGAGTCGCCCGACCAGCGTGCTCTTCCCGTGGTCGACGTGGCCGATGATGGCCAGGTTCTGATGCGGTTTGTCTGCCATGGTATCCCCCACCGTGCAGGTGAAGTAGTCGGGACGCGAGGACAAAATAGCTGTCGACGGCGGAGCCGCCTCGGATGGAGGAGGCGGGTCACGCGGTCGGTCGGCTCGTGACTCACCCGCTGTCGGGCGCGTACCACGCGAGCGCGGCGCCGACCGCCGCGACGACGGCCGCGAGCAGGAACGCCGGCCGGTAGCCCGCCCGGTCGATGACCGCCCCGGCCGCGATGGGCGCCGCGAACGCGCCGAACAGGCCGACGCTGGTCAGCATCGAGATGGCCGTGGTCCGGACCGCCGGCGCGACCACCTCGGGGACGTAGGTGTAGAGCAGCCCGATGGTGATCTGGACCGCGAACCCCGCCACGACCAGCAGCGCGACCGCCCCGATGACCCCTGAGACGACTGTGAACCCCGTCACGGCGGGCACCGCCACGACGAACGCCAGCAGGACGACCGGCCGGCGCCGCCCGCCGAACAGCCGGTCGGAGACGAATCCGCTGCCCGTCCGGGAGAGGGCGCCGACCGCCGGGAACACCGCGGTCAGCAGGCCGCTCACCGCGAGCGAGACGTCCAGCCGCCCGGTCAGGTAGCTCGGAAGCCAGGAGTTGAGGAACAGGTACAGCGAGAACGCGAGGAAGCACAGCGCGTAGAGCGTCCACGCGCCGCGGTTGGCGAACAGGGTCAGGACCTGCCCGCGGTCGGGGGTGTCGGCCGCGACCGCGAGGCGCCGGCCGCGGGTCGAGCCCAGGAAGACGCCGACCCCGACCACCGCGATGGCTGCGAACACCGGGAGCGCGGCCGGCCAGCCGAACCGGTCGGCCAGCAGCGGGCTGCCGAACTGGCCGAGCGCGAACCCGACCGGCGCGCTGGCGGTGAACACGCCAACGGCGGTCGCCCGGATCTCCGGTCCTACCGCCTGCCCGACCAGGTTCGCGCCGGCGTTCCACACCACCACGTAGGCGAACCCGCCCAGGATGCGCGAGGCAAACAGCCACCAGTAGGCGCCCGCCGTGGCGGCGACCCAGCCCCACGCGCCCGCGACCAGCAGCGCGACCGCCGCGACCGCGACGGCCCGGCGCACCCGCACTCGGTCGAGCGCGACCCCGACCGGGACGCTGGCGACGACCGCGGTGAGGTACATCACGCTCACGAGCCACCCCGCCAGGGTCGGGCCCACGTCGAGCGACGACCGAACGAGGGGCAGGACGCTGGCCGGCGCTATCTCGTAGGCGGCCGCCGCGGCCGAGAGCGCGAAGAGCCCGGCGACGAGGCCGACCGTCCCTCGGCGGGGAGCGCGACGTTTGTCGTCGGTCACGGCGCGCAATTCTCGGGGCCGGTATAAAGTTCCGTCCGTGGCGGCAGGCGACGGGACGGAGTCCCGCGAGGGTCCGTTGTCGAGTCGGGAGTGAACTCCGGGAGAATCGTCCCGCGTCCCCTCACTTCGAGAACGCTTATTAACCGAGCGGGCGAGAGGACCCGACGATGGGCCAGACAGCGAGACGCCGCGGTCACCACCGACCCGGAGCGCTGACGCGACGGTGACGGGACTGGTGTTCTGGATACTGGTGGCGCTGGCGACCGTCACCGGCCTGCTGACGGCGTGGGCGCTCGGCGCGAACAGCAACTCGCCGCCGTTCGCTCCCGCCATCGGCGCGAACGCCATCTCGACGATGCGCGCGGCGTTCCTCATCGGCATCCTCGCCGCGCTGGGCGCGCTGACCCAGGGCGGGAGCATCTCCGAGACGGTCGGCGCGGGGCTGGTGAACGGCGTCGCCATCACCTCGCTGGCGGCGACGGCGGGCCTGTTGACCGCCACCGCGTTCATGGCGTTCGGCGTCTACACCGGCTATCCCGTCCCGGCAGCGTTCGCCACGACCGGCGCGATGGTGGGCGTGGGGCTCTCACTCGGCGGGACCGCCGCGTTCGACACCTACCGGCGCATAGCGACCTTCTGGGTGCTGGTACCGCCGGTCTCGGGCGGGCTGGCCTACCTCACCGCGACGATTCTCCGGCGCGAGGACATCCCCGAGACGGTGGGCGTCCCCCTGCTCGCGGCGCTCGTCGGCGGAATCGTGGCGAACGTCCAGTTGAGCATCATCCCCGCGCCCCCAGGCGAGGAGCAGGGGTCGCTCGCCGGGTTCGCGGCGAGTCGGCTGGGTGGCCCGACCGTCGGGGGCGTGGAGGTCGTCGCCGCGGCGGCGACGCTCCTCCTCGCCGCCGTGAGCTTCCAGTTCATCCGGCGGCGGACCCAGGTCTCGGTGGATCGGGGTATCAAGACGTTCCTTGTGGCGCTCGGGAGCGTCGTCGCGTTCTCCAGCGGCGGGAGCCAGGTCGGGCTGGCGACCGGGCCGCTGGAGAACCTCTACCGGGCGGAGCTCGGCCTGCCGGGCGTCGTCCTGCTGGCGCTGGGCGCGACGGGCATCCTCGCCGGCGCGTGGATGGGCGCGCCCCGGCTCCTCCAGGCCACCTCGCGGGAGTACGCCCAGCTCGGCATCCGGCGCTCCATCGCGGCGCTCGTGCCCGGCTTCGTCATCGCCCAGCTCGCCATCGCGCTCGGCATCCCCATCTCGTTCAACAACATCATCATCTCGGGGGTCATCGGCGGCGGCCTCGCGGGCGGGTCGGCCGGCGTCTCCCGGCGGAAGATAGGGGTGACGCTGACGTTCTGGGTCGTGACGCTGGTCTCGTCGGTCGCGGTCGGGTTCGGGCTGTACCGGGCGCTCGCGATGGCGCTCGGCGCGTAGCCCCGTTCCGGAACCGACGGACTCGCCGGGAGACCGGGGTGGCTTACCGGACCACCGTCACCGTCACCGGGGTCTCGGCGACCACCTTCGTGGCCACCGTCCCGAGGAGCCGGCGGGTGAGTTCGTGACGGTCGCCGCCGTGGCCGCCCATGACCACGTGGTCCACGCCGGTGGACTCGACGTACTCGATGATTCTCTCGGCGGGGTCGCCGGTCTCGATAGCGGTGTCGACGCTCCGGTCGGCGTCCCCGGCGCGGCGCGTCGCGCGGTCGACGATCCCCTCGGCACGCTCGCGGGCGCTCTCGCGGCGGTCTTCGCCGGGTTCGAGCAGCCCACCCTCGCTCATCGACTCGTCGAGGGGCGTCACGACGTTGAGGACCGTCGTCCGGCAGTCGAAGGTGTCGAGCGCGTGGACGAGCGCGTCGTCGGCCAGGGGCGACCCGTCGAGCGGGACGAGGACGTGCGTCGGTGCCATGACGGTAGGTACGGGGGGATTCGCGGAGGCCGGCGTTAAAAGTGAGGGCCCTACTCGTCGGCTTCCCGGATGCGCTCGAACTGGTCGTCCGACAGCGAGATCTCGGCGGCACCGAGGTTCTCCTCCAACTGGTCGACCGTCCGGGCGCCGACGATGGGGACGCACTGGAACTCGCGCTGGTCGGCCAGCCACCGGAGCGCCACCTGCGCCGGCGTCGCGTCCTCCTCGTCGGCCACGTCCCGGATCGCGTCCAGCACGGCCCACTGGCGGTCGTCGAACCGGCCGTCCCACTCGTAGAGGTCGCCCCGGGAACCCTCGGGGCCGCCGCCGTCGCGCTCGTACTTGCCCGTCAAGAAACCGCCTTCGAGCGGGGAGTACGGGCAGACCGCGAGGTCCCGGTCGGCGCAGACGTCGAGGTAGTCGGCCACGGGGTCGCGGTACGCGGCGTTGAACCGCGGCTGGGTGACCTCGAAGCGTTCGAGCCCCTCGACGTCGCTGGTCCACAGCGCCTTGGTCAGCTTCCACGCCGCCATCGAACTCGCCGCGAGGTAGTTGACCTTCCCCTCGCGCACCAGGTCGTTAAGGGTCCGGAGGGTCTCCTCGATGGGCGTCTCCTCGTCCCAGCGGTGGATGTAGTAGACGTCGAGGTAGTCGGTTCCGAGGCGCTCGAGGGTGCCGTCTATCTGGTCGCGGATGTGCTTGCGCGAGAGGCCGCGGTCGTTCGGGCCGTCGTCGAACCCGAAGTACACCTTCGAGGCCAGCACGAAGTCCTCGCGGTCGTAGTCGGCCAGCCAGTCGCCGATCCACTCCTCGGCCGTGCCGTTGGGGTCGCCGTAGACGTTCGCGGTGTCGATGAAGTTGACCCCGTGCTCCCACGCGGCGTCGAGCAGGTCGTGGGCGGTCCCGCGGTCGGTCTCGACGGTACCGTCGGACTCCTTGGCGAAGCGCCACGTGCCGAAGCAGATCTCCGAGACCCTGGTGCCGGTCGAACCGAGTCGGACGTAGTCCATACTGGTCGTGACTGCATTTTCGGCCTTAGTTCTGTGCGTGACGGTAACTAAACACGGAGGTGAACACCACTGCGGCTGAACTGTTTCGGAAGACTCCATTTCCGAAAGCCCCCGGTCGCTCGCGGTCGCTCGACGACATATCCTCGGCTCACTATGTTCGCCTCGGATAGGGGTCGCCGAGACGACCACGACGACCGCGAGCGGTCGGGGGCTTTCTGGGAGTTCAACGCGATGGGGACGTTCCAGCCTCCTTCCGAATTCGGATCGAGAACACCTAGCCGTGACCCACCGATTTAACTCGGTACCGACCAACCCACAGCGCATGAGAGCGGCAGTCCTGCGCGAGTACGGCGAACCCCTCGCGATCGAAGACGTCGACCGGCCCGACCCCGACCCCCACGGCGTCGTGGTCGAGACCGAAGCCTGCGGCATCTGCCGGAGCGACTGGCACGCCTGGCAGGGCCACGGCGAGTGGGCCGACGACCAGGTGCCCGAAGGTCAGATTCTGGGCCACGAACCCGCGGGCACCGTCGTCGCGGTCGGCGAGGACGTGTCCCGGTTCCGCGAGGGCGACCGGGTCGCGGTCCCGTTCAACCTCGGCCGTGGCACCTGCGAGCAGTGCCGGAGCGGTCACGGCAACGTCTGCGAGGACGGCCTGGCGCTGGGGTTCGAGGCCGACGCGCCCGGCGCGTTCGCCGAGGAAGTCCACGTCCCCTACGCCGACTACAACGCCGTAGAGCTCCCGACGGGGGTCTCGCCGGTCGAGATGGCCGGCCTCGGCTGCCGGTTCGCGACCGCGTACCACGGCCTCGCTCACCGCGCCGACCTGACGTCCGGCGACTGGGTCGCGGTCCACGGCTGCGGCGGGGTGGGCCTCTCGGCGGTCCACGTCGCGGACGCCCTCGGCGCGAACGTGGTCGCGGTCGACCTCGCCGACGAGAAGCTGGCGAAGGCCGAGGAACTGGGCGCCGACGAGACCGTGAACGCCGGCGTCGTCGCCGACGTGCCCGGGCGCATCCGGGAGATCGCCGAGAAGGGAGCGCACGTCTCGGTCGACGCGCTCGGGGTCGCCGAGACCTGCCGGAACTCCGTGGCGTGCCTGGGCAAGCGCGGCCAGCACCTCCAGCTCGGGCTGACCACCGACGAGGAGCGCGGGGAGGTGTCGCTGCCGACCGACGCGATGGCGATGAACGAGGTGACGTTCCTCGGCTCGCGCGGGATGCCCCCGACGCGGTACGGCGAGCTCATCCGGATGATGGACCGCAACACCGTCTCGCCCGCCGCGCTGGTCACCCGCGAGGTCGGCCTCGCCGACGTGCCCGACCGCCTCGCCGCGATGAGCGACTACGGCACGGTCGGCATCGAGGTCGTCACGGAGTTCTGACGCCGGTCGAACCTCTCCCGTTTTCGTTTACGTTTGCGTAAACGACGTGGGGTCGTCCACTCAGTCGCTCGTCTGACTGTACTTCTCGACCCACTCCTGGAGCGTGATGCCCATCGCCGACTGGGTGATGGCGTTCGAGCTCGCTGAGTTGGCGCTCTTGACCAGTTCCGCTTCGAGGGTACGGTCGGGCACCTCCCCGAGGAAGTGGGGGATGGCGCGCTGGACCGCCAGCGGGCAGCCGACCTCGTGGGCCAGCGCGTACCCCGAGATGGAGTGGGGGATGGTCTCGCCGGCGTATCTCGGATCGGGGTCGAGCAGGGTCTCGGCGTCGACGTGGTCGACGTACTCGTAGCATTTGCCCACGTCGTGGAGCAGGCACGCTGCCCGAATCACGTCGAGGTCCGGGTCCGCACCGTGGAAGTCCCGCTGCTCCTCGGCGGACTTGACCGCGATGCGCGTGACCCCGCGGACGTGCTCGACGTTCGTCACCTCGTGGATGTTCCAGGCGTACGGGATGTCCCGGACGTCGCGCCACCCGCCGCGAGCGAGGCCGAGCGTCCACGCCTCGACGACCCGCTCGCGCAGGTCCTCGTCCTCGATGTCGCCGATTTCGGGGAGAGCCTCGCGCACCTGGGCCCCGTAGTCGGGCGTCTCGTCGGACATGGGTTCGAACTCTCCGGGCGGGAAGGTAAGGGTTGGTGTGTCGAGAGGGGTCGACCGTCAGATACTGCGCTCGACCCACCGGGGAACGCTACACTCGAGTCGCGTAAAATCCCGGCGTGCGATGGCGCGCCTTCTGTGGCGCGCCGAAATGCGCGAGGGCG
This sequence comes from Halorussus rarus, assembly GCF_003369835.1. Lineage (NCBI taxonomy): Archaea > Methanobacteriati > Methanobacteriota > Halobacteria > Halobacteriales > Haladaptataceae > Halorussus > Halorussus rarus. Next base: position 29,344 of record NZ_QPMJ01000004.1, on the reverse strand, counting down.
GTGGCCGCGTTCGGGCGGCCGCCGAGGCTGGGGCGGTCTGAGAGGCCTGCGGTCGCGGTCGCAGTGCGGAAGCTCACAGGTGACGGCAGTAGCTAGCGAACTTTCAGCCCGCTCGTTCGGTCCGAGAGTGTCCGGCCACTACCTTCCCGCCACCGTCAAGCACAGCTGAACTTCCGCGTTCGTCGCCCGGGCCAGCAACCACTTCCGGACCAGACGCGTACTCGGATACATGCGAACTGCATTCCACCTGACCAGCGGCGACGAGGACCACCAGAAGACCGTTCTCACCATCGCGGAGAACCTCTCGAACGACGAGACCATCGACATGGACGACATCGTAGTCGTCGCCCAGTCGAAGGGTATCGACCCGCTCACGAACGACGGCACCCACAGCGACACCGTCCGGGAACTCCGGGACGCGGGCATCTCGTTCCGGGCCTGCAGTAACACGCTCGACCTGATGGACCTCGACGACGCCGACCTCGTCGAGGGCGTCGAGACGGTGTCGTCGGGCGCGAGCGAACTCACCCGACTACAGGACGACGGCTACGCCTACCTCCGGCCCTGAACGCGCCTCTCCTTCCGTCTCTGTTACTGTCTCGCCCCGACCTACCCCTGCGTCGTCCCGCACTCGGTGCAGGTCAGTTCGAAGCGGCCGTCGCCCATCGCCACGTCCTGGGTCGTCTCCTCGTCGCACTCCGGGCAGTAGGCCCGCGACTGGAGTTCGTCCCAGTCGTGGCTCGCGCCGGGTGCGCCGAGCGCCCACCCCTCGACGGTCGCCTCGCCGTCGTTGTACCCCTTCTGGAACTCGCCGGGCGGGAACCGGACGAGTTCGCCCGCGTCCACGACGACCTCGTCGCGGTCCAGGCCGACCTCGAAGGTCGCGGTGCCCGACTCGACGTAGAACACCTCCTCCTGGTCGTGGTGGGTGTGCAGGCCGCCCGAGAACGACTCGCCCGGTTCCAGCACGAAGTAGTTCATCGCGAAGTGGTCGGTGCCCAGCGCCCGCGAGACCGGCTTGCGGACGCTGTGGACCTTCATCGGGTTGCGCTCGTTGTCGACCTCGTCGACGGCGACTTTCTCCATGACGGCGATTTGAGGGGGGTGACCGTAAGTGATTTGGGTACCCGGTAAACGGTGGTGCGGTTTCTCTGTTCAGACCGTTCGTGGGGTTCGCGGGAAGTACAGAGCGTGTACGTATCATCGGTCGTTTGGCGACCGCGTTCCGAAAACGCGGCGGGATTTTGTCGGAAACGAGGTATTACGTAGCGAGTATTGACTCCAGTTTTTGGGCTGACTTCACTGTATCCCTTGTTACGGCAGATGAACGATAGAAACTCTCTATATGATATATGCTACCACATAACAATGTCTCTTGGGGTGCGAAGTACTGGAATGACACAAAATGATACTTTATCCCGCCGCAGTGCCCTACGAAAGGGAGCGGTCGCCACGGGCGCGGTCGTCTGCGGTGGGGTAACAACCGTCGGGAGTGCAGTCGCGCAAGATGAGCAAACTGGAGTCGCCGCACAAATCGAGGGTCACGGCCACTATGCGTGGTTTCCGAAAGGCCCCGAGACGTGGGGGCGGTCAGACACACCGTACGATATGCAAGACGGGGAGAGTCGATGGATGGCAGAGCCTCAATCCGATGGGAGCGTGCGCTGTCTCGCGCAGAACCTCGGGACGGAACCGCCGAACCGAAACACCGGCTTCGACGTACACCTCGGGCGGCTTGGCACGATCGAAACCGTGACTGTCACCTCACGAACCCTCCAGACCCCGCGCTGGGGGCCCGCCGAACTGTTCTTCGGCCTGTACTTGGACAAAGATGATAGCGGCGAGTTCGGGAATTGGGAGTCCAACGACGACGGGACGGAGAGCGCCCTTGGTTCCGATACTGACGAGGAAGGACTCCTGTCTTCACCCGCAAGTGGGGAAGTGACGATCGACGGCGACACCGTATTCGGCCTTCTGAATGCGGAATCCGAGGCGACACTGGCCGAGTTGCAGGAGGGGACTGTCGGGGGCATCTCTGGGGAGACACTTGCCGCGCTCTATATCGGCGTCACCAACGGCGGAGAGGGCACAGACGAAGTAGTTGTCGAAGACATGCGCGTTTCTCGGTCATAGACGACGTATTCCTCTTTTTCGGTAGTTTTCCCGCTCACTAGTGGATATGAACTGCCCACGGAGACGTACATCGTGTGACTATTGAACAATGCGGACTGCTCAATTTGCACCACGTATTGAGCAATTTCGGTGAGTCAGTTTCCGACGGGCAACAGGTGCTACATGAGCCTATTAAATACAGAGGATATTAACCAGAGCAGTTAGAATGCTATCCGTATGACTGACAAGTCCTCCATTCCTCAGGCGCGACCGATATCGTCGTACATAGAGGACGGCGCACGTATCGCAACAATTCTCCTCATTTGGGGCGTCATCTCCGCGTTGTTCACGTACGGAGTGAGTGATGTTGGATTGCCGTTCGAGAGATTCTGGATCCAACTCGGCCAGTTGTTTGCTGTAACTGGTGTTCTTAACGCCGTTCTGTATCTCCTATATCGGACCATCGACTATTGGCACGAAACCCTATAACTCTCACCAATAGCCTCTAAAGCAACGCTCAGTCTGCACCATGCATTGATCGCTGGCGCTCTGACTCCACCGAACGAACTTATTGTGAGCTGAGGCGGTCAATGCAGAGCGTGGATTTAACACGAGTAAGCGAACGTGATACCTTCTGGTTTGATTACGATCTGAACGTCTTCGCCATCGCGTGAACAGATATCCACGTCAGGGTCGTACTCGTGTCTTATCTGGTCTCCGCCATTCAGTGAGACGACAAGGTGGTCAACTCGATTTTCGACACCCTGTGATTCGTCAGCGTGTTCCGGCAGCAACGAGTACGAGTGGTCAAGTAGCAGGGAACTATCCGTCGCGTAGACGGCTACATCGAGCGTGATTTGTTGATTGGTATTGTTAGTTGGGATGATTTCGACGGTCGTTCCTTCTCCACTCTGTCCCCCTCCGACGCCGAGACAACCGGATATGATGAGACTGCTTCCAAGAGCAGTGGAGAGGAAGGCACGTCGTTTCACGCGCAAAACTATCGATACTATGGATAAGTGCCTTTTCACCGTCTGATAGATTCGCGCCACGTACCGAACAATTTAGAGCGTGAACTGCGTGATAGATACACGCTCTAAATCGCACATCACGTGGTGGGTATCGGTCACACAACCGCCAAAACAGGATTCGTATTCGAGGCTAATCGAACGTGAGAGGCTCCCACACGTAGTTCTTTGGACCTAATCTATTAGGTGGGGATTCTATTATCCACGTCTAATGAAATGGTAGTAGCGGCAGCCCCCTCCAAGCGCGAGTGCCTCTGACAGCGATCTACTGCCGCATTCATGGGTGTCTGTTCGAAACCCATGCTACTTCCCCGCTACTTCGGATTCTGACTCCCTCTCCATTGAGCAATCTACGGTGTCTATATAGAACTCATAGAGAGAATTATAAAATGACAAAACATTCGTTCTGAATCAAATGCCCTCCTTGAACCGACATGCATTCCTTGCTAGTTCGAGCGAGGCGCTCCTCACCGCCGGGTTCGCACCACGCACTTACCGAATCAACGTTCTCAGTTTCGGGTGAGGGATTTCGTTCTCGAAAGCCCCCGCCCGGTCGCGGTCGCTCGCCGACTACCCTCGGTTCCCTACGGTCGCCTCGGATAGGGGTCGCCGAGACGACCACGGCCTGAGGCCGCGACCGGGCGGCCCCTTTCAGTCCCTCCCGCATCGGCTGGTCACCCGAGCGGCCGCAGGTCGTCACTGAACCGCTCTCGTCGCGCAGACGGTCTACTCCAGCGGCTCCAGCCCCGCCTCGGTGCGGAGGGCGTCGATGTACTCGCGGAACCCGGCTTCGAGGTCGTACTCGGGGTCGTAGCCCAGGTCCGCCTGGGCGTCGGTCATGTCGAGCTTCTGGGTCCAGGGGAGTTCGCCCTCGTCGCTGACCTCGATGTCGGCGTCGGGCACGATCTCGCGCACCGTCTCCGCCGCCTCCCGGATGGTGGCGACTTCACCGCGGACGTTGTAGATGCGCTGGCTCAGGTCCTCCTCGGGGGCGAACGCCGCCTTCCGGAACGCCTGGGCGATGTCCTCGACGTACTGCCAGTCGACGACCTGGTCGCCGTACTCCACCGAGAACGACTCGCCGACCGCGGGCTTCTCGACGATGTTCGCGAGGAAGGCCGACCCGCCGGTCTCGCGGTACGGGCCGTAGGCGACCGTCGGGCGGAGGCCGACGTGGCTCAGGTCGTGGTCCTCGAAGTACACCTTCGCCTGGTGCTCGTTGTACTCCTTGGTCGCGCCGTAGAGGGTGTCGGGGTAGACGAGGTCCTCCTCGTCGACCCACCCGTGGTCGTAGTTTTCGGGCGGGGCGTACACCGCCGCCGAGGAGGCCCAGGCGACGCGCTCGACCTGGTCGTCGAGCGTCCGCGCGGCCTCGAAGACGTTGTTCGTGCCCATGACGTTGACCTCGGCCGCGCCGCGGGGGTTGTCGCGGGCGAGGTTGGTCAGCAGCGCCGCGAGGTGGACGACCCGGGTCGCGCCCGACTCCCGGACCGCCCGGATCACGCTGGTCGGGTCGGTGATGTCGCCCCGGACCACCTCGACGTCGTCGGCGACGCCGAGCTTGTCGAGGATCCGGGTGTCGGTAGAGAGGTCGTACGCCACCACGTCGTGGCCCGCCTCGACGAGGTCCTGCGCGACGTACGACCCGATGAAGCCGGTCCCGCCCGTGACGAGTACGGTCGCTGATTCGGCCATGACTCGCAAATCTCTCCGGAACCGTAAAAAAGTGCAGCAACCCGACCGCGTTCCGCGGACGTCGCGCCGACGGCTACGGCGAGAAGGTCCACAGCGACGACACCGTGTCCAGCCCCTCCGAGACCGTCTTGTTCCGGCGCTGCTCCAGGGGCGTGGTCTGGGTGGCGAGGACGTACCGGTCCCGGGCCGGAACCGGACCGCGTCCCCGGGTTCCGGTCCGGGTGAGCGCCCACAGCTCGTCGCCGGTCTCCGGGTCGAGCGCGTGGACCGCGACCGTCTTCTCGGCGGGGGTCGTCCGGAGCGCGTGGACCGCGCCGTCGGTGACCGACGGAATCGTCCCCTGGACGAACTCGTCGGGTGCGAGGCTGGTCCGCCACCGTTCGGTCCCATCCTCGACATCGAGCGCGACGAACTGGCCTTCCAGACCCGCGACGAAGACGGTGCCGTGGCCGACGGCCGGACGGATGACCGCCTCCTCCAGGCCGCCGTGGCGCCACCGGAGCGTCCCGTCGCGGTCGAAGGCCTCGACGCCGCGGAAGGACGCGCGGACGAGTTCGTCGGCCGTCGCGACGACCGCCCCGGTGGCGGCGGGGTGGTCGCTCTCGGGGTCGTGTCGCCATCGCTCCTCGCCGGTGGCGGCGTCGAGCGCGACGAGTCGGCCAGCCCCGGAGAACGACGCGTACAGCGTCCCGTCGGCGAGGGCCGGCTGGCGGATGCCCCGGATTCCGCCGCGGTGGCCCCGCTCGGTCGTCGTCTCCGGCTCCGGATATCGCCAGCGCACGGCGCCGTCGTGGTCGAGAGCGACGACGACGCCGTCGACGACGCCGCAGACGTAGACGCCGTCGTCGCCGACGACAGGCGGGTCGTTGACGTGCGTCCCGACCCCGGTGGTCCACAGCACCGCGCCCGACCGGGCGTCGACCGCCGTCACGCTCCTATCGGTGGCGAGGTAGAGCGTTCCGCGGTGGTAGACCGTCCGGAAGTTGTCGAACGGCGCGCTGAAGGCGTACCGGGTCTCCAGCGGGGTCGACCACCGGCGCGACCCCGACGCGAGACCGTAGGCCTCGACGGTCGCGACCGGCGCCTCGTCGGTGAGTTCGCCCCGGGTGAGGTAGACGGCATCGCCGACGACGGTCGGCGTCGTCAGCGGCCCGTCCAGTTCGGTCCGCCAGTCCTCCGGCGGTTCCTCGTCGGGGGCGTCTATCGTCGCGTTGTAACCGGGATGGGCTGCCGTCCGTCCGGGTTGGGCCCAGTCGGCGTCGGCCGCCCGCGGACCGGTGGACGGCTCCCGGGCCTCGGTCGCGGTCGTCGGATCGGTTCGAGGGGTCTCGGTGGTCGTTCCTCCGCTGCCGGGGAGCGACCCGACACAGCCGGCGAAGAGGGCGCTGCCGGCGGTCGCGATGACTGCTCGGCGGGAGGGCTTGCGGGGACACATGGGTAAGTCAAATTACACCACTGACAAGTGCTTTTCGTCTGCGTCGCCGAACCGGTCCGGCGGACCGGCAGACCCGCGCCCCGTCCGACCCGGTCGGCTCGCCGGGCTACGCCCCGTTCGAGTACCGGATCGGCAGCGAGTCGACGCCGTAGACGAACGAGCTCCGGGTGGGTTCGAGGTCGGCGGCGGCGAGCTCCACGCCTTCGACCCGGTCGAGCAGCTCCGAGAGCGCGATTCGCCCCTCGAGGCGCGCCAGCGGGGCGCCCAGACAGTAGTGGGTGCCGTGACCGAACCCGAGGTGGCCGGTGGGCGACCGGTCGGGCCGGAACTCGTCCGGGTCGTCGAACTGTCGCTCGTCGCGGTTCGCCGACCCGAGCCAGACGATGATGCGGTCGCCCTCCGCGATGTTCTCGCCGCGCAGCGTGACGTCCTCGGCCGCCACGCGGCTCATCGCCTGGACCGGCGACCGGTGGCGCAGCACCTCCTCCAGGGCGGTGCCGAGCCGGCGCTCGTCGCCCCGCAGCTCCTCGAACAGGTCCGCGTCGCCCCCGGCGAAGCACCGGACCGCGTTCGCGATGAGGTTCGTCGTCGTGATGTTGCCCGCGATGAGCAGCAGGATGCACATGCCCAGCGCCTCCTCCTGGGAGAGCCGGCCTCCATCGCCGGTTTCGGCGGTGACGATCTGCGACATCAGGTCGTCCTGCGGGTTCTCCCGACGGTCCTCGATCATCTCCATGAAGTACTGGGCCATCTCCAGCTGGGTCTGCTGCTGGCGCTCGGCGAACTCCTCGCCGGCCTCGTCGTCGCTTGCGGCAGAGACCAGAGTGTCCGACCACGTCTTGAACCGGTCGCGCTCCGCGGCCGGCACCCCCAGCAGCTCGGCGATGACAGTCACCGGGAACGGGTACGCCAGGTCGTCGACGACCTCGAGTTCCCCGCCATCCTCCTCGACCGCCTCGTCCAGGAGGTCGGCCGCCAGCTCCCGGAAGTGGGGCTCGCGCTCGCGGAGCGTCCGGGGCTGGAACTCCTCGTCGACGACGCCCCGGAGTTCGTCGTGGCGCGGCGGGTCCTGGAACAGCATCGTGTCGAAGATGAGCCCCTCGCCGGGGTTGTCGGGCTCGACGAAGTCGCTGGCGAGGCGGGGATTCACCGAGAACGTCTCGTCGTCGTCCAGCACGCGCTTGACGTCCTCGTACCGGAACACGTCCCACGTCCGGCGGTCCTCGTCGTACCGGACGGGCGCCTCGTCGCGCATCTCCCGGTACCAGTCGAACGGTTCGAGCCACGACTCCCGGCTCTCCAGTTCCCGGGGGAACGCCTGCAGCCCCTGCGGGTCGGCTGAACTCATGTCACTTCGATACGGGCTCGTCCCGCTAAACACCTCGGATTAGTAACGACTCTGACGTTCCGGTGTCGGACCTTTCTCGTACCCCGGCCTCCTGTCTCGGAACGATGACCGACCGCGCGAACCTGGACCACCGCAATCGCGGGTTCCGACGCCTCTTCGGGGCCACCGACGCGGACGAGTCAGACGACCGCGACCTCACCGTGGGCCTGTTCTTCCCCATCGCGACCGACGCGACCGACGCGGCCGACCCCGCGGCGCTGGACGACCAGATGGCCCTCGCGACGTACGCCGAGGAACTCGGGTTCGACGCGCTCTGGGTCCGGGACGTCCCGACCTACTGGCCGAAGTTCGGCGACGCGGGCCAGGTGTACGACCCCTGGGTCTACCTGGGACAGGCCGCGGCTCGGACCGACGAGGTGGCGCTCGCGACCGGCAGCGTCGTCCTCCCGCTCCGCCATCCGCTCCACGTCGCGAAGGCCGCCGCGTCGGTCGACCGACTCTCGAACGGCCGCCTCGTGCTCGGGGTCGCCTCGGGCGACCGGCCGCCGGAGTACGCGGCGTTCGGCGTCGACGAGGACGCGCGCGGCCAACTGTTCCGCGAGCACGTCCGGGTGCTCCGGACGGTCTGGGCCGAGGAGTTCCCGGAAATGGAGTCGTCGTTGGGGACGCTCGACGGGTCGCTCGACCTGGTCCCGAAGCCGACGACCGAGTCGCTGCCCCTGCTGGTGACCGGCCACTCGAGGCAGTCGCTCGACTGGATCGCCGACCGGGGCGACGGCTGGCTCCAGTACCGATTCCCCGAGAACACCCTGGAGAACGTCCTCGCCGACTGGCGCGAGGCCGCGGGCGACAAGCCCTACGCCCAGGCGATGACGGTGGAGCTGAAGGCCGACCCCGGTGCCGAGATGGAGCACGTCCACCAGGGGTTCGCCGCGGGCAGCGAGTGGCTGGTCGACCACGTCCGGGCGCTCGCCGACCGGGGCGTCGACCACCTCGCGGTCGGCCTCCGCGGCGGCGACCGGGACGCCCGGACGGTGCTGGCGCAGTTCGCCGACGAGGTGCTGGACGAGGTTTGACCGCTCCCCGAGGATTCGGCCGCGTCGGGGGTCTTCCGACGTGCCGACTGCCCGGAGAAACACTGCCCGTCTCTCACCTGCTCACTCGTGGAGGCCGCCGACCTCGGCGTAGAACGACGACTGGAGCTGGTCGGCCATCTCCTCGTCGCGGTCGATGCGGGCGTCGACGACCGTGGGCACGTCGCTGTCCTTGCCCTCCGCGAGCGCCGCCCCGAGTTCGTCGGGTGTGGTCGCCTGGACGCCCTCGGCGCCGAACCCCTCGGCGATGGCGACGAAGTCGGTGTCGTGGAACTCCACGCCCGCGATGTCGCCCTCGTCCTCCTGCATCTGGCGGACCATCCCGAGGCTGGTGTCGTTGAGCACGACGAAGGTGGGCGCGACTCCCTGCTCGACCGCGACCTCGACGCTCGTCATCGTCATGGTGAACCCGCCGTCGCCCGCCACGCCGACGACGTCCTTGTCGGTGGTGATGGCGGCCGACACCGCCGCCGGGGTGGCCCACCCCATGCCGCCGACGCCGCCCGACCCGAAGTAGGTCCGGACGCCCGGCGTCTGGAGGTAGTTCAGCAGCCAGAACCGGTTGTTGCCCGAGTCGGCGGTCACGATGGTGTCCTCATCGACCACCGCCTCGATCTCCTTGACGGCGCGCTGGGGCTTGATCGGCGCGTCGTCCGAGTCGCACTTCGGGTCGCTGAACGACTCGCGGGCCGACTCCGCCCGGCCGCGCGCCCAGCCGTTGCCGGCGTCCTCGCCCGCACCTCCCGCTTCGGCCGCCTCGACCAGCGCCAGGAGACTCTCGCTCGCGTCTCCGATCAGCCCCACGTCCGCGGGGTAGACCCACCCGGCGTTCCGGGTGTCGACGTCGGCGTGGACGATGGTCTGCTCGTCGGGCCGGATGAAGGAGGGCGCCTGCCAGTTGGTGTCCATCGGGTTCAGCCGACAGCCGACCGCGAGCAGCGCGTCGGCCTCGCTCACGACCTGATTCGCGCCCTCGTGGCCGAACGACCCGATGACGCCGGCCGCGAGGTCGTGGGTCTCCGGAATCGTCGATTTGCCGAGGTAGGAGGTCGCGACCACCGCGTCGTAGGCCTCCGCGACCGACTGCAACTCCTCGTAGGCCTGGGCGGCGTGGACGCCGTTGCCCGCGATGATGACGGGCTTTTCGGCCTCGGCGAGCGCCTCGGCCGCGGCCGCGACGTCGCGGTCGGTCGGCGCGGCGTCCCAGTTGCGGACCTGCTCGTCGGCGTTCCAGACCGGCGGAATCGGGTCCTCGGGTACCTCCTCGGTGATCGCGTCGCCGTCGAAGATGACCGCCGTGGGTCCGGGCCGCCCCGCGGTGGCGTGCTTGAACGCCAACTGGACGCTCCGGAGCGTCTCGGTCGGCGAGCGCGGGAACCAGTGTTCCTTGGTCACCGCGTCGAGAATCTTCGGGAGTTCGAGTCCGCCGTAGTCGCCGCGGGACTGCTGGTAGGGCGCCAACGTCGAGTAGTCGCCCCGCTCGCTGGCCTCGGTCAGCGCGACCATCGGCGACGACGACAGCCGGGCCTCCATCTGGCCGATGGTCCCGATGCTGCCGACCCACGGCCCCTGGCCCGCGAGCACGCCGGGGGTCTGGGTCAGCCGGCCGTACATCTCGGCCATGACGCTGCCCTCGCGCTCGTCGCGCGGGCGGACCACCTCGACGTCGGACTCGGGGAGCTCGTCGAGCAGTTCGATGACCCGGCCGCCGGGGTAGCCGAAGACGTACTCGACGCCGAGGTCCTCCAACTGCTCGACCAGCGCCTCGCTGGTGTGGGTCATCGGTCCGGAACCTCCAGCGCGTCGACGGGTCGTCGGGCGAGCGTGAGCGTCATCGCTTGATTCGACGGCAGCCGGCGACTTATCCTTTGGTGCGTCGCCGGGAATCTTTCGCGGGTCGGCCGCATCGTCGGGCCGGGGACTACCCGGTCGCGTCTTGTCTGGCTCCGGCTAGTGACAGGACGAATACGAGAACAATTTTACATCTCTGGATACAGCGGGCGAGTATGGACGACATCCTCCCCGCGCCCGACCGGCGCGACCCGCACCGGAGACCGACGTCGACTGGCCGCCCAACTCCGCGACCGACCACCGTACGAGGCCGAACGCCATGAACGCGGTGACGATCGACGGGCTGACCAAGTCCTACGGGTCGACGACCGCGCTCGACGGCGTCTCCTTCGAGGTCGAGGCCGGCGAGACGTTCGGGCTGGTCGGTCCCAACGGCGCGGGCAAGACCACGACGCTGCGCATCCTCTCGACGCTGCTCGAACCCACCGACGGCTCGGCGGCCGTCTTCGGCGACGAGGTCGGGCGCGACGCCAACGCCGTCAGGGAGGCCATCCGGTACCTCCCGGCGGAGGCCGGCGCGTACGACAACATGACCGGCCGGCAGTACCTGGAGTTCGTCGCCGGGTTCTACCTCGACGACCCCGGCCCGCGGGTCGAGCGCGGGGTCGAGATCGCCGCGCTCGGCGACCGCATCGACGACGACACCGCCGAGTACAGCACCGGGATGACCCGGAAGCTGCTGGTCGCGAGCGCGCTCATGACCGAGCCCCGACTCGCCATCCTCGACGAGGTGACCACCGGCCTCGACGTCCGGAACGCCCGGCGGGTCCGGGACATCATCGACGACTACCCCGACGCCGAACGGAGCGTCCTGCTGTCCTCCCACGACATGCTGGAGGTCGCCACCCTCTGCGACAGGGTCGCGCTCCTGGACGAGGGCGAGATCGTCGGCGTCGGAACGCCCGGGGAACTACAGGAGCGGTACGACGTCGATAACCTCGAGGAGGCGTTCCTGGAGGCGACCGCATGAGCCACTTCCTCCGGCTCCTGAAGAAGGAGCTCCGGGAGCTCGCCCGACCGAGATACCTGATCCCGCTGCTGGTGGCGCCGCTGTTCGTCGTCGTCACGCTCCAGGGGGTCGGCTCGATCCAGGACCAGGCCGACGACCCGATGGCGGTCGCGGTGGTCAACCAGGACGCCGGCGAGTACGGCCGGCTGGCGGTCGACACCATCGACCGGACCGCGAACGTCACGTCGACCAGTTCGGGGTCGTCGGTCTCGCCGCGGCGCGTGCTCGAACGCGGGGATGAGGCGTCGGTCGTCGTCGTGGTCCCGCCCGACTTCACCGAGCGGATTCGGGCGGACGAGCGCGCGAACCTGTCGGTCCACTCGGCCGTCGACGGCGTGAACTTCGCGACCGGCAGCGCGTCCGCGAAGACGGCCGCGCTCGTCGGGGCGGTGAACGACCGGCTCGCGCTGGCGAGGTCCGGCGCGAACGCCACCGCGCTCGCGCCGGTCGGGGACGTCCAGACGACGTACGTCCGCGGGACGCGCGTCGACGCCTCGCCGGGCGCGCTGACCGAGGCGGTGTCGCTGCGGTTCTTCATGCTGGGGATGGTGATGGTGTTCGCCATCTTCGGCGCCGGCCAGCTGATGATCCAGGGGATGGGCAGCGAGAAGGAGAACAAGACCCTCGAGACCCTGCTGACGATGCCGGTCCGGCGCCGGACCATCGTGGCCGCCAAGCTGGTGAGCGGCGCGTTGCTCGGGCTGTTGATGGCCGGGCTCTACACCGCCTCCATCTACTTCTCCCGGCCGTCGACCGGGTCGGGCGTCGCCTCGCTCCCGCAACTGAGCGGCGGCGACTACCTGCTCGTGGGCGTGCTGCTCACGCTCGCCATCGTCGACGTGCTCGCGCTGGCGCTCTGGCTCGGCGTGTTCGCCGACGACAGCAAGGGCGCCCAGACCCTGATGGTCCCGCTCATGCTCGTGGTGATGGCGCCGGTGTTCGTCTCGATGTACTTCGGGCTCTCGTCGTTCTCGCTGCCGGTGAAGCTGGCGCTGTTCGCGATCCCCTCGACCTACCCGGTGGTCGCGCCCCAGCGCCTGCTGTTCGGCGACCTCGGGCTGGTCTACGCCGGCGTCGCCTACCAGGTCGGCTTCGCCGCCGTCATGGTCTGGCTGTCGGTGCGCCTGTTCGACTCCGACCGGCTCGTCACGGGCGACACCGGCCGGCTCGGGTCGCTCGTCGAGCGCCTCCAGGAGTGACGGTCGGCGCGGCGTAACCGTCGCCCCGCTGTGACGGCCGACCCGCCGTCGTGACTCTGGACCCCGTCGTCACGTCTCCGACCCGATACTTTAAGCCGGACCGACGGAAACCCCGCCGACATGGACCGCCGCGAGTTCCTCGCTTCCGGCGCGACCCTCGCGATCGCCGTCGCCGGCGGCTGCACCGGCTGCGCGAGGGCGCCCGCCGCCTCCCTCCACATGGAACAGATAACCGACGCCGGGATAGCCGAGAAGGTGACCTACCGCCTCGACGAGGGGCCGTCCGAGCGGAACCGGCTCGTCGCCGACGCCGTCGAGAACGACTCCGCGACCGTCGGGGACACCGACCCGCCGCTGCCGGCGAACCGCTCGGTCGTCTACGACGACGCGGTCTACCGGCTCTCCCGCGAGGTCGTCGCGTCCGCGCCCGCCACCGCGTTCTCCTTCACGCTCGACCCGGTCGACGAATCGGTCTCGGAGAGCGAGACGGTCCGCTTCGAGGACCTGCCCGCTGTCGACCGCGAGAAGTTCGCGGCCCGCGGGTGGGCCGACGGCGGCTTCCTCGGGGTCGGGTCGTCGCTGCGCTACCGCGAGGGCGAAATCTCCGAGTCCGCGCTCGTCCCCGAACCGGAACACTCCGTAATCGTCTGGAACGCCGAGACCAGGGGCCGGTTCGAGGTCGACGGTTCCCGGGAGACGTCCCTGAAGACCTACCGGTACGAGGCCGAGCAGGTCAATCCCTCGGCAGAGGCCTACGGCGCGACGATTCGCGAGCGGTACGCGTTCGAACTCTCGGGACTATCGAGCGAGGAGCGCGACGTCGTCTCGCAGGCTATCGAGGACGAGGGCGGCTACTACGTTCCGGGCGGCGAGAAGCCGCCCGACGCCGTCTGGAACCTGGGCGAGCGGTTCCGGTCGCAGGAGGAGGTCCGGTACGCGTGGGAGGACGACGAGGACGACAGTCCGTCCGGGCGAGTCGACGGGACGTACGTCGTCCGCTACGACGGCGAGGTGTACTGGACGCGGATTCGCGTCTCGCGGGAGGGGTTCACTACGACCGCGAGCGGGGAGTGACCGCCCCGTCGCGCTTCAGCGCAGCTCCTCGTGTAGTTGCTCGGCCGCGGTCCGGACCGCCTGCGCGCTCTCGCGCTCGGGCGCCCACCCGATGGCGCTGGCCTTCTCGATGGAGAGGCGCATCTTCGGGACGTCGCCGGTCCAGCCCCGGTCGCCGCCGGTGTACTCGAACTCGGGGTCGGCGCCAACCACGTCGCCGACGATTTCGGCGATGCGGGTGACCGAGACGGTCGTGCGGGTGCCGAGGTTGTAGAGGTTGGTCGGCTCGTCGGTGTGCTCGACGACGTGTTCCATCCCGCTCACGCAGTCCTCGACGTGGAGGTAGGACTTCTCCTGGCGCCCGTCGCCCAGGATCTCGAGGCTCGTGGGGTCGTCGAGCAGCTTCTCGATGAAGTCCGAGATGACGTTGTTGCGCTGGTGGGGTCCCACGACGTTCGAGAACCGGAACATCCAGGTCGTGAAGTCGTGGGAGTGGGCGTACGTCGAGAGCAGGCCCTCGCCGGCCAGCTTGCTCGCGCCGTAGGTGCTGACCGGTTCGAGCGGTGCGAAGTCCTCGGGCGTGGGGCGCGGGGCCTCGCCGTACACCGCCGAGGAGGAGGCGAACGCGATCTTCGAGAGGCCGACCTCGTCCATGCGCTCGAGGAGGTTGTACAGCATCGCGTTGTTCTCCTCGAACACCCGGCGGTGGTCGCCGCGGTTGACGTCCGAGAGCGCCCCGAGGTGGAAGACGACGTCCAGGTCGTCGGTGACGACCTCGGCCACGTCGTCGGGGTCGGTGAGGTCGCAGTCCGCGAACGCCGCCGACTCGGGCACCCACTCGCGGTTGCCCTTCGAGCAGTTGTCCGCGACGAGCACGTCGTTGTCCTCGGCGAGCGACTCGGTGAGGTGAGTGCCGATGAGCCCGGCACCGCCGGTGACGAGGACCGACTTCCCTGAGAGCTCCATGCGGAACGTACCGGCGGAGCGACCGAAATATCTTTCCGTCCGGCGGCGTGCCGGGCCTTCGCACGCCGTTTCTCGGATTCGTCCGGTCGCGAGTCCGACCAGAATCTGACCCGCGTGGTCGCGATTCTGACCGGCATCGCTCGCCAGCAGGTCGCGACCCGAACAATTATATTAGCGGAGCCTAATATTAGCATGTACTAAAATGAGTGGGCAGAACCGAGGCGGTCAGGTTTCGGACGGAAACGACGGGACGGCGCCGGCCTGCTGTTCGGCCGACCACGCGCTCTCGGACGCGGCGGTCGCCGCCGACGTCGAGACGCTCGCCACGCTCGGCAACGACACCCGGTACGAGGCGCTCCGGCTCATCGCCGGTGCCGAGGACGGCGTCTGCGTCTGCGAGCTCGAACCGAGCCTCGGCGTGAGCCAGAGCGCGGTCAGTCAGGCACTCTCGCGGCTCTTCAGCGCCGGGCTGGTCGAGCGCCGGAAGGAGGGCAGGTGGCGCTACTACTCCGCGACGCCGCGGGCCGAACGCCTCCTGGACATGCTCGACGAAACGAGGTCGGTCGACGATGAGTGACGACGCCTCCACCGCAGACGGGCCGGACGGGGAACTGGACGCCGCGGACCAGCGCAGCGCCGTGCGCGAGCGGTACGGGCAGATCGCCGAAGAATCATCGTCGTGCTGCGGCGGCTCGGACTCCTGCGGCGAGTCGTCCGACGACTTGACCGGCGACCGGCCGCGGCAGCTCGGCTACTCGACTGAAGACGTCGACGCGGCCGACGCGGCGGCCGAACTGAGTCTCGGCTGCGGCAACCCGACCGGGATCGCGAGCCTCGAGGCGGGCGAGACCGTCCTCGACCTCGGCTCCGGCGGCGGCTTCGACTGCTTCCTGGCGGCACGGGAGGTCGGCCCCGGCGGCCGGGTCGTCGGCGTCGACATGACCCCCGAGATGGTTGAGACCGCTCGAGAGAACGCCGAGAAGAACGACGCGACGAACGTCGAGTTCCGGCTCGGCGAGATAGAGCACCTGCCGGTCGCCGACGAGACGGTCGACGCCGTGCTCTCGAACTGCGTCGTCAACCTCTCGCCCGACAAGCGGCGGGTCTTCGAGGAGGCCCACCGCGTCCTCCGGCCCGGCGGCCGGCTCGCCATCTCGGACGTCGTCCGGACCGCCGAACTGCCCGCCGACGTCCGCGCCGACCCCGAGTCGGTGGCCGGGTGCGTCGCCGGCGCGGCGGCGATTCCCGAACTCGAAGCCCTGCTGGCCGACGCCGGCTTCGCGGACGTCGCCGTCGAGCCGGAGGCCGACAGCGGCGAGTTCATCGACGAGTGGGACGAGGACCGCGACCTGAGCGACTACATCGTCTCGGCCACGATAACTGGGACGAAACCGGCACCGAACGATTCGACCGCGACCCCGAACTGACACATGTTTACGCCACCACCTTCCCCGAGAGATCGTCCGGCGCTCGACCGGCTCACGTGGACTCGCGTCCTCGTCAGCTACGCCGTGATAGCCGCGATTCCGTTCGCGCTCTGGGTCGTCAGCCGGCCGATGGCCGGCGCCGTCGCGCTCGCGTCCCTCGCCGGACTGGTCGTCGGCGCACGACGAGTGCACGCGCTCCATCAGTGTTTCCGCGACTGCCGCGGGTTCGCGTTCGACCTCGCCGGCCGGGTCCGAGTGACGATAACGCCGCCCGCCGACGATGCGGCGTGTCCGCACTGCTGACGAGCACAACGAGAATCACATGACAGATCCGACACCATCGCTCGCGCTCCGGAAGGCCGACTCCGAGACCCTGGACCGTATCGAAGAACTGCTGGACGCGAACGGGCTTCCGCACGAGGCGGTGCGGTCCAGCCCCGAGTGCTTCTACGTGGCCCGGTCCGGCGGAGCACTCGTCGGAATCGGCGGCGTCGAGCGGTACGGGTCGGCCGGGCTCCTCCGGTCGGTCGCCGTCCCGGCGCCGATGCGCGGTGCGGGGTACGGGACGGCGCTCTGCGACGCGCTGGAGGAGCGCGCCCGGGTGGACGGCGTCGAGACCCTGTACCTGCTGACGACGACCGCGGCCGAGTTCTTCGCCCGGCGCGGCTACGAACGGGTCGGTCGGGAGGCGGCGCCGGAGCGCGTCCGGGGGACGTCCCAGTTCGCCGACCGCTGTCCGGACTCGGCGACCTGCATGCGGAAGCGACTCGACGGATAACTCCGGCCCGGTCGGCCGACGCCAACACCTAAATACCCGTCCTTGCTACGACGTGCCATGGACGACGAGACCGACCCGTGGGCCTCGAGCGCGCTGTCGGTCCGCGAGAGCCTCCGGAACGCCGTCGAGGAGGCGACCGACGAGGGCGACGGCCCGACCGCGGCCCTCGCCACCGTCGTCGGCGTCGAGGGGTCGGCCTACCGGCGGCCCGGGGCGAAGCGGGTCGTCGCAGACGAGGAGGCCGTTGGCGGCGTCACGGCCGGGTGCCTCGACGGTCCGGTGACCGACCTCGCCGAGGCGGCGCTGGCCGAGGGCCCGCAGTGCGAGACGTTCGACCTCACCGGCGAGGACGACACCTGGGCGCTCGGGCTCGGCTGCAACGGCGTCATCGACGTGCTGGTCGAGCCCGCCGACGCGAGCCTCCGGCCCGCGCTGGACCGGGTTGGTCGGGGCGAGCGCGTCGCCCTGCTCACGGCCGTCGGCGGCGACGGCGCGGTCCCGGTCGGCGCCCGAGCCCTCGTCGACCGGACGGGCGACGTCGAGGCGACCGACGCCCGGCCCGCGCTCCCCGACGACGCGGTGGCAGCGGTCCGCGAGCGCGCGGCGGCGTTCGCGGCGGCGGGCCGGTCTGCCACCGTCGAAATCGAGACCGACCGGGGGACCGCCGCAGTCTTCGTCGACGGCCTCGAGCCGGCGCCCGAACTGCTGATCTTCGGCCACGGCGGGGACGTCCGGCCGGTGTCCCGGCTCGCCCGCGACGCCGGCTTCCGGGTCACGGTCGCGGCCGCCCGCGGCGAGCGGGCCGACGCCGAGCGGTTCCCGGCGGCCCACGAGGTCGTCGCTGTCAGGCCCGCCGGGCTCGAGGAAGCCGTCTCGCGGCCGACCGACACCTACGCGGTGCTGATGAGCCACGACTTCGTCGACGACCGGCTGGCGCTCGAATCGCTGCTCGACACGCAGGTGCCGTACGTCGGCCTGATGGGGCCGCGCAAGCGGTTCGACGAACTGCGGGCCGCGCTGGCCGAGGAGGGGGTCGAGCTCTCGGCGGCCGACCGCGACCGCGTAGCGACGCCGGTCGGCCTCGACCTCGGCGGGGGCGAGCCGACCCGGATCGCGCTCTCGGTCGTCGGCGAGGTGCTCGCGGTCTCGAACGGCCGGGAAGGCGGGCGGCTGACCGAGGCCGAGGGGCCGATTCACGCCCGGTCCGGGTCGAACGCCGACGACGAGCAGCCGTCGGCGGGCGACTCGGACCCGCCGCCAGAGCCCGACCCCGACTGACGGGCGGACCCCGATTCGGACCGGCGGCCCCGGAGCGCCCGCAGGTCGCGCTCGCTGCCGACGTCGCGGCGGACGATGGGGTCGTCGACGTCGACCCATTCGACCGGTTCCGAGTCGAGCAGGGCGCGACCGACGCGGTTACCCTCGGCGCCCGCGGGCCGAAACGGTTGCAGAACTATCCCGGGAGGGGAACGAACCTCGTTCCGTAGCACTGGCGGACGTTCTCGTCCCGGTCCCACCGGCGGGGGTTACCGAGACGCGGAGCTCGGAACCGACCGCTCCCCGGATTCCACCGTCAGGACGTCCCGGAACCGGCCGGTGAGGTCGCCCGCGTGGTTCAGGAACTCCCTGACGAAGGGGCCGGGGTCCTCTCGGGACAGGTAATCGAAGTTAGGCTGGTCGTACAGCGACCTGGCGATCTCCCACGCGCGGGTCGGGAACCTCGGCGGGTCGACCACCGGGTTGTCGTGTGCGAGCACGTTGTAGAGGTGGACCGCCTCGCCGCTGAGCTGGTGGGTCCCCACGCCGACCTCGTACGCCTCCTCGGGTTCTACGGGCTCGTCGTTGGCCAACTGCCAGTAGTAGTACGGGAAGTCCCGGCCCGCGTGGATGGCGCACGTCACCGAACCCCAGAGACGGGGGTTGACCTCGATCAGCTTGAACTCGCCCGTCTCCTCGTCGCGGATGAACTGGACGCACCCCGGCCCGTGCCAGTCGAGGTGGTCGAGCAGCGCCTGCCCGGCCCGTCCCAGCTCCGGAATATCGACGGTCTCGCGGTATACGCTCGACCCGCCGGCGTAGGTGACCGACCGGGTCTGGATCTTCTGGCAGGTCGCCAGGGCTTCCCCGCGGTCGTACATCGCCCAGAACGCGTACTCCTCGCCCGGAACGCGCTCCTGGGCGATGGGGTCGTGGCCCATGTCCCCCCGGATCTGCTCGAAGTCGGGTTCGACGCCCGGCTCGAAGTAGAGGGTGTTGACGCCCGCCCCGAAGTCGGACGGCGAGTACGAGTCGACGTACTCGTCGACGAGGACCGCGTACCGCGGCTTGACGATCCAGCCGCGGCCCCAGTCGTCGACGTCGCCCAGCACCTTCGTCTCGGCGACGTCGACGCCCGCCCGCTCGGCCGCGTCCATCAGCGACACCCGGTCGTGGGTGACCCGCAGCATCTCCATGGTCGGCCAGACGTGCCGGAGGTGCTCTTCGAACTCGTCGCGGTACCGCGCCAACACGTACACGTCTATCTCGCGGAGCGGGGTGACGGCCTTCACGTCAGGTCGCCGCGCCAGCGCCAGCAGTTCGTCCTTGTACGCCACCACGTCGTCCCGGTAGGAGGGGAGCGACTTCGTCTCGTCGCAGTGGCGCGACCAGAACGCCGGGGGCGAGTCCTGCTCGGACGCCGCGATGGTGTGGACGCCGCGCCGGCTGAGCGACCGGAGGCAGTAGACCGAACTCGCGGTACCGATGGCCGGGACGACGACCGACTCGCGCTCCGGGTCGTCACTCGGGCCGGTCCGGGACCGAACGGACTCTGACATGGGCGTACGGGCCACCCCTTCGGCCAAAAGTATGAGTCGCGTACGCTCCGACTGCCCGTCGAGAAGACGGTGCTTATCGCCGACCGTCCGCGGGGCGAGTCGGTGCTGGCGCGAAGTCCCTGACACGTCGCGGCCGGAGAGCCACGTCGTCGCGCTCCCGTAGATGCCGGTCGGACAGTAGCGTCCGAGAATTGCCGGCAATCGGCGGTACAGCGGGACGTCGGCGCTCTCCGCCGGTTTCGGAAACCGGTACCGGTATATCCGTGCCGGCTTTTGCTGCGACCGTAGCGATGGAGCTTATAAACGACGTTATCGCGACCCGGAGAGCGAGCGACCAGGTCCCGCCGCGGGGTGGGTCCCCGTGAGCGGGGAGGACGACCTCGAGGAGGTCGAGGACGACTTCGCGCCCGAGGGGCCCGGCCCGAGTCCGGACCCCGGTTCGGAGCGCGAACCCGCCAGCTTCGTCGAGTACGGCATCGACGACAAGCCGCCCCTGGGCGAGTCGGTGCTGCTGGGCGTCCAGCACTACCTCACGATGATCGGCGCGAACATCGCCATCCCGCTCGTGCTGGCGGGAGCGATGGGCATGCCCGCGGGGGCGACCGCCCGGCTCATCGGGACGTTCTTCGTGGTCTCGGGCATCGCCACCCTCGCCCAGACCACCGTCGGGAACCGGTACCCCATCGTGCAGGGCGGGACGTTCTCGATGCTCGCGCCGGCGCTAGCCATCGTCGGGGTGCTCCAGACCAGCGGCGCGGGCTGGGAGACGATGATACTCCAGCTCCAGGGCGCGGTCATCGTCGCCGGCGTCGCCGAGGTGCTGATCGGCTACTTCGGCGTGATGGGCTGGCTCAAGCGCCACATGGGCCCCATCGTCATCGCGCCGGTCATCGCGCTCATCGGGCTCTCGCTGTTCAACGTCCCCCAGATCACCGCGCCTGACCAGAACTGGTGGCTCGCCGGCCTCACGGTCGCGCTCATCGTGCTGTTCTCCCAGTACCTCAAGACCAGCCACCGGGCGTTCCGGCTGTTCCCGGTGCTGCTCGGGCTCGTCACCGCGTGGCTGCTCGCGGCCGGCCTCTCGGTCGCGGGCGTCTACTCGCCGGGCACCGCGGGCTACGTCGACTTCTCGCAGGTGTTCGAGGCCCAGCTGTTCGTCCCCATCTACCCGTTCCAGTGGGGCACGCCCATGTTCCGCGGGTCGTTCGTCATCGGGATGTTCGCCGGGATGCTGGCCTCGGTCATCGAGAGTTTCGGCGACTACCACTCGGTCGCCCGGATGGCCGGCCGGGGCGCGCCCAGCGCCCGGCGCATCGACCACGGCATCGGCATGGAGGGGCTGGGGAACCTCTTCGCGGGCATCATGGGCACCGGCAACGGCTCGACCTCGTACACCGAGAACGTCGGCGCCATCGGTATCACGGGCGTCGCCTCGCGCTACGTGGTCCAGATCGGAGCCATCGTCGCCATCGTCGTGGGCTACGTCGGCTTCGTCGGCCAGCTGTTCGCGACCATCCCGACGCCAATCGTCGGCGGCCTGTTCGTCGCCATGTTCGGCCAGATCGCCGCGGTCGGGCTCTCGCAACTGAAGTACGTCGACTTAGACGAGAACCGCAACATCTTCATCGTCGGACTCGCGCTGTTCGCCGGGCTCGCCATTCCGAACTACGTGTCGGCGGTCGGCAGCGCGGGGGCGTTCCAGACCGGTCTGGCGAACGTCGCGGTGGTCGGCCCGGTCCTGGGTTCGGAGTTCGTCGCCCAGACCCTCTACGTCATCGGCGGCACGGGGATGGCGGTCGGCGGCATCGTCGCGTTCTTCCTCGACAACACCGTCCCCGGCAGCCGCGAGGAGCGCGGCCTGACCGCGTGGGAGGACATCACCGAGGACGACAGCGAGTTCCGGTCGTTCTGGGACCGCCACGTCTCGGACGCCGACGCCGAGGAGCGAGCGCCCGGCGCGGACTGACCGGGTCGGCGTTCGTCGGGCGAACGTCGTATTCGACTCTTTTCGGAGAAGGGGTAACGCGGCGATTGCCGTGCTGAATAGAGCGGGTGTGTTCAGCAGCGTGATGGCCCAATGGGAGTGGAATGTCTTGTGCCCGGGTCGAGCGGTCGCTCACTCGACGGACGCGGCGTCTAAACCCGTGCCGGCTTCCAGGTGTTCGCCGAGCCGCTGGACGAAGCGCGCGGCCGGAGCTCCGTCCACGACGTCGTGGTCGAAGGTGACGGTGAGGCTCAGGTGCTCCCGGGACCGGAGTTCGCCGTCGATCAGGCGCGGTTTGGTTCCGATGCCGCCGACGGTGAGCTGGAGGGTGTAGTTCGTGGGACTGATGGCCCACCCGCTTCCGGTGCCGAACATCCCTACGGAGGTGACGGCGACGGTGCCGGCCATGCGCTTCCACCGCGACGGGAACCACCGCGGGAGGCGCCAGACCTGTCTCCGGATGAATCCGGGGAGACGGCTCGCGAGCCCGGCGATTCCGGCCTCGGGAGGGTTCGAGGTGTCCGCCTGGACGCGCCGAATCTCGTCGTGAATCGACCGGACCGTCCGCCGATTCGCCGCTCTGACGACGTGGGGGACACCGATTCGTTCGCCGTCGACCTCACGCTCGACGAGGACGTTGACGTCCACGTCCTCGAACTCGTGGATCCGTCCCCGCCAGTCGCGGTATCGCTGGACCTGTGGCTGTTCCTCCACGCTGGCCGCCAAACAGGAGACGACGAAGGCTGTGAACGAGAGGTCTGTTCCGGTCTCTTCCTCGATCGTTCGGATCTTTTCCCTGGCATCGGTGACGTCGACTTCGACGAGTCCGTAGACGTTGCTCCGGTGTCCCGCCATCCGCATGTAATCAACCGTCAACTGCCGTTGCGGAGACACGCGCCCGATTTCGCGGCGGCGGTCACTCATAGGCTCACGTGAACAGCGCGAACCAAAACCGTACCCACCGACCGAGGTGGTCGTCCGCAGCGATAATCCGGTGACCGACACGGGCCATCGGCTTCAATTCGGGGTACGCGCTGTTGATCCGTCACGCTGGCAGAAAACCATCGCCGGACGAGGATTTCGGCAGCGCCAACCGACCCTTTTTCGACCCGCCGGCGCAACTCCACGACGATGACCGACGTGTCCGACGCGCTCGCCGAGGGCGAGACCGTACGCGAGCGACTGGCCCTGCGGACCGGCGGGTCCGTCGCGCTGACCGACGACCACCTGTTCGTGGTGACCGACGCCGGGGCGGGCGCGGACGCCGACCCCCAGATCACCCGGGTCGCGCTCGACGACGTGGCCGAAGCCACCGTCGAGGAAGTCGACTACTTCCTCGCGATTCTGAGCGTCCTGCTCGTCGGCTACGGGCTCTACTCGGTCCCGCGGAACGCGGCGCTCGGGCTGGCGTTCGCGGCGTTCGGCGGGCTCAGCCTCTACTGGACGTACCGCAAGCGCGGGAAGGCCCGAATAAGGGTGGTCGGTCGGCCCAAACCCATCTCGGTGTTTCCCGAGGATAGCGGGGCGTTCGTCGACGGGCTGGAGTCGTTCGTGGCCGAGGAGTCGGGCGACTCGCCGGTCGAAGCCGCCAGGAAGTGAACCGCCGGGACGGGCGACCCCGCCCTCAGTCGTCGGCGACGGCCGCGGTCGGGTCGTCCGTGAGGTCGGCGTCGCGCCAGGTGCCGCGCCGGAACCACGCGTAGGCGAGCGCGGCCGCCAGGAAGTTCGAGACCGCGAACCCGAGCCAGATGCCCCGCGACCCCAGCGAGAAGGCGAACAGGTCGGCGACGAGCGTGCCGGCGAGCGCGTCGGTCTCGAACGTGCCGAGGCCGGGAATCGTGACCCCGACGACGGACACGTCGACGACGCGGGAGGCGACCCAGGCGACCGGCAGGCGGATGAACCCGAGCATCAGGATGGCGAGCGCGGCCGATATCATGACCTTCCCGGCGCCGCGGAACCCGCCGGAGTAGGCCCGGACCACGCCGATGAACCCGAAGGTGGGGGCGACCCACTGGAGGAAGTCGGCGCCGACCCGGACCACCTCGGGGTCGTCGCTGAACACGCTGACGACGGCCGGGGCGGTGAAGAACACCACGACGCCGACCGCGGCCAGCACGAGGAACGACGCCTTCGCGGCGAAGTGGTTCGCCGTCGCGGCCCGGTCGGGCTTGTCGGCCCCGATGTTCTGGCCGGTCATCGTCTCGACGCCCCGGTCGATGGCGATGGCCGGCATGAAGATGAGCGAGAAGATGCGGGTGCCGACCCCGAACGCCGCGACCACGGGCGTCGAGAACGTGCTGACGACGATTAGCATCAGGTTGACCGAGATCGAGCGGCCGGTCCCCTCGATCGAAGCCGGCACGCCGATGCGGACCAGCCGGGGGACGTAGTCGGCGTCGGGGACCATCTCGCCCGGCCGTATCCGGACGCCCCGATGCCCCCGGAGCATGATGCCCAGCCCGACGACCATCGCCACGGCGCGCGAGAAGATGGTGGCGATGGCCGCCCCCTGGACCCCGAGTTCCGGGAAGCTCAGGGTGCCGACCAGCGGGGCGTTCTCGACCACGGTCCACCCGAAGATGAGGAACGGGTCGAGCACGACGTTGAGCACGACCGTCCCGAACATCACCAGCATCGGCGTGATGGTGTCGCCCGAACCCCGCATCAGCGCGATGAACACCAGGAAGCCGAACATCGCCCACAGCCCGAGCGACATGACCTCGAGGTAGGCGGTGGCGCCGGGCAGCACCTGGGGCGAGGCGCCGAGGAGCGTGAGCAGGTCCTCGACGAAGAAGTAGCCCAGCACGCCCAGCGTGAGCGAGACCAGGAACGCGAACGTCACCGTCTGGGAGGCGGCGTACTGGGCCTTCCGGGGCTCGTCGGCGCCGGTGTGCTGGGCGACCAGCACGCTCCCGGCGACCGAGACGCCCATCCCCAGCGAGATGAGGAAGAAGACGAGCGGGAAGCCGAAGGAGATGGCCGCCAGCGCCACCGTGCTGTACTGGCCGAGCCAGAAGGTGTCCGCGAGGTTGTACGCGACCTGGAGCAGGTTCGTGACGATGATGGGCAGCGAGAGGAAGAACAGCGGCCGGCCGATGTCGCCGCTGGTCAGGTCGAGCTCGTCCTGGCCCTTGAACAGGCCGCCGACCTTCTCGACCGCCCGCCTGAGGAGTCCGCGGTCGCTCGCCCGGGAGCCGGGCGGGCCGCGGTCGCTCACGCGGGCACCTCCGGGTCGGCAAGGAGGTGGCTCTCGACGTGGGCCTCGAACGCCGCCATCGCGGCGTCGGGGTCGTCGCCCGCGACGACGTGGCGCGACTGGGCGCCGTCGGCCAGCGTCAGCACGAACTGCGCGACCGCGTCGGGGTCGACCGACTCGCGGTAGACGCCCGCTTCGATGCCGGCGGCCACGGCCGCGCTCACGTTCTCGGCGATGTGGTCGTCGAACCGGGCGAGGCGCTCGCGGAACGCCTCGTCGTAGGGCGCCTGGGCCTTGATCTCGAGCACCGCGGTCCGGAACTCCCGGACGCTGTCGTCGCCGTCGTCCGGCGGGTGGAGCACGTCGTCGACGAACGACCGCAGGAACTCGTCGGGGTCGTCGGTCGCGGGGTCGAACGACCCGACCCGCTCGGTGAACCGCTCGAAGAGGTGGTCGAGGAACGCGAGCATGAGCCCGTGTTTGCTCTCGTAGTGGTAGTGGAGCGAGGCCTTGCTCCTGTCGGCCTGCTCGGCGATGTCACGCATCGTGACCTCGGCGTAGCCGCGCTCGCAGAGGGCGCAGAAGGTCGCCCGCATGATGTCCTCGGTGGGTTCGCTCATTGGGTGTACCTAACCGACCGGTCAGCCAAAACGCTTTGGAAATGGCCCGTTTTCGAGGTGTCGTCGGATCTCCCCACCGCCGTTCCGGCCTGCCCCTTCCCGGTCGCTTTTGAGCCCCGGCGCGCAACTCCCTCACATGACCGACCCGGACCCGGATCGATTCGACTCCCGACGCTCGACCGTCTACGCGCCGAACGGCCTGGTCGCGACCAGCCAGCCGCTCGCGGCCGAGGCGGGCGTCCGGCTGCTGCGCGAGGGCGGCAACGCCTTCGACGCCGCGGTGGCGACCGCCGCGGCGCTCAACGTCGTCGAGCCGACGAGCACCGGCCTCGGCGGCGACGTATTCGCGCTGTACCGGACCGCCGACGGCGAGGTGGGCGCGATGCGCTCGTGCGGGGGCGCGCCGGCCGAGGCGACCATCGAGAACGTCCGCGCGGCGCTGGACGACGACCCGAACGCCGGTGACTACTACCCCGAGTCGCGGGGCTACGCGACCGACTCGCCCGAGGAGGCCGGCATGCCCTTCCTCGGTCCTCACGCGGTCACGGTGCCCGGCACGGCCCGCGGGTGGGAGGCCACCGTCGAGGAACTCGGCGAACTCACTCTCGCGGACGCGCTCGACCCGGCCATCGAGTACGCGAGCGAGGGCTACCCGGTCTCGGAGATCATCGCCGGCCACTGGACCGGCGCCGAGGAACTGTTCACCGACGAGCACGCCCGCGAGGCGTACCTCGAGGACGGTCGCGCCCCGAAGGTGGGCGAGATGATGCGCCTGCCCCGACTCGGCGAGTCGATGCGGAAGATCGCCGAGGAGGGCGCAGACGCGGTGTACGAGGGCGAGATCGCCGAGCAGATCGCCGGCGAAATACGGGACAAGGGCGGGTTCATGACGGTCGATGACCTCGCCGACTTCGAGCCCGAGTTCCTCGACCCGGTCTCGACCACCTACAACGGCGCGGAGATCTACGAACTCCCGCCGAACAACCAGGGGCTCATCGCGCTTGAGGCGCTCAACGTCGCCGAGGAGGTCGGCGCGGGCGACCGCCCGCTCGACTCGCCCGAGCGCATCCACTACTTCGCCGAGGCGATGAAGCGGGCGTTCCACGACGGGCACCGCTACATCACCGACCCCGAGTACGAGGATATCCCGCCGCTCGGCTCGAAGGACTGGGCGAGCGAGCGCGCCGCAGACATCGGCGAGACCGCCGACACCGACGTCTCGTTCGGCGTGCCCGACTCGCACGCCGAGGACGCCGACACCGTGCTCCTGACCGTGGCCGACGCCGAGGGCAATCTGGTCTCGTTCATCAACTCGCGGTTCGCGGGCTTCGGGTCGGGCCTGGTCGCGGGCGACACCGGCATCGCGCTCCAGAACCGCGGCGCTTCCTTCTCGCTCGACCCCGACCACCCCAACAGCCTCGAACCGGGCAAGCGGCCGTTCCACACCCTGATCCCCGGGCTCGCGCGGTTCGACGAGGGCGACTGGGCCGCGTTCGGCGTGATGGGCGGGTACATGCAGCCCCAGGGCCACGTCCAGGTCGTCTCGAACATCGTCGACTACGACCTGCCGCTCCAGGCCGCGCTCGACCGGCCGCGGTGGCGCTACCGCGAGTCGGGCGAGCTCGCGGTCGAGGGCCGCCTCGACGGCGCGGTCCAGTCGAAGCTCGCTCGGAAGGGCCACGACGTCCGGGTGCTCCCGCCGGTGATGTTCGGCGGCGCCCAGGTGACCCGGGTCGAGGGACTGGACGGCGACGACCCGGTCATCTCGGGCGCGACCGAGCCCCGGAAGGACGGCAACGCGACCGGGTTCTGACGGCTCTCGAAGTGGGTCCGGAGCGCGCGAGAAAGGGGACGCTCGCCCTACTCTTCGGCGCCGTCCTCGTCGCCGTCGATGGTGATCTCGGTGGGCTCGCTCGGGACGTCCTGCCACTCGCCGGAGTCCCGGCCGCTCCGCGAACCGAGGGCGTAGCCGAGCGCGAACGTCAGCGCCAGTAGGGCGAGCGTTCCGAGCGGGGACCGACTCTCGTCCGGTCGTGTTGGTTGCTCCATGACTGACCCGACGGGCGAGAGTGACTTTGGGGTTGCGGCGTCGGGCGCCCGACCGCGAATCGACTCGCCGGGCCCGTCGAGTCCGGTCGCTCGCGGTTCCGGCTCGCACGCGGTCCAGCCCCCGTCGTTAGCCAGTTCACCCCTCGTGGCGCCGGATCTTGTCGAGGAAGCCGGTGAGCGGCGGGCCGATGGCGATGTCGGTCACCTTCCCCTCGTCGTCGTCGTAGACGATGACCCCCATCTCCTGGAGCTTCGGCAGGTGGGTGTGGTGGAGCGCGGTGGCGATCTGGGTCCGCTTCATCATCGACACCCTGTCGGGCGGCTGCTGGAACTCCCGGCCCGCGACCTGGTCGGTGAGCCCCTCCAGGGTGACGGGCACGGGCATCCCGTCGAGGCAGGCGAGGGCGTGGCGCCGATAGCGGTCGCTGAGGAGGCTCAGCGCGTCGTCCATGCCGAGTGACCCGCCGCGGTCGTCATCCCCGGCGGAGTCGCCGGTCATACGCGACAGTTTTCTTTCTCGCTTAAACGGCTATCGCATTGCGTCGGTGGCATCCGCCTGACAGAATCCGGCGCTACGGCGGCGAAAAACGAAGCCGCGCGAGACCGTCCGCGAGGAAACGGGTCCCGGAGGCGGCCGACCGGGCGACTACCCGAGGCTGCCTTCCATCTCGAGTTCGATGAGGCGGTTGAGTTCGACGGCGTACTCGATGGGGAGTTCCTCGGTGATGGGTTCGATGAACCCGGAGACGATCATCTGCTTGGCGTCGTCGTCGTCCAGCCCCCGCGATTGGAGGTAGAAGACGTCCTCGTCACCGATTTTACCGACGGTCGCTTCGTGAGCGACGTCCACCTTCGACTCGTCGATCTCCATGTACGGCATGGTGTCGGACGTCGATTCGTTGTCGAACATCAGGGCGTCGCACTCCACGCTGGTCGAGGAGTCGGTCGCGCCTTCCGAAATCTGCACGAGGCCGCGGTAGTTGGTGCGGCCGCCGTCCTTGCTGATGGACTTGGACTCGATGGTGGAGTTGGTGCGGGGCGCGTTGTGGTAGACCTTCGCGCCGGTGTCGATGTTCTGGCCCTCGCCAGCGAACGCAATCGAGATGTGGTTCGCCGAGGCACCGCGGCCCTTCAGGATCGAACAGGGGTAGAGCATGGTAGCCTTCGAGCCCATGCTCCCGGAGACCCACTCCATGCGGCCGCCCTTCTCGACGAGGGCGCGCTTGGTGTTGAGGTTGAAGGTGTTCTTCGACCAGTTCTGGACCGTCGAGTACTGGACGTGGGCGTCCTCGCCGACGAACACCTCGACGCCCCCGCTGTGGAGGTTGTGGGTGCCGTACTTGGGCGCCGAACAGCCCTCGATGTAGTGGACTTCCGAGCCCTCCTCGGCGATGATGAGGGTGTGCTCGAACTGGCCCATGCCTTCCGAGTTCATGCGGAAGTACGCCTGGACGGGCATCTCGACCGTGACGTCCTCGGGGACGTAGACGAAGCTCCCGCCGGACCAGACTGCGCCGTGGAGCGCGGCGAACTTGTTGTCGCTCGGGGGCACGCAGGAGGTCATGAAGTGCTCTTTGACGAGGTCCTCGTGTTCCTGGACGGCCTCGTCCATGTTGCAGAACACGACGCCCTTCTCCTCCCACTGCTCCTGCATGTTCTGGTAGACGACCTCCGACTCGTA